>JBGTIK010000030.1:0-6955 GCA_041745715.1 Phormidesmis sp.
GGCCCTTGCTATGCGAATGTTTCGAGTCACCGCCTGTGTCCCTAGTCAAACCAGGATTCGGACTCAGCGTGAGCTACAAAATACTTACTTTACAAAGTTAGTTCCTTACGACAACTGGTTTAAAGAGCAACAGCGCATTCAAAAAATGGGCGGCACCATTGTCAAAGTTGAGCTAGCGACGGGACGTCGAGGCGCTAATACGGGTCTTGCCTAAGGCTTGCTCGATCAGGTCTCAAATCGAAAAAGTTTAGATTTTTACCAGAACAAAATAGCCCTATCAAAAGCCCTATTTTTCGCCCTGACATCAGGGTAGACTTGTAGGGCTTTTGCCCGTTGCGCTCAGGATGGCTTATGTCACAATACGACTGCATTATTGTAGGTGCTGGCCCTGCGGGTGCAAGTGCGGCCTATCATTTGAGCCGAAAAGGGCATCGAGTGTTGCTGTTAGAAAAAGCTTCGCTGCCTCGCTATAAGCCTTGCGGTGGCGGGGTGTCACCCCAAGTTGCAGACTGGTTTGATTTTGACTTTGAGCCGGTGATTTCACAAAAGGTGACTCGCGCCCGCTACACTTGGAAGCTGAAAGATGCGGTAGAAGCAGACTTGGGTGTGCCGATTTGGATGGTGCGGCGCAATGAGTTTGATCACTATATTGTGCAGCAGGCTCAGGCCAAAGGCGCGGTGCTGCAAGATGCTACAAAAGCGACTGGGATTGCGTTTGTGGAAAATTGCTGGCAAGTCACGACTAGCCGCCATGAAACCGTATCGGGAACTTATTTGATTGCTGCTGATGGGGCGAGAGGTCCTCTGGCTAAGTGGTTGGGGTTTAAGGCGCGTCAGGCCAAGAATATAGGCGGCGCAATTGAAATTGAGTCGAAGGTATTGGTGGAAGATGGCCATGTGGTGCATTTTGAATTTGGGTTGTTAAAGAACGGCTATGTGTGGAATTTTCCCAAACGGGATGGCTATTCGATTGGGAGCGGTGTTTTTCATAGTGGGCGTGATCGCAAAAGCAATGACCTATTGCAGCCAATGGTGGACTACGCGGCGGCATTTGGCGTAGACGGTGATGCGGCGCAAAAGCACGGCCACCCGGTGTGCATATGGCAGGGCGATCAGATTTTGCATACTCAAAATGCGTTGCTTGCTGGAGAAGCGGCCTGCATGGTCGATCCGTTTACGGCAGAAGGCATTCGACCTTCTATGTTTACCGGGATAAAGGCGGCTGAGGCCATAGATCAGTCCTTGGCGGGCGAGGCTGAAGCGATAGCGAACTATACACGTATCGTCAATACCGAGTTAGGCAGTGAAATGCGCCTGGCCTCACGGTTAGCGAAGGCTTTTTACACTGCACCTCGGCTAGGTTATCGGGTGATTATGAAGCAGCCTGGGGCAACGAAGGCGATGATGAAAATCTTGACAGGTGAGCTAAGGTACGCAGATATGGTTCATAAGGCGTTGCGGAAGATCAGCGGGGGATTGTTAGCTGGGTAGCGATCAAGGGGCATGAATTTGGGCAAATTTCTAGGCCTATTGAGAGACCGATTAGGCTGCTGCTAACGACTACGATAGAGTCTTTGTGTAAGGTCATTCCACCATCTTTAGACTTTAGCTTTGGGCTTTATAGATCTAAATCATATTGATCCATCCAAATAGATTCAAAATAGAATAGCCGATTTACCTGTATCCGTTAGTTAGCATGGACTATCTCCCGAAAGATGAGCTTTTAAAGGATCTACCGCTGCTGCTAGCTGGGCCGATTTTACGGCGTACGGAGGCAACGTCGGTAACGGTTTGGGTGGCGCTTAAGCAGCCTTGCCGGGTGAGTCTGCAAATTTTTGAAACGCAGCAGGCGGGAGAGCAGTTGGGCCAATGCGTTTTTCGAGGCGAACGAGAGACTATCGCGCTAGGTCAATATTTACACGTCGTCGCGGTCACGGCTCAGCCGCTGAATCCTGAGCTGGGATCGAATGCTGTACTGGAGAGCGATCGCCTTTACGCCTACGGCCTTGATTTCACCGCTCAAGATTGCACTTGCTCTTTAGCCGCCGCCCTTAGCCGCCCGCATCGCCGCACTGAATCAAAACCTGAATCAAAACGTGAGTCAAAAGCAGCCGCTGACACCGAATCCATTAGCTACTTTGCCCACCAAAAACCAACCTTTGCACTTCCCCCTCAGGCACTCAGCCACCTCAAAATCGTCCACGGCTCCTGCCGCAAACCCCACGGTGAAGGCTTTGACGCGCTGCCTATCTTGGACTGCCTGATTGCCGCAGAGGCTCACAACCCGCAAGCCCGTCCGCATCAGCTTTTGATGACTGGGGATCAAATCTACGGCGACGATGTGGCCGATCCGCTACTGTGGATCGCAACCCCACTAGGCGATGCGCTTTTAGGCTGGGAAGAGAGATTGCCGCTAGATCACAGCGATGCTAATGCGCCGACTGATGGGCTGAATTGGGGGGCCCGGCCAAAACAACTACCCGCTGGTCAAAGGGCCCGGTTCGCGACTGAACAAGCCGGACTCACTGCCGGACTCACGGGCAAAGAAGAGCGCACTACTAGCCATTTACTCGGCTTTGGAGAATACTGCGCGGCTTATCTACTGGCGCATTCTCCGGCCTGCTGGCCTGCCCGCTTACCAGATGGGAAAGAAGTCACTCAAGATCGCAAAACTATCCGCCGCTGGGAGGATGACAAAGGCAACATGGAGCAGTTTTTGTACTCGCTTTGGAAAGTGCGTCGTCTGCTCGCAAATGTTGCGACCTACACTATTTTTGACGATCATGATGTCAGTGACGATTGGAATCTGAATCAGGCATGGTGTTTGAGAATATTGGGCAAGCCGTTGGGCTATCAGGCCGTACAAAATGCTTTGCTGGCGTACGCTGCTTTTCAGGCTTGGGGCAATACGCCTCAGCAGTTTGAGGTAGGAACTTCTGGTTCGGCCTTGCTGTTGGCGGCGCAGCAGTGGTCAAAGTCACAAGGGGAAGACTTGAAAGCGAAAGGGGCGATCGCTACTTACCTAGGGTTACCGCCCATTAATCCTCATACTGGCCTACCTGAATTTGTTGAAGACGGCCATGTTTGGATATTACAGCGCAGCGAAAAGGCGCTCACTTGGCATTACACTATCCGCAGCGCCTGCCACGAAGTAATTGTATTAGATACGCGCACCTACCGGGGCTATCCGATTGAAGGCAAGCCCATCGATCCCCCGATGTTGCTTAGCCCTAGTGCCTTTAAAGAGCAAATTAGCGACTCATTGACTCAATCGCCGCTGCCATCTATCTATAGCGCTTCTAACAACAGTTCCAATAGCAGTTCTGATAGCGGTTCGGATACTGCCTCGGCCTACGCCACTTTTATCGTCGCACCGACTAACGTCTTTGGAATGCGAGTGCTCGACTGGATTCAGCAATGGCATTTGAATCGCCGCAAGGTTTTCTCAGCAGATGTCGGAGATTCTTGGAACTTTCACGATCAGGCGCTAGCTATGCTATTAACAACTCTCTTTCAGCATCGCAAAGATGTTGTTGTCCTGTCGGGAGATATTCATTACAGCTCTGCTATCCATGTAAATTATGAAGACTTGACATCCGGCTATAGTGCTACTTTGGTACAGCTGACCGCTAGTGCCATGAAAAATGAAGAGTTGCTCACGCGCATTCTGCACACGCGCCTCAAAGACTGGCTGCTACCTGAAAAACCTCGCCAGTGGGTAGGCCAATTTTCTCCAGCTAATATGACAGAGCTGCCAGTGGCTAAAGCCAAGACACAGCAGGCATCTAAGCTCATCAAGCAGGCCAAACAACAGAACATATCTGCCGACTGGCGCTGCCAAATGCGATGGCTACAGCGGCAGCGGACTGAGCCCTTGAATCTGACAGATGCCTATTTAAATGAACTGATTCCGCCTCGTGTGCGATCGCAAAACCCTTGGCTAGCATGGTTCAAGTTCTGGAAAGCTCGCTGGTTCCAAGAAGGTCAAGAAGTCGTCGGCATCAACAATATTGCCTTAGTTTATTTTCAACCTGATAATAAGCTAGACAGTCAGTTAAACAGTCAGCTAGGAGATAATCAGAACGGTGTACAGCCAGATAACCCTCGCTCTATCCATTCTCAAAATCTAGTCGTCAAGCAAGCTCATTATTGGTTCTCTCCTTGGTTTCCGGTTCAAGTGGTGCGCAGCCGCTTTAAATAAAAATAGGTAGGGAAAATAGGCAGCTATACCAGAGAAAACAGATGATGCCAGAGAAAACAGAACGAGAAAAAATGCTGGCGGGAGAGCTTTATCTAGCCGCTGATCCTGAGCTTAAGGCGCTGCATATGAAAGCGCTGAATTTTCTGTACGACTTCAATATGGCAAAGCCGAGCGAGATTGAGCGCAAGCAGCAGGCCATTCGCAATCTGTTTGGCAAAATTGGCAAAATTTTTACCATTGAGCCGCCATTTCACTGTGACTATGGTTGTCATATTTTTGCGGGTGAAAATCTATACATCAATGCCGACTGCACCATTCTCGACTGCCACGAGGTACACATTGGCAACAATGTTTTAATCGCGACTAAAGTGCAGATTTACGCGGCCTATCACCCAACAGATCCAGCGATTCGGCTGACGACCAAAGAGCTAGCAGCTCCGATTCGCATTGGTGATAATGCCTGGATTGGTGGCGGCGTGATTATTTGCCCAGGCGTTTCGATTGGTGCTAATGTCGCCATTGGCGCAGGCAGCGTGGTAACTAAAGATATCCCTGAGAATGTCGTTGCGGTGGGAAATCCTTGCCGGGTGATCAGACATGTTTAGCGGGGTTATTAGCGAATTTGTTAGCGTATTAGTTTTTAGAGCGTTGGCGGTGTCGCGCTGAAGGGCATCAAAATTTTGAGCAGATGACGATGCAGATGATGATTTGAGAGTATAGCGTTAAAGTCGGTCTAAGGGTTGCGTAAGGGGTACTTTTGAGCAGTCAATTTGAAAGGATAAGCCAGCTACTAAGTCAGCTGCCGACAGAGGACGCGTTTTCTAACTTTTGGTCACTGGTATCGGGCGCTTTATCGCTCAATGCTGAAACCTTTCAAAGCATTTCTACCCAACCGCACAGTCTATTAGCGGCCTTGAGTGTGGTTTTTATTGCTGGATTTTCTCAATCTCTCAGTCAAATTGTGGTGCTTTTTATCAATCAGGTGCGGCCTTTTCGGTTTGTATTGAGCCTATTGATCTCAGCGCTTTTTTTTATGGTGGGCTATGGGTTTTGGGCAGTCAGCATTTGGACTATTCTTCATTTCACGTTTATCGAGCCGCTTTCGCTATCAGCGGTACTCAGAACCTTAGGCGTTAGCTACGCGCCCTTAGTGCTGAGTGTTTTTGTGGTCATGCCTTACTTTGGTGGGGCTGTGTTTGTGCTGCTCTCTATTTGGACATTATTGGCCGTTGTTGTTGGGCTCGAAGCGATTACCGAACTGGGGCGGTGGGCTGCTTTTGAGAGTGCGGCTTTGGGATGGGTGGTATTGCAATTGCTACAAAAAACGGTGGGCCAGCCAATCGCGTCTTTGGGGCAGTGGATTACGAATTGGGTGGCAGGTGAGGAATTGATTACAAATCGCAACCGGCTTGCAGAAGAACTTTATGCTGGACTGAGAGCGCAGCCAGCATCGGTAGGTAAAGGTCTAGCGGACAGCGATTTAAACGCTAAGCATCGAGACGATGGAGATTTAGGCGATGTGCGGGCCAATCAAAAATTAGAGGATAATGGTCGCACTAACCGAAGATCGGCTGAAGATGAATTTAAATAATGGCTGGCAATGAGTAGACGGTTACTAAGCTTAAGCGGGATTGTGCTGCTGGCGGTGGGTGCAATTGTGCTGCTATCGCCGATTAATAATAGTTGGCTACAGTGGTATTTAGCGTTTAATAATCAGTTGCTTGGGCTGGTCGTGGATTTGGCCAGAGTCAGTATGATTGCGCTGCTCGTAGCAGGCTTATTGTCTCCTTTTGAATCGTTGGGCTGGTGGGCTGGCTGGTATGGAGATGGGATTGAAACCCATATTCCCTGTAAGATTTCAGATCAGCATCAGGTTGACGGTAGAGGTAGCGATCGCTCTAACACCCCCCCCAGCCGTTACCTGATTTATCTAGATGGCATTTCTCAAAGCTGCGCAGACTATCCAGTACGGGTACAGAACTTTTTGGATGAGCTAGCCGCCGTATTACCGCCTGATATTGTTCTAGTTCAGGACATTTTGGCGTATTCGGCCTTGAATAGACCGCTGACGGCACAAAGGCCGTTTTCGACCGTTTGGCGCTGGATTAACCGGGTGGAAGCCTGGAATGAACAAAGCCCGTTGGATATTTTTGTGAACTTGCGCAATACGTTTCAAGTAGCGGTCTCAACTGATAATCGCTACGGCCCGGTGTTTAATCGGGGTACGGCGCAGGTAATTTTGAACAGTTTAAGGCAGCAGAATTACCGGCCCGGAACGCCGATTACGCTGCTGGGCTATAGCGGTGGCGCGCAGGTGGCCCTAGGCGCAGTGACCTACTTGAAGTATGCGCTGGATGTGCCGATTGAGGTGATTTCGCTAGCGGGCGTACTCAGCGGCGACAATGGCGTGACGGCTATTGATCGGCTTTATCATCTGACGGGCGATCGCGATATTCTCGCTCAAATCGGCGCGATGATGTTTCCAAAGCGCTGGCCGATACTGTCGTTTTCGAGCTGGAATCAGGCTAAAAATGAGGGCAAAGTGCAGTTAGTGCCGTTGGGTTCGGTGAGCCACAACGGCGCAAATGGGCCGCTAGATCTGGTTAGCCAATTGCCTAATGGCAAAAGTCATTTGAGCCAAACGTTAGAAATCGTGATGGAAATTTTGACGGCATATCCACTAAATATCCACTAAATATCCACTAAATATCCACTAAATATCCACTAAATATCCACTAAATATCCACTAAATAT
>JBGTIK010000031.1:0-8087 GCA_041745715.1 Phormidesmis sp.
TATAATCACAGGTTTTTTCACAGGTATGCGATCGCACTATGCTGCACAGGCGTAAACCTACGGAGATACCAGCTATTTTTGCAACAGCGCAACAGTTGCTTCGACATTGCTCGGCCAATGAGCACTAATGGTTGTTTACACTTAGGCCCCTCAATCACAGCATTATGCTGATCGCCTTCGTACATAGGCCAATCGCGTGCATACTTTGCCAACTCATCGGCACATATTGACAATTCGTCTGCATCTATCGGCAAAGTGTCCGAGCATATTGGCAAATCACTCGCATGTCTTGGCAGATCATCCGTATGCCTTGGCACGTCACCTACCTGTAATGACTCATGATGAAAGCGATCAGGCATAACCTGACGATCACCTCACTGATTATGACGGTCAACGGATCCTACAGGGTTCGAACCTGTGACCGACCGCTTAGAAGGCGGTTGCTCTATCCAACTGAGCTAAGGATCCTTAAAAGTGCTGATTATCAGCTGTACCAGCTTACCCTGATTTTACACCTGATTAAGTTGATGTCAGATTGGCTGCGAGGATAGTTTTGGGTACGCTAATTCTGCCGATAAGTGCGATTAATCGGCCTGAACGCTTATAGTTTGCCATCTGTCACTATGTTTCTATTGACGCCTGAGGATATTGAAATTACGCAGGTTCAACATCCTAAGAAAGCCATTAAGGTGCCGATTTTATCTTACGAGGGTCAGACTTTTCGGCTGCTCAGCATTTTTAGTGCCCATCAGCAGGATGAAGCTCACAGCGCTTGGCGGCAGAGGGTAGAGCGCGAAGGCAAGGTCTGTGTGTTGCTAGAAGAGCCTTTTCGCTATAGCTTATGGCGGCAGGTACGCATAGATATGGGCCTGCTGCATCCGGTGGCACCGGTAGCTTATGCCAAGGCTTGTGTGCTTTTGGCTCAGTCACTCTATCGGGATGTGGAGCAGTTGCTAGGGGCTCAGCAGGCCAAAAAATTCGGTGCTGCTTTAGAAATTAGCCTGACTCGGCAACTCTCTTCGATGGGTGGGCTAGGTTGGCTTTTGTGGGTCAATCCGCTGAGCGAAAAGCTGCCTCAGTGGGCAGAAGATGATCTCAGTGCACTATTGCTACACCTTCATCGCCTAGGGGCTCAGTTTTTTGGGCGGAATCGGTTTGTGAGCCGCACGCTGCTGGCGCTAGATGCTCTGCCTGAGGATGACAAAGCTATGTTTTTATGCTGGGTGAGGCTTTCTTTGCTGAGCCATCTTTGGCTGGTTGAAGGGGCTGGGTTGAGGCGGTTGGGTTAAGGCAGTGATGGTGCCTGTAGATGTGATCGCTTGTAACTTTCTAGGTGTAAGGCTGGCGATTTCTCCAGTCCGCAACCCGAAAAACTGCCATACTGGAAAAGGCAATTGTGAAGGATACCGACAGCATGGCTCCCCGAAAACTGTCTGACTCGGATAAAAGCGACATCATTGAGCTGTACCAGCAGATCGACCAAACCACTTCGACGTTGGCGGATCGCTATGGGGTGAGCAACAGCACAATCAGCCGGATTTTGAAAACGACTTTGCCGTCAGCCGAGTACGCTCAGCTGATTGCTCAAAAGCGGATGAGCGGGGCCGATAAAACTACTGGTGTTAGCACCGCTTCAGTTGCCGCAATGCCAGTTGCCGAAATAGTAAAGACAGAAGCTGACGCCGACCAACTTTTAGTCGCATCCGTAGCGGGTGTAGAGCCGCCTAAGCTCAAAACAGCCGCCGAGAAAGAAGAGGCTAAGGCCCAGACGCTCTCTCGTCGCCGCAGTCGGACGCGGCGGTTGGATGATGATGATGAGCAGTTGCCTTTGCTGACGGGCGATCGCTTAATGCCCGAACAGTCAGAACAGGTTTCATTCGACGATGCCGATGAACCTGAATCTAATGGCTCAATCCCAGAAGCGATCGCCGAAGCCGAAGAAGAGGACGATGACGACCTGCTTGGGCTAGATGAAACGCTGGGCGATGACTTTGGCGATGATGACGAGGACGACGAGGACGACGAGGACGACGAGGACGACACCCTTGGCCTGCTAAAGCCAAAGCTCCCTAGCTTGGTGACAATGGAAATCATGCCACTAGACGAAGCGGTATTGCCTAAGCCCTGCTATCTGGTGGTGGATATGCGCTCTGAGCTAATTACCCGGCCACTGAGCGACTTTGCAGATTTAGGCCAGATTCCAATAGCCGAAGAAAAGGCGAAAACGCTACCTGTGTTTGACAATCATCGGGTGGCACGGCGATTTTCTCGCAATAAGCAGCGGGTGATTAAAGTGCCCGATGGCAACCTAATTACCCGCACGAGTCCTTATTTACAGGCGAAAGGCATTACCCGACTGCTGGTAGATGGGCAGGTGTTTGATTTAGTCGGGCATGATTAGAAGAGTGCGCGGAAGAGCAGGCTTGCGCGAGATAGCGATCGCGCAAGCGAGTTTTTTTAGAAGACAGCGTTCGCAGAAAGTGGGGAAATAGCAGCGTTTATTTTTCGGTCGCTTCTTTACCGCCCATTTGCTCGGCATCTGGGCAGTCGTGGGTAAGGGGCAGTTCGCTGTAGCCTTTGGGAACGGTGGCTAGCTTTTGGCTGATTGCGCCAATGCTCTCGATGCGAACCATTTCTTCCCATGAGCAAATTTCGTCTTCGTCTTCAGTTTCGTAGCGAACGGTCACGAGATCCCCTTCGATGCTGAGGATGGTGGCTGATTCTATCCAGCGCTGCTGGTCGCGTAAGAAAATTTGCACTTCACGGCCATCACAGGAAAGCTGGTAAATTTTACGTTGCAGCATGTTTTTCTTTGATGCGGATTCTGGCTGTGGGTTTGGGCTTTGTTGGAGGCTTTGGTTGGGGGCTTTGATTCTGAGCTTTGATTGGGGGCTTTGGTTTAGAGCTTTGAGTTATAAGCTGATAAGGGCTCTTAACCGCTAGCGTATTTTTGCCTTTTGACTATTCTAACGTGAGGATGGGGTCTGAGTCTCTATCCGTAAGGCTACTGTTTGAGTGGCTATCAATTTATGAAGGCTACGATAAGATGACAAAGTTCGGTCACAAGATATCTGCTATTAAATTAGACCCTTGGGTTTTAGTTCTTAGGTTTTAGTTCTTAGGTTTTAGGGAGTGCGTTTATGCAGTTGCAGTTGTGCAGTTGGCCTGAGGTTGAGGCGTATTTGACGCGATCGCGCGGCATTATTTTCCCGATTGGCTCTACCGAACAGCATGGCCCAACTGGGCTGATTGGCACCGATGCCATCTGCGCCGAGGTAGTGGCCAAAGGGATAGGAGATGCAACCGGGGCGCTGATTGGCCCCACTATAAATGTCGGCATGGCGCTGCATCACTTGGCCTTTCCGGGCAGTGTGAGTCTGCGGCCTAGCACCCTAATTGCCCTAATTCAAGACTATGTGAAGCCGTTGGCTCGGCATGGCTTTGAGCGGTTTTACTTTGTCAATGGGCACGGGGGCAATGTGGCGACTATGAAGGCGGCTTTTTCAGAAGTGTATGCAGCAATTGCAGATGCAAACCTTCCTAATGCCGCTAAAATCCGCTGTAAAATTGCCAACTGGTATCAAGCCCAAGCCGTTACCGCACTCGCCGAACAGCTTTACGGCGATCAGGAGGGCTCTCATGCTACACCGAGTGAAGTTGCCCTGACTCAGTTTGTCTATCCAGAAGCAATTAAACGGGCAACGCTCTCGCCCACTGTGGCTCCTGCTGGTCGCTCTATTTATAATTCAACAGACTTTCGTGAATTTTATGCTGACGGGCGGATGGGGTCTAACCCAGATTTGGCGACACCAGCGCATGGGCAACAGTTTTATGAGCTAGCGGTTAAAGATCTAAGCAACGGCTATTTATCTTTTTTGCAAGAGGCATAAGCTATGTCGTCGCTCTAGTGGTTGTGTCACCCCTTCAGGATCTTTTTACAAGCTGAAAACGATGGGCACTTAAAGCATAATCAACAACTTACCAGACCTTGTCCCAGCTATTTGCGCTATGTATTCTAGACAACTCAACGGAAGCCGAACTCTACCGTCAGCATTAATAGGCTGATATGCTTTCCTCAATGTGTGACGTCTAAAGTAGTTGGTGTAGCTGTATTACTAGAGAAGACTGGGTAATGACATTAGAGACTCAAGATAGTAGCCAGGAGCTAGAAAATGCTGTTTATGAAGCGCTTTCGCCTGAGCAGCGAAAGCGTAGACTCTCTGAACTCGCGAGTGTGTTTTTTCGGTTAGGAACGGTGGCTTTTGGCGGGCCAGCGGCTCACGTTGCGATGATGGATGATGAGGTAGTAAAGCGGCGGCAGTGGATGAGCCGGGAAAATCTGTTGGATTTGATTGGGGTGACGAATCTGTTGCCGGGGCCAAATTCTACTGAGCTAGCGATTCATATTGGCTATGAGCGGGCCGGGTGGCCGGGTTTATTTGTGGCGGGCAGCAGCTTTATTTTGCCTGCGATGGTGATTGTTTGGCTATTGGCAGCGCTGTATGTGCGCTATCAAACGGTGCCACAGGTGGAGTGGCTGCTGTATGGCATTAAGCCCGTGATTATGGCGGTGGTATTGCAGGCGCTGTGGAAGCTGGGCAAAAAAGCGCTGAAAGACGGGCCCACTACGGTAGCTGGGGTGGCGGCGACCCTAGCCTACTTTGCGGGCGTGAATGAAATTGTGTTGCTGCTGCTCGTGGGTGTCGCCGTTATGCTAGTCAAAAACTGGCAGCGCCGAGGCACAACTTCTAGCGCCTTACTGTTGCCGCTCTCAGGGATGTTGGCGCAAGCCGGTAGTGCTGCTACTGCTGCTACTGCCGTTTCTATTGGCTGGGCCAGCGTGTTTTTATTCTTTCTCAAAGTTGGCTCTGTTTTGTATGGCAGTGGCTACGTATTACTAGCTTTTTTGCAACGCGATTTGGTGGAGCAAAACCAGTGGATCACCTCGCAAGAGCTATTAGATGCTGTCGCCATTGGGCAGCTTACGCCGGGGCCTGTTTTCACCACGGCTACTTTTGTCGGCTACTTAGTCGCGGGCCATGCGGGTGCGATCGCTGGCACTATCGGCATTTTTCTCCCGGCTTTTCTACTTGTTGGTTTAGTCAATCCTTGGGTGCCCAAGCTGCGCCAATCGCCGTGGGCCAGCGGCTTTTTAGATGGGGTCAATGCTGCGTCACTGGGCTTGATGGCAGGCGTTACCTATACATTAGGCCGCGCGGCTATTATGGACTGGGTGACGGTTGTGATTGCGATTTTGAGTACGATCGCTCTTTTTCGATTTAAGCTTAACTCCGCTTGGCTAGTTCTCGCTGGAGCCGTTGCCGGACTTGCCCTTCACCTAGCAGGCTTGGTTTGAAGCGCAATTTATTTTCCTGCTGTGGCGATCTTCTGCGCCCTACTCCTCGTAACTCGGATCAGCTAAATACGCCAATCGATCCAGCGGCCAAAAGCGAATCGTCGCCCGCCCGATAATGCGATCGCTCGGCAAAAAGCCCCAAACGTGACCATCATCACTATTATTGCGATTGTCACCCAGCATTAAGTAAGCGTTCGGCGGCACCGTTTTTGGCCCCCAAACATAGTCAGGTGGCGCTTCTGTATAAAGCTCTGTTAAGGCCACACCATCGGTATAAACCTTGCCATTTTTGATTTCTATCACTTCACCGGGCAAGCCAATCACCCGCTTAATGAAAGCTTCGCGAGAAAACTGCGCGCCCGCCGCCGCTGGTGGATGAAAAACAACAATATCGCCGCGATTAGGCGTTTTAAAGCGGTAGCTGACTTTATCAATAACGAGGCGATCATTGATTTCTAGGGTCGGCAGCATCGAGCCCGATGGAATGTAGCGGGCTTCAGCAACAAACGTACGTACGCCGAGGGCCAGCACAATACTCAAACCTATCGTCTGTAGCGCTTCCACCCAAGGATTAATGGGCGCACGTTCACGCCCAGGCTCCGAGCTGGATAGAGGTTCTTTTGAGTGCGCTGACTCGGATAGATCTCGCTTAGCGGCCATGCAAAATACCTCGATAAAGAAGGGGTGATAGGGAAAGGGTCAAAGTTTCTATATCAATTCCCATCGTATCTAAAAAAAGAGCAGTCTATGCCGTAAATGCTATGCCGTAAATGCTTTAAAGGTAGCTCATCAGCAGTTGCAGCACGCCAGCGATCGCGCTCAAAGCAGCCGTTTCCGTCGCCGTGTGATATTCCGTCGTCGGAATCTGCAAAGTCGTGCCACTAATCGCCCCTTCAGTCGCTGTGGCAATTCGACCTAGCTCCGTGCGGCCCAAAGGATAGGGCCTAGCGCGCGTTCTATTTTGAGCTTCAATGTATTTGTCTTTAAAGCCATAGCTCAGCCCCAGCTGATGGCAGCGATTGACCAATTCCTGTGTCATCTGGGCGCAAAAAGGGCCGTTAGCGTCTCGGTGGCGCAGCGTTATTTGCTGCGCATCGGCATCTTCACGGGTGGCATAGGGGCTAGTATCGAGCACCAGCAGCCGCTGCGTCGTCAGTCGCTCCCGCTGAAACCAAGACAGCGCATAGCGCCAGCTTCGCCCGGATTCTTCTTGCGCGGTAAACAATCCAGTCCCTTGAAAACCCTGCCGAAACAAATAGATAATCATCGCCGCGCTCACCACATTATCTAGCTGCGCTGAAATCAGGCCATCGACGATGTTAAGCCGATCTAAAAACGATACTGGTGTACCGGGCTGCAAAAAATCTAAACCGCTGACCTCAAAAATTAAGTTCTTTCGCGCCGGACAAATGTACGAACGGGTGATTTCACCTTGGCCTAAGTAGGTGCCTGCATAGGGTAAATGCGCCTGCACTCGCTGACCTTGAAAGCGATCTTCGATCACATGCAGCATGTGCTCAGAAGCCGATCCGCCCATGTTTTCGCCCTGATTGCCCGCAATAAAAGCCGCATACTGAAACTCATTTGGCCCCGTACAGAGCAAGCCATGACGGTCGATATGAGCGGATAGAAACAGCTCTTTAGGCCGAGCCCCTTGCGCGACTAGCACCCCGTGATAGCGCTGCACATTTAGGCCCATTTCTTCCAGCTCTCGCTGAAGTACTCGAAAAAAAGAATCTTCATGACCCACCACCGCAGGCTCTCGGATCAGCGGCTTCAAAATATCCAAAAAATCTTCTAGCTCAGAGCGGTAATCACCGATGTAAATCGCGGCATTAGAACTTTTGGACGGTACAGCTTGACCTAAAAGCACCATAACGATCTCCGCAAAATCTTAAGGTTGTTTCAGCTTTTAATATGAATCTCATCCTACGGCTAAGCAGCTGAGCAAAACTGTAGCTGAAGCTGCTTTTTTTAAAAGCCAATTTTGGCGCTAGTTTCACAGCTGATTCCAAAGCTGATTCCAGAATCGATAAGGCCAAAACAGTGCTGCTTTAGCCATATCCAACAACAGCGGTACAACGACGGTTGCGTTTGCCTGAGCCGCCTGACGACGAGTTAGAGAAATCTCGGAGTTGAGTTAATAGCGCTTGTAGTTTGAGCCCAACCGCTATCGCAAAAGCCAAGGAGAATTTCTATTTTATGAAGGCGATCGCTGCGAATTTGTTGGCTTGACCATAAAAGGCTGTCTTAGAATGTTTTTTGAGATTTTGCGCTCGTGAGGTACGAGCAATCAAGTACGTGGCGTTCGCATCTCAATTTCCATCCCTGCCTGTACGATCCCTTGCAGTCCCAACACGCGGGACTGATCTGTGGCGACGCTGAGCTGACAGTCCGCATTACTACGGATCATTTTGAAAATCGAAATAGCAGGTAATTTGCAATTCAACGCTCTACAGCGCCCAGGCTTTTTAGTGTCGCGATCGCCCCTGCCGTCAATCCAGTCATCCCGGTGATATTCATGCCCTCATAGAGGCGATCGGGCCGCAGCACTTGCAAGCAGTCTCCGGTTTGTACATCCCATAGGCGGATCGTTTCGTCAAAGCTGCCGCTGGCGAGAATGCATTGAGGGGTAGGAGGGGTAGCTGAGGCACTGGTAGGGGGCAGAGTGCGAAAGGCTACTGAGGTAATGCCGCTGGTATGGCCTTCTAGAACGTTTAAGCACCGCCCG
>JBGTIK010000032.1:0-8052 GCA_041745715.1 Phormidesmis sp.
AAACATAATTTAGTATCTGAACGTGAAATCAAGGTATTCAGCCATTTTAGGGCAAAAATTTAACTAACTTATTGTTGAGGAGAATCCTTGTATCCCTTACGTAACAACGCTTTTCATATCCAATTCGACGGAACCAGTGCCCTGTGATCGCCCTCTACACCCTCTGGCAGATTCGACAGCTTTTGCTGCTGGTATTTAGTGCAATCGCGCTGGCTACCGCGATTAATCAGCTTGTGCAAAGGTTAAGAATGTGGGGGCTGAAGCGATCTATCGCTGTTTTTCTTAGCCTCGGCTTAGTCATTGCCCTGCTCATAGGCATTTTTACGCTGGTTGTGCCAGCGTTTGCTGAGCAGTTTCAAGATTTAGTCGATCTTTTGCCCGACGGGCTCTCGCAGATTCAGGCAGGCATCAACTGGATAGAAGATCGGGTGCTAGGCCCCAACTTTCCAGAGATTCCCGATGCTACTGGCTTCATTCAGCAGCTTCAGCCCTTGGGCATGAACCTGATACAGCAAGCTACCGATATCTTCTCTAGCTCGATTAGTTTTCTACTCAATTTTTTGCTGGTTGTTGTACTAATGCTGATGCTGCTGGTCAATCCGCAGCCCTATCGCAAAGTGTTTATCCGGCTTTTTCCTTCTTTCTATCGTCACCGGGTTGATCGCATTTTGACCCGCTGCGCCGATGGACTAGGCGCTTGGACTGCGGGCGCACTGTTTGAAATGGTCTTTATTGGCACCCTGAGCGGGCTGGGCCTGTGGCTGTTGGGCGTACCGTTAGCGCTAGCTCATGCTGTGCTAGCTGGTCTGCTGAACTTCATTCCTAATGTGGGGCCGATCTTAAGCGCTGTGTTGCCGATGGCGATTGGGTTTTTGGATGCGCCCTGGAAGGCGATCGCGGTTTTAGTTCTTTACGTGGTGATTCAAAATGTTGAGAGCTACTTGCTAACGCCTGCCATCATGGCAAATCAGGTCGCGCTTTTACCTGCTATCACGCTGGTTTCACAGCTCTTTTTCGCCACTTTCTTCGGCGCATTAGGGCTGGTGATGGCGCTACCGCTCACGGTAGTAACAAAAGTATGGATCGAGGAAATGCTGTTCAAAGATATTCTAGATCGGTGGCAGCGAGCATCTCCGTAGGTTTCTTACACAGCTTTCTAGTGAGACTATGCTGAACTCTCTTCGCGACCGCCTTCGTAACCGTTTTAGTCGTTCACAGCGGGTCAAAGTAGAACCCATTCGGCTCAAGCAGTTTCTAGCTGACCTATCAGATGAGTCCATTCTCGACTTTTCCTATGTCATTTTGACCATGAGTTCTTGTGCGATCGCAACTTTGGGGCTACTCACCAACAGCGCGGCTGTGATTATCGGTGCGATGCTGATCGCGCCCTTAATGCTGCCGATTAGAGGACTTGCCTTTGGCGCACTCCAGGGGAATATTACGCTCTTCAGGAAAGGCGTGGTTGCGGTTGCAGCGGGCACTTTTTTATCGATTGCGATCGCCTACAGCATTGGTTTTCTCGTCCGCATTCCTAGCTATGGCAGCGAGGTCTTAGGTAGCGAAATACTGGCGCGCTCGGCCCCTAACCTGCTCGATTTGGGGATTGCGATTGCAGCGGGCAGCATTAGCGGCTATGCCAAAGTTGAACCCAAAGTGTCTACTAGCTTGGCGGGGACTGCGATTGCTGTAGCCCTGATGCCCCCTATTTGTGTCATTGGGCTAGGCTTAGCGCAAGCTAATGGCTCATTGAGCTTAGGGGCCACCTTACTTTACATCACCAACTTGCTGGGGATTACGCTCTCCTGTATGTTCGTTTTTTTGCTGGCGGGCTATACCTCTCTTCATCGCGCTAAAAAAGCGCTAGTTTGGACGCTGGCGCTAACAGCCGTGCTGGTGGTTCCGCTTAGCTTAAGCTTTGCGCAGCTAGCACAGCAGGTTCGACTCGAATCTAGTTTGCAGCAGGCGCTGCTGAACCGAACGGTGACGTTTCAGCGGTTAGAGCTGCTCACCAGCGAAACCGATTGGCTAGCAAATCCACCAGAGGTGCGGCTCAACGTGCGAGCCAAAGCACCCGTCACCCCACGGCAGGTAGCGTTACTAGAAGCGTTCATCGAACAGCAAACCGGACGGACGTTTGTTTTGATTTTTGAAGTAGGGCAGGTAGAGGAAGTCCGCCGAGAAGAACAGTTGCCTGAGTAAAATCGCCTATTTTCAATCACAGGCTTTATGTTTAGAGACATTTAGAGACGCTATATCAAAGTCACTTTTTGTTCACAATTGGATTAGATACTGTACATACAATTGTGCTGAGCAAACAAATTTGGAGGCCGTAAATGAGAAGCTTATTAATGCGTAGCCCGATTGCGATCGCCCTCTTTTGGATCGGCACATACTTACTTATTACCCTTTTTCCTCTCTTCGTTTTATTGATATACCCACCTCCTGGCTCGCGAGGATTTTGGGTTGAGTTTTCGGTTGCGCTCGGGTTTATTGGGCTAGCAATGATGGCTTTGCAGTTCGTGCTGACGGCTCGTATCAATCGGATCGAAGCCTCATATGGCATCGATATTCTGTTGCAATTCCATCGATTTACCTCCCTGGCAGCGTTTTTGATGGTGTTGCTTCATCCCATGCTGCTGTTTGTAGTTCAACCCGAAACACGACAGTTGCTAAATTTTCTAGAAGCTCCCTGGCGAGCAAGACTGGCGATTTTAGGGACATTAGCCTTTATCGCCCTGGTAGTGACGACCATTTGGCGTAAGCCCTTACGCATTCCCTACGAGCCCTGGCGCATCTCTCATACTATTTTGTCAGTATTGGCCGTAGGATTAGGGCTGAGTCATGCCTTGGGGGTTAGCAACTACCTGGCCCTGTTTTGGAAAGGCATGATATGGGCGGGCATGGCCCTAGTCGCCTTGTGGCTAGTGGTTTACGTACGGATTATCAAACCCTGGATGATGACCCGCAAGCCCTATCTGGTAGAAGAAGTGACCCCACAGCGAGGCGACGTTTGGACGCTGGCTTTACGTCCTTGGGGCCACGATGGGTTTCGCTTTCAGCCGGGTCAATTTTCCTGGCTCACGCTAGATATCACGCCCCTAAGCATGAGAGAACACCCCTTTTCAATGTCTTCTAATGCAGATCATGCGGGGCGCGTCGAGTTCGGGATCAAGGCGTTAGGAGACTTTACCAGCACTATCAAAGACATTAAACCCGGAACGAAAGCTTATTTAGATGGCCCCTACGGCGTATTTACGGTTGATCGCTACGGAGATTCAGCCGGATTTGTGCTAATTGCCGGTGGCGTTGGCATCACACCCATGATGAGTATGCTAGCAACCGCAGCAGAACGAAAAGATGACCGCCCTTATATGCTGATTTATGCTAGCAAAACCTGGGAGGATGTTACCTTTCGTGAAGAACTAGAGGCGCTCAAGGCGCAGTTAGATCTGGAGGTTGTTTATGTTTTAAGAGAGCCGCCAGAAAATTGGTTAGGGGAAGAGGGCTATGTAGGTAAAGAACTTCTAGCTCGCCACATTCCAAAGCACAAGGCAACTAGGCATTATTTTATCTGCGCTGCACCTGTGATGATGGAGCAAGCGGAACGCGCTCTGCACGACTTAGGTGTACCGGTCACTCAAGTTCATATGGAACATTTTAACCTGGCCTGATTCAGCGGTTAGTTTCTGACAAACTCGTTCTCAATATCTTAGTTTTAAAGTCTCAATTTTAAAGGCTTACTGTTATGCGCTACAGCATCATGCTTCAACTTGTTGGACTCATCACGCTAGTGTTACTGACCACAGCGGCGCTTTTTGCTTGGTTGCAAAACCGCTCTGTGCCCAGTCCAAGCACTGGCCTAAACACTGGTCAATGCGTACTCCCACACCAACTCGAACCTGATGAGTGAACAAATAGCGCAACAATGCGTTTAGTGTCGTCACTTTTAGATCACATTTACTCTCAATACTAGAGAGAAGACAGCAATTGACAACAACAATTTATTTTCGAGGATCTACTTCATGGCTATCAATCAAGTACCTACTGTTCGGAAACTAACCCTCTTAGGTGTTAGTGCCCTGGCGCTTCCTATCTTGGTGGCCTGTAGAGCTGATGTAACGCAAGACCCTGTATCGCCTACAGATTCACAAATTTCCCCGGTTGAGACTCTCCCAGATGTTGTAGAAGCGCCTACAGGTACCCCGAACTCGGACATAGCCCTAACAGATGACAATTTAGATGACGTGATCTCAGATACGTCTTCTTTGAGTACGCTAGAAGACGCTCTAGATGAAGCAGAGCTAGGAAATACGCTAAAAGATGGTGGCCCATTCACGGTATTTGCCCCTAGCGATGCGGCTTTCGCAGCCTTGCCGCCAGCAACTCTGGAACAGCTCCTGCAAGACGAAAATCGTGAGACTTTGAGACAAATTCTGTTGTATCATGTTGTCCCAGGTCAGCTTGCTGCCGATCAGCTTGTGGACGGAGACTTATCTACTTCAGTGCCGGGTGAATCGCTCAGTATTCAAACTGGCGATCAGGTGAGTGTAAACGGTGCGACCGTCATTGAGCCTAATATTGAGGCTCGCAATGGCGTGGTGCATATTATCGATCAGGTGATATTACCACCGGGGGTTGCTTTGTAGAAGCTAGTGAGCGATCGCGGCAGGTGGCGTTCGTGTCAGCTTTTCATTAGTTGTTGAGGGAAGGAACATCGACCTGAAGCTTGTCTTTGGCCTCACGCGGACGACTGAGCACTTGGTCTGCAATGAGACCACAGCTCAGCCAAAACAACAAAGCCAGCAGCGGCAAAAGCAGCCAAAACTTGAGACCCATGCCCTGTAGCCAGTGCTTGCTAATTCGTGACATGCTTGCGCCCTACTGCCAAAACAGCCTAAACCTCGTACTCAATCTTAAAAAAGTCTGGGACTATTGTATATCTCACTGGCG
Organism: Phormidesmis sp.; assembly: GCA_041745715.1. Lineage (GTDB taxonomy): Bacteria > Cyanobacteriota > Cyanobacteriia > Phormidesmidales > Phormidesmidaceae > Phormidesmis. Next base: position 4,951 of record JBGTIK010000032.1, read on the forward strand.
ATAGACGTTGAGCGGCCAGTGATCCTTTACCCTAATGAGGGCCTAGTTATAGTCCGACGCAAGTGGATCGCATGAAAATTTTACTCGTGGAAGATGATAAGCGGCAGCTTATGCCGCTACAAACTGTTTTATGTCAGGCGGGTCACACCGTAGACGGGGTGGGCGATGGGAAAACTGCTCAGTGGCTGCTCTCGGAAAAAGACTATGACCTGCTGATTTTAGATTGGATGCTGCCCCATGTGAGCGGTGTGCGACTCTGTCAGCACTACCGGGCGTCGGGAAAAACAGCGCCAGTGCTGATGATTACCGCCAAAGATACGACGCCAGATAAAGTCATGGGTCTGGATGCAGGCGCAGATGACTACCTGGTAAAACCCATTGATATTGTTGAATTTATGGCCAGGGTGCGAGCCTTGAGGCGGCGATCGCCCGTCTGTCAAGGCGACTCTCTTTGCCTGGAAGATCTTTACCTACATCTCGATACGCTAACGATAGAGCGTCAGGGTAGAGTCTCTACGCTCTCTAGCCGCGAGTTCCAGCTTTTAGAATATTTTATGCGTCATCCCCGGCAGGTGCTAACGCGCGATCAAATTGAGCAGGCCGTGTGGGAGTGGGGTACCGAGCCAGAGAGCAATGCGATTACTGTGCTGGTTCGCAAGCTCCGCAAACGATTACAGGCCGTCGGCGCAGCGGCCTGGGTCGACACCATTTATGGGATGGGGTATCGCCTGAGCCCACCTCATAAGGCGACTACGCAGCAATAAATGTTTAACCGCAGTCGTCGTCATCTGGCCCGTTTGTTTACGCTCTCGATGGGGAGCATTCTCATTCTGTTTGCCGGAACCACGTATTATTTGCGAATTGAAGACAAGCTAGAATCGACTGACCGGCTGCTGCACAAAAAAACCAGAATAATGGCAGCAAGTGTGCAGTATGAGCTGTTTGAAGGCAAACCGCAGGTGAATTTGAGCAACGTGCCGCTACTGGGCAGTGGCACGTTGCCGTTAGGGACAGAATTGGTGTATGTCCGCTGGTACAACTCCAGGGCACAGCTCAATCGTTTTTTTGGCCCGCCACCGTCCGAACCGCTGGTAATTTCTCCGGGTTTTCGTACCGTAAAAGTGAGCACACCGCTCTCTGAAAATAATACCGAAAATAGCACCGAACAGATCTGGCTCCGTCAGGTGACACTGCCTGTGCAAGAGGGAAATGAGCTGATCGGTTATCTTCAAGTTGCCACTTCACTGAGCGATATTCGAGCTGATTTGCGACAATTTCAGCTCGCGCTAACTCTAACTGTATCAGCCACCTTAGTATTAATCGGATTCACCGGATGGCATTTAGGCGGTATTGCTATGCGGCCTATTCAACAGGCTTATCACCAGCTTCAGCGGTTTACAGCCGATGCTTCCCATGAGCTGAGATCGCCTCTCTCTGCTAACCTAACCAATGCCCAGGTCGCCCTCATGCTAGCGGCTGAGTGCCCCCAGATTCAGCCCTTATTAGAAAACATTGTCGGCAGCACCCAATCGATGAATGTTTTGGTGAACAACTTGCTCATGCTTGCTCGCTATCAGGGACACCTCGCGCCAGAGTTGCTTAAGCCGATTAATCTCAACCAGCTTTTGAGCAAGTTAGCCGCGAGTTATGCGACTCAGTTCGATGCTCAAAAAATAAAATTTATTGTCCATGTACCCGAACAACTCATTGAAGTGTGGGCTGATCTAGACCTTTTGAAACAAGCAGTAGATAATCTGCTGAGCAATGCCTACAAGTACACAGCAGCCGGTGAAACCGTGTGGCTACGCTTAGAGGCTCACGCCAACTGGGCAACTGTGCAGGTCATAGATACAGGCATGGGTATTTCAAAGGAGGATTTGTCCCATGTCTTTGATCGCTTTTACCGGGCCGATACCGAGCGCGCTCGCGATAGTAATGGATTTGGGCTGGGTCTGCCGCTTGTAGAGCGGGTGGTTGAGGCTCACGGCGGCAAAGTTTGGGCAACCAGCGTTGAACATAAGGGCTCGACTTTTCAAATTGAGCTGCCCATTCGAAACCGCTCGTAGTCTTGAGTTTTTAGCAATTTCAGCAAAACTTTTGATCAGCAAAACTTTTGACAACAGGCTTAAAACAGCACAGCCGAGTTTGACTTTAATATATGTTCTGTCACCTTTAAATCACATTTGTCTGAGACGCTGGAGATAAATAATTCACCCAACAGCAAGCTTAATTTGGAGAAGGGAACAGTGCCGACACAAGTACAGAAAAAGCTACTCAAACGCTGGTTTAGAGAAATTCTGGAACAGGGTAACTTGAATACCGTTAAAGATCTGCTCGATCCGCATGTTGCCTTTTACGGACAGGGCAGCGATCCCGGACTGCTAGGGCGAAACTTATTCATCGTCTGGCTGCAAAGGTATCGGATGATGTTTTCAAATCAGGTATGGATGGTTCAGGACATCATTGGAGAAGATGAGAAGATTGTTGTTCGCTACTCAGGGTATGCGACCTACAGCGGCGGCATTTCTGAAATTGACTCAACTCATCAGCGTATCTTTGAAAGCGGTATTTTTATTTTTCGACTGGTCAACGGCAAAGTGCGAGAGATCTGGAGTGAAACGAGCGATCTTAAGACCATGCAGCAGCTCGGGGCTTTCCCCTCAATGCAGGAGCTAGGGGCTATTACTGTTTGATCTTTTCGTACTCTCCACTCGTGGAGACAAAATACTAGCGACTGCTATTCTGTGAGCCGCTATTAGAGAGTTCACCACTACAGACTGCTATGGTTCCTTTACACGATGACAATCCGACTCGGATTACGCCTATGTCACCTACGTACTCATTGGCATTAATGTTTTCGTTTTTTTGTATGAGTTAGACTTTTGGTTAATCTAAGACTGACTTTGACGTTACTTCATTTGCGTAGATAAATTTATCAATAGCAAAAGATTCAGAGGCCCTGAGCACCGCGAGATCGCACTCACTATCACAGACTTTCCCGTACCACTCACAGGATGTGGCTACTATACGCAGATAATTTTCTGTAGTAGTAATAAAGTAGCCGAGACGCAACCTAATTACCTTCAGCGACTAGGAAGAAGA
>JBGTIK010000033.1:0-11616 GCA_041745715.1 Phormidesmis sp.
AAAGGAGATCAGAACTTCTGAAAGCCTCCTCCCATAAGATGTTTGAACGTAACCGTAGGCTTTAGGAGTCAAGCAAAAATAACTTGGACTAATATTTGTTTTTTAAGTTGTTCAATCTGAAATTACCTTTGTCTCAAAAGACGATTTAGCAATGGCTTCCACAATCTAGAACAACTCTATTAGTTGCGAGATCATAAGAAGATGTTCAACTTATTTTTTTATGGCCCCTTAATTGAGAATTTTTATGACTTAGTTCATTTGAACTGCTAAGCCATGAAAGTCTTTCCAAAACAGGGCTCTATCATTAATACCTGAGTGTGACACTTCAAAGGGCGGAATGTGGGTTACAGTTTCTTCAATCAGCTCATCGACTTGATCCAAACTCTGAATGATTGTGCCCTTATTAGAAAAGTCAAGCCCCACTGATTCCTTGTATGCCTTGAAAATCATCTCGTAATTATCAATGCCGCCGTTAGTTCGCAGCGTCAGCAAAATCTGTTTCAGTAGTGTTAAGCCGTCGCCAACAGGTAGATCCAGCTGCTTTCTTTCATCAGGGGTCAACTCAATGAGCTAATAGAGAGCAATTAAGATATCTTCTGTTGTCAAGACTCGACTGTAGGGCTCAGTGCTGTCTCTGTAAGCACTTTTAAGGCTTTTGTTCAGGGTAGTGAGCAAATTAACTACATAGCCAGTTGTAATTTTCGGGCCTTGCTGTATTTCTTAGCCGCCTCACGCCAAGCTTTTTGGGTATCTTTCTCGGTGCCTGCTCGACTGTTTTTATCGGTGTCTTTCTCAAAAGCTCCTTCAGTCGCTTGGTCAGTTTCAAAGAGCGCTGGAAACAGTTTGCGTAAGTCTTTATCGCCCACTCGCTCAGCGGTTTTGGCGGCGTTGTAAGCTTGGTTGGGTCTGCGCTCCATAGCTAAGCAGCCAAGCAGGTAACGGTACAAGTAATAAATTCGCTTGGCGTCTGGCTGAGTGTCTGCGCTATTTCTTGAACTATCTTCTGCCTGACCACCCGAATGACGCTGCTTGACCATATTTAATTTAAACGTGTTTGACCGGACGAGTTGGTGAAAGCTAGAGAAGTAATGCCTCAAAATGGCAGCATAAAGTTCAGATCACTCCTAAAGAGGTTGCTCAAAACAGCGCTTAGAACGCCACTAAAGATATTCTGCAAAAATTACTGTTGAAATTTTGTCTGTGTTGCTTTAAGTACTCAGTATGCTCTTAGGCAAAATTTCTCACGTATTTGCGACTCTAGAAGTATTCAGGGCTACAAAAAGTGTTCAAAACAGAAGGAAACCCTAATTTTAGTATCATTGACCACTTTTATCCTGGGCGATACCATCGCATTTATTTCGCCACGGCAGTCTGAAGTATCCCAGTCGCTTCCTTCACACTTAAATAATTTGTTTGACAATAGAAACTAGGGAAACCGAACAGTTCAATGGCAGTTTCCCTAGTTGCCCGATCATCGTCGGATCATCATCGGAGGTAGACCCCAAATGATTTTGAGATAATACAGCAGTAGCGCTCGATTTAAGCGCAACTTGAAACAACTTTACTTAGGAAACACTATTGCAATACAAGGCATAAGCCTATGACATGAAGGCTTGCTGCACAAAGCAAGTCAGCTTATATACTGCATCCCTAAGGAGGAACTTGCCATGCAACGCTTCGGCCCTTCCGAACCATATTCAACTAACCATCTTTCATGCCCAAGATGCGGCCATCATAGTATTGTGGCACGAGGAGAAAGCAAATACAGTTGTCTTAACTGTAACTGGTACCGTGATGTTTCAGGTGGGGGTGGTTCGCCGCCGCCGCTGTTGGTGATTATTGCTGTAATTATCATCTTGTTTGTGTTAATAGCTGCGTAGATCCCTTTCTACACAACCTATCACCAGTCGCCTGCGCTCAGTTCCATCAGATGCAATTCTGGATCTTCTGGGCGCGGGCCTAAATCTTGCCAGTGATGCTTTTTATAAAAGGCTAAGGCCCGCTGGTTGGTGGGGCTGACAGAAAGCTGAGCTTTGACGACACCCACCTGCTGAAATATTTGGATTATGTAGTCATGGAGCTGATTGCCTAAGCCTCGACCTCTGGCTTCGGGGACTAGATAAAGCATATTGAGATAGGTTAAAGTTTGCTGGCCTGTGAGCTGCATTTCAATTTGGCCGACGATGCTACTGCTTTCTAGTATGTGAACGCAACCTTCTGGAAATTCTTGAAGGCGCTGCTGTAGCCAGTCGAGATAGTGCTGATGGTTTTCGCCGCTGGCTAGATCAAAACGTTCTGCGCCATCGGCAAAGCTTTCGGCCATAGCGTCGCGTCGAAAGCGGACGCATAGATCGGCTGTGCTTTCTAAATCGATAGGAATGAAGGCGATCGCGCTCATTTAGCCCAGCTCAAAGGTAGTGATTCCAAATGTACGTTCTAAAGGTAGCTGAGGGGCTGACTGAGTATACATTCTAGCGGTCTCAAAAACGGGGATCATGGCGTAACTTTCAACTAGGGCGATCGCGTCAACATTTACCGCTGGCAGATCAATATAAAACTCGCTGCCGATCGGCAGATGCGCTTGTAGCGCCCGAAAAATAGCGGCTGCAAACTGCGGCGTATCAGCGAATAAAGGGCCGACTTTATAGCCTTCACGACAAGGACGAATGACGCCATAACCTGCTACTTGTGAATTGTGCAAAATGCCGACCGCATAGCTCTGCGGGCGCGTTAGCCAACAGCGGATGAAGGCAGCGCGTGGTGCAGGAAAAAAGGCTTGATCATAGGCAATGACCTGTTCTATGGGTACTGAAGCGAGTGAGACAATTTGATGAGCTTTAGCGGCGCTTGCATCTAAAGAGGGTAACTCTAAGCGTCTGCCGCCGTAGCGAATATTGCGATGCGCTAGAGTAAAGCCTGAGCGCACATAGTTCTCCTGCTGATCAACAACGCCATCGAGCCCAATATTGCGGTTCCCTAAAGTCGCTAGCCCCGCCTGCCAAAGTCGCCAGCCGTACCCTTGCCCTCGATATTCTGGCCGGACGATGTAGAACCCCAAAAAGCCGAAGCGATCGCCATATTTAACCACCGAAATCGCCGCGACCGGCTGATCCGCTAGCCAACCCATCAAGAAGCCACCGGTATCAGCGGCATAGAAGCAGTCTGCATCTTGCAAGCCAGGGTTCCATCCTTCTGCCGCTGCCCAATCGATGGCCAGATCTAGATCCTGGCGAGTCATCGGTATAATGGTGTAACAAGGCGATCGCATTGGCTAACCTACAGCAGCGACAAGGACTCAGTATAGGCTTCTTCTTACGGTTATATGAGATCTGCAAGACGGCTACATAAGCCAGTCAGCCCGACTCATTTCCAGACGTCGGCTGATTGCAAAAACCAAAATTGATCGCTACCGTATGAACATATTACGGAGTTGATAGCGCTATGTTTTTTCCTTTTTGTTGCGGGCCTAATCAGTAGACTTTATCGGCAATAGTGGAAACCCTTACATAGCAAGGGTTTCGGCGATCAACCAAAAAACGGCTAAAGTGTTTGTCACATAAGGCTTTGAGGGCATTTTTGCCCTTTTATTGCCGATAAAGTCTAGTTTACCTATCAAGACTATAAGCAGTACAAGCTCAAACGGCTCAAGGCCATTCGCGACTTTCTAGAAGCTCGCTTAGCCGCCACCAATGCTGAAATCGAAACCGTAGAGCGGCAAATGTCCACCGCCAACAGTGCTGAGGCCACCTAACAACTACTAGCGCTTAGGAGATAATCGCTGAGAACAGCTCCTAAGCGCTGATAAATTTGACAGAGGCTTTGAGATGATCGTTTCATCAGGCTGATAAACACTTTTTCTAAACAAAATTTTCTAAACAAAATTAGGTAGCATCGGGCATTTGAAAAGTAAAGTCAGATCGCCCAGAACGTCTATATTGTTTAACATTTCATCAAAAAATGTTAAACAATAGCTGGTGATTCGCTGAATAAACCAGGGCATTCTGACAGCATCATAATTTGCTTATTAAGGTTTAGAAAATCTGGGGTTCTGTCCCTTTTGTTACAGACACTGATGACTCACCAAACGCTTTAAAGAAACTTAGCGTTGCCGATTCATTATTCCTGTCAGAATTTTTAAAGGTTGACTACCTTAAGCCGGTAATACGTGATTTGAATAGTTTGATCTAAGGGCTCTCGTGGCTAAGTCTTTAGCTCAATCTTTACTGGCCCTGTCAGTGTCTAACCCTACAAAATTATTTAGCATAAAAAACTATGTCAACGCCTACCTCAAATAAAACAAAATTTTGGATCGTCTGCTGCGATGACACTGAAGCTACCCAGCAAATTTCTCAAGCGGTTGCAGATTGGCAGCTATTGGGGGTGCGATCGCTCATCGCCCCAGAACTATCGAGCACCGTTGCTGGCGTGATCGCTCATGCCGACTATGTAATTTTTATCGCCGCCCATGCCCAGCCTAGCGCCCGCATTCGCGTCAGCCCACTAGGTACCCTCGCTCATCAGCAGCGCGAAAGCTTCGCGGCCAGCGCTATTCATGACGCCGATCAAGCCATGCAGAACCCGGCCTCACTGTTCGCTAACATCTATGACCACTACGGTCAGTCGCCTCAGGCATGGCTATTTCAGCTGCCGACCCAAGAAGTTCGAGTTAGACGAATGCAGCCTGTCTCTACTCAAAGCTCAGTCGCTCAGGCGCTCAACCAAATCGAGATATTTGTGCGTAACTATCGTCTAGCGATTTCGCCGAGAATCCTCAATAAAGTCATGGCCAGACACGAGATGGCAGCTGAAAAACAGCTTGTGACGGCTTAAAAACCGCGGTCTTTACTTTTTTAGATCGCGGTTCTAGGTGCGCCTTTAGGCAAAGTTCTAAAGCACTCCTTTAGAGCTAGGAATGCTGCCTGCGCGGCGCGGATCGATTTCGGTGGCCATGCGCATAGCCCGCGCGAAGGCTTTGAAGGTGGCTTCAATAATGTGATGAGAGTTGAGGCCATCGAGCTGACGGATGTGCAGCGTCATTTGGGCGTGGTTGATAATTGCCACAAAAAACTCGCGCACGAGCTGAGTATCGTAGGTGCCAACGCGCTGCGTCGGGATGGTGAGGCCGTAGCTGAGATGAGGCCGACCGGAAAAGTCGAGAGAAATCTGCACGAGCGCTTCATCTAGCGGCGCGACAAAGTGTCCAAATCGGGTGATGCCTTTGCGATCGCCCAACGCCTCACGCAGCGCCATGCCTAACGTAATGCCCACATCTTCATTCGTATGGTGGTCATCAATTTCAATATCGCCTGTTGCCCGCACTTCTAGATCAAACAGCCCGTGCGAAGCGATTTGGTGCAGCATATGGTCTAAAAAAGGAATGCCGGTATCGGCCACGCACTGACCAGTGCCCTCTACTGTCAGTGTTACCTGCACGTCGGTTTCTTTTGTGGTGCGGCTCACTGAGGCCGTTCTAATTGGCGGCGCTGAGGGCGGGGATAGATCGGGAGATAGGTCAGAAGGAGCAGAGAGTCGAGAAACGCTAGAAACCATCGCTAATAAGGTAAAGATTAATTCGCTACAGGGATTCCTTCATAGTACGATCTTCAGCGGCCAGCGTAAGAACTCAGCGTAGAGGCCAGCGTAAAAGCCAAAGCAGTGGTCAGAGTAGAGAGCATTTGAGGGCGATCTCATTATCCTTCTTTACATAAAGTTGAATCCTAGCCAGAGAGCACGCATAATAGGCGATTAATGCAGTCTTAATCAGTGCAGTTGTAACTAATGCACTGCGTATTGCTACTCTTTGCAAAAGTCTTGGTGAGGCTTCCGCTTATGTCTGTCAGTGAACTCAACCATTTTATGACCTACGTGCTGGAAGGCTGGATGCTCTTTAGCGCCGGGTTCGTTAGCTTTGGCTTCATTTCCTTTGCTGCCCGCCGTATTCAAGAAGACCTCGCCGCCGAAGCGTTAGCCCTAACCCAGACAGAAAGTGCCCCCGAAAGCGTCATTCAAGGCGTTTCTGAAGGCACTGACTTCACAATCGAAGCCGCTAAAGAGTCCGCTCGTCTAGAAGAAGTTGCCGCCGTTTCCGAGCAGCTAGCCAAAACCAAAGGTAAACAGTCTGACACCTCCTCAGTGTCCGTCTCTACCTGATCCAAACGCTGCCTCTCAACTTTTCCAATTGCTTTTCAACTCTCCCAAGTCGGCTGCTCAAACCAATTATGCAAAAAAGCTGTGAGCAGCCTTACTTTAGTCGAAAGGTGGCGATTGGTCGCATAGCCTAAATAAGCGCACAAAGAAAACGGGCGGTAGTCGTGTAATAGGGTAATTAGCTGCCCCCCTTTGAGGGCCTCCCCTACGATAAAAGTAGGCAGCAAAGCAATCCCAACGCCCGCTAGCGCCTGCGCTTTTAAAACTTCGCCGTTGTTGGAATAACCCTTACAGCGCAGCTTCACGTTCAGCAGTTTGCCTTGCGGGTCTTTGAGCTGCCACTGGCTGTTGGTCGCGATCTGCCCATACTTTAGGCAGTCGTGCTGAATCAATTCGTCAGGATGCACGGGAATGTCGTGCTTCTCAAGATAGCGAGGCGAGGCGCAAATGATTCGATGAACGGGCGCTAGTGTTTTGGTGACTAGGGTTTCGTCTATGGTTTCGGCAATCCGCAGGGTCACATCAAAGCCTTCTTCTATGAGGTCGATGAAGCGATCGCTCAATGTGAGCTGCACTTGAATATCGGGATATTGGGCCATGAATTGGGCGATCGCTTCTGCCAAATGCAGGGTTCCAAACGACATCGGCGCATTAATTCGCAGCGACCCTTTGGGCTGATCTCGCAGTTGACTCACCGCCATCTCTGCCGCCGCCACCTCCGCCAAAATGTCCACACAGCGGCTGTAATACGCTCTGCCCATATCAGTTGGGCTCACCATCCGAGTCGTTCGCTGCAACAGTTGCACATCCAAATCGGCCTCTAGCTGCGCCACTAGCTTATTCACCACCGAGCGCGACAGTCCCATGTGCCGCCCAGCCGCCGCAAACCCGCCGTGATTTACCACCTCCGTAAAGGCCCGCATACTCTCTAATTTATCCATCACAACGCTGCTTCTTATCCGTTAATGACTGCCTCCATTGTAGCTGAAATGAAGACAGTGTGTATTATAAATAGATTATTGTCTTTTTATTAAATCCAATAGATAATACAAGTAGGTCAAAACTCTTTTCCAATGAGCTGTTTCATAGAGAAAAAACCTTGAGGAAAAATCTAGAAAAACAGCTCAGAAAAGACCTAGAAAAGAGCTATTAAAAAACGGAGATAAGTTACTCATGATCACAATTCGTAAAGCAGAAGAGAGAGGTGTTTCTAAGCTAAATTGGTTGAATTCTCAGCACACCTTCTCATTCGGTAGCTACCGAGATCCGCGCTATATGGGCTTTAGCGATCTGCGAGTCATTAACGATGATCGCGTCATTGCAGGCGCTGGTTTTGGCACTCACGGTCACCGTGATATGGAAATCATCTCCTACGTCTTAGCAGGAGAACTCGCTCACCGTGACAGCATGGGCACAGGCTCTATTATTCGTCCTGGCGATGTGCAGCGAATGAGTGCAGGCACGGGCGTCACGCACAGCGAGATGAATGCTTCTGAAACAGAGCCTGTGCACTTTCTGCAAATTTGGCTGATCCCTGACACTCAAGGGCTTACGCCTAGCTACGAACAAAAGCACTTTGCCCTATCAGAGCGGCAAGATCAGTGGCGTTTAGTCGGCTCACGCGATGGCCAAGCTGGATCGGTGACGATTCATCAAGATGTCCGCTTATACACCGCAACGCTTAGCACTGATACCAAGCTGACGTACGAACTCGTTGAAGATCGCAAAGCTTGGCTGCAAGTCGCTCGTGGTGAAGTAACGCTCAATGGTGAAACCCTCAGCGCTGGCGATGGGGCTGCTATTTCTGATCTCTCTTCGCTAGTGCTGATAGGTGGGGCTGACGAAGCTGAAGTTCTGTTGTTTGATCTGGCCCGCTAGGGTTAAGTGTTCTATGCTGTGCAATAGGATCATGCCGTTGCACAGCATAGCAACTCTCTCGCTTGTACCTTTAAGGTAACTGAAAGAACAAGCTATGAAAAAAACGACGAGCTAGCCAAGTCTAGCTATGACAAATCTGGCTATGACAAATCTGGCTATGACAAGATGAAAGACGGCTGAAACGAGCCAGGTTTTATGCTAGATGCGTCAGGCACGCTAATTTTTTGCTCATGAGCAAGCAGCCATTGCTTGCGATCCACGCCGCCTGCGTAGCCAGTTAATTGTCCATTTGCGGCAATGACCCGATGGCAAGGCACGATAATGGAAAGCGGATTGCGGCCATTGGCGGCTCCGACCGCTCTCGCTGCACCGGGCTGGCCGATTTTTTCAGCTAAGCTGCCGTAAGTAACGGTTTCCCCGAAAGGAACTTGGGCTAAAAGCTGCCAAACTTGCTTTTGAAAGTCACTGCCTTGAGCGTTGATGGGAAGATCGAAGCTTTGGCGCTGATGAGCAAAGTATTCGCTAAGCTGCGTTTGCGTCTGGGCAAAGGGAATCGCTTGGGCAGAGGCTTGCCAGCTATCGGTTTGGATGGGAAAGTGCTTTTGGCCTTTGAGATATAGGCCAGTGAGAGATCTTCCATCTCCCAATAGCAACAACGGCCCCAACGGGCTTTCTATCCAGGTGTAATAAGTCATTCCGCTACCTCCAAAGATTTCCAAAGATGCATAGCCGCGTAAGCTCTCCACGGTCGCCAAGCTTCTGCCATCTGCAACACTTTGGCTGGTTTTTCTATTCCCAGGGCTTTGCGCAGCGCCAGGTCGGCATAAGGAAAGGCATCTGGGTAGGCCAACACTCGCATCGCTACATAGTGCGCAGTCCAATCACCAATACCAGTAATGGTTTTAAGCTGAGCTACAGCCGTTTCTAGGTCAGCGTGAGTCTCTAGCTGCAAGCTGCCCTTATCGATAGCTTGTGCCAGCGCCTGGATTGATTTCGCTCGGCTGGCCAAAATCCCCAAGGCGGTGAGCGCTTCTACCGGCGCTTGGGCAAGCTGCGCTGGCGTCGGGCTGAGATACACTAGGCCCGCTATCGGGGTTGTTATCGGTGTACCGAACGCTTTGACTAGCCTTGCCATAAGCGTTGTTGCTGATTTTACGCTTACCTGCTGACCTAAAATGGCGCGCACAACCACTTCAAATCGATTGAACGCACCCGGTACTCTTAAGCCTGGAAAAGGCGCAGCTAGCGGGCCTAAATGCTCAGCAATCGGTAAAGGATCGGCGGCTAGATCAAAAAGAGCTTTGACTCTGTTCAAGATAGGTAAAATAGCTGACAGTAAAGCAGCAGAAATCTCGACTCTGAGTTTGGGCTGATGGCTAATTGGAGAGACTTGAATCCAGCCCTGATGCTGACCGATTTGTACCGTTCGCTGATATCGGTTGTTTTCAATGATTTCGACGCCAGCGATCGCTCTGCCTCTCAAAAAAGTTAGCAGCCCCTGCCAGTCAAACGGTGCTCGATAGCTCAGCTCACAACAGAGTGAGTCTTTGAGTTCATTTCTCGCTGTCGTTGAAGATAAATTCGAAGCCTTACGAAGCTCAGAAGGCTGAAGCCGATAGCACTTTTGAAACAGCGCATTTAGCCTTCTGACACTCAAAAAGCCGCTGGCAAAAGCAATCTCTGTCACCGATAGAGGCGTATCTGTTAAAAGCTGTTTGGCCAGCAGCAGTCTTTGGGTTTGGGCCAGCTGAATGGGAGAAACGCCAAATTCTTGTTGAAAAACGCGGCGTAGATGACGGCTGCTAATGCCTAATTCATCTGCGAGTTCGCCTACCGACTGCTGTGTCAAAGCACCTTCTTCTATACGGCCTGCCGCCGTTGCTGCCAATCGACCCACTGCATCAATCCGCGATTGCCCCGGTGCCAATTCTGGCCGACAGCGTAAGCAAGGCCGATAGCCTGCAAGTTCTGCCGCCGCCGCACTAGGATAAAAAGAACAGTTTTCTTGTCGAGGCATTTTAGCACTGCAAACCGTCCGGCAGTAAATGTTCGTACTCGAAACTCCAACAAAGAAAACCCCATCAAAACGCCGATCTTGACTAACAGCCGCCCGATAACATTGTTCATCACTCATCATGGCCTGCACCATCAGTACATCTACAGCATAAAGCGATACTTACTCTATCGTCTCGCCATTTTCGGACGCTCATTATCGAAGGTACGGTCGCGGATTGCGATCGCTAATTTTCAGCCGACGAGCTTGCATTTTCGCGGCTACTGCCTTTGGTCGTGTTTGTCAGCAACATCTGCTCTAGCCTTGGCAAAGCGCTTTCTGCGGTTTCTCTCACATAGCTATCGACTGAGTGGTCTTGGATGAGATTGCGTAAAACATCAACTGCGCGGGGGTCACCAATAGAGCCTAGCGTGTTAGTAATGGTTAGCGCAATCGCTACATTATCCGTTGTTTTTAGTGTTTCTAGCAGCGTATCGACGGCGGGCATCCCAATTTCACCGAGTGACATCACTGCCGCAATTTGCACCACCGGATACGGATCGGCCATTGCTTGGCGCAATGCCTCAATGCCTTCTATTGGAAAAGATGTATTCGGGTGAGTGACGGCAATTTGAGCCATTGCCTTGGCGCAGCTTGCTCTGACGGTATCATTCTCACTGTGCAGCATTTGCTCAACGACTCTCGGAATTGCATCCATGCCAATTGCGCCCAAGGTTTTCACCGCAGCTCGGCGATACACCACATCTTCTTCACCTAGCGCCGCCATTAGCTGAGCAATGGTATTGTCATCACGGTTTTCGACGATTGCTGCCAAGGCCCGCTGACGCATTTGCGGGTTGGGATGCTTGAGCTGCTCAAATAAAGAATCTGCGACCATCGGTTTAGAAAGTATCGATTAACAGTTAAAAAGCGATCTTTAAAGTAGTGACCCTTAAAAAGGACTCCTAGAACAGCCCTGTAAACAAGGTATTAGCTAGAAGCCCTCAACTTTCTATGCTCAGGCAAATGAACGGGTCGGCTCACTCAGCCTAACTCCACTAAGAAAGGGAGTTAATCACATAGTCGAGCAAGGAGCGGAACTCAGAGAGTGCCTGCGGAGACATGTCACGAGGTGCGCACTCGCGATCGCGAGTGAACTGCATAGCCGTTATATAAGGCGCAGTCGGCAGGTTCAAAGCGTGATACACTTCACGTGCACCAGCAATGCCCCACTCATCCAAAGGCCCCGTGCCGCCCACAACCAAGCAGTAGTTGATCAAGCGCAGGTAGTGCTTGATGTCGCGCAAGCACTTGTCTTGCTTGCCTTGGTTCTCGCCTGCTCCGCCAGCATTGTTGAGGTAAGGATACTCTTTAAATGCAGCGTCATACGCTTCTTTAGCAACTTGGTCGATGCCAGCGTTGAGCTTTTCAGCAGCTTCGAGGCGAGCCGCCGCGCACTGCAAACCACCTTGAACGGCCTGCAAGTCAGCAGATCCCGGAAAACGTCCAGCGGCATCAGCCGAAGCGATCGCAGAGGTTACAACAGATTTCATGATTTATTTTCTCCAAATGATGTTTGATCGGTCGAACTCAAAAAA
>JBGTIK010000034.1:0-2162 GCA_041745715.1 Phormidesmis sp.
GCCTTTACTCATGCCGCCTACTGACTATGTGATGATGCGCCCCGTCTATGAACATATCAATGGCTTGGGCTACCGGCTTAATGTCGTAAATGAAATTGAAACAGACGCGGCCACCGTTAGCCTTGTTGCCCAAGGTTTAGGGGGCACTATTTTACCAAGATTAGCGGCTGAGCCGATTCCAAAAACGGTACAGGTTTATTCCTTACCCATTCCGTTGGATCGGCCCGTCGGTGTCGCGATTTTGGCTGAAGCGCTTCAGCCACCGGCTGTGTATGCGCTGGTTGAAACCTTGCGATCGCAATCCATCAAGGCTTCAGTCACGAAAGGTGAGCGCAACGCCAGAACGATCTAGAAATGCTTTTAATTATTGCGTTTAATTATAAAGAGACTTTGCGGCTGACATCGCCAAAAGCTGCTGCGTCGTCCAGCCACTTCCGTGAGTTTCTCGGTTTTGATCGGCTGTCATGATGCCGCCGCCGTAAGCATTTTCTAAAGCTCTACCTAGAGAAACAAGCTGAGTGGGCGTCCATTGAGCACTGCCAAATGCATTGCCAAAAAATGAACGAGTGGTGGGGTTTTTCATGGGAGTTACTTTCCTTGTGCGTTTAAAAAAGAACCGTTTTGTTCGATGTCTTAACAATATAAAGTCGTAGCGAATGATACCAAAACCAGCTTTCACTCTATTCATGAGTAGATTTAATTTAAGGGCTATAAAGCCTCAGCAGCCGATCTTTAAGCTGGCCTTCATGCTCCGTCCGAACCACTAAATCGATTGATATGCTGGAGTTAAGAAACCACACTATTGAAGAGGCCGCCTCATAGATAATCGATGGCGGTGAGACGATTCATGCGAACTCGAAAACTACTGACTACGGTGAGTTTGCTCTGTGCCTTAGGCGGCGCGTTCAGTGCCTGTACAGAAACAGAGGCTTTGAAAGGTCTTTCATCTGACCAAGCTACTCCGACACAGGCCCAAGACTCACTAGGCGCAGCCTGTACTGTGCCCGTAGCTACCCTAGAGCCGCTGACGGCACCTCCTCAGAACACGCCTATTTTTGAGCGGTTCAACTTTCAGCCGCGCGCCATCGACATTAATGAAGGGGTGGTGACAGTCGAGACGAATGCCTATACGTTTGCGTTTTGCCAGGGCGATCGCACTTGGTCGGTCACCTCAACTGCGCCTGAAAGCGAAGATCGTGACTACGATCAATACATGGCTGACATTGCCGATCCTGCGTATGAGGTGATTGCAGTGGGCAGCGATCGCTACGAATACCGCGCTCGGTTAGACTCCGATTGGCTGCGAGAGCAAACCAGCGCGTCGGCGCAATCTCCTGCTAGCGAAGCACCGTCACCCGCGCCTGAAAATGCAGCCGAAGATACCGTCTATTTTGAGATCAAAACGCCAGATGGAAAAAGCCTTCGCCAACCGTTGTACAGCCTGTCAGAGCTGAAAGCCGCCAACTTAGGCGCAAGCTTAGGGGTGCCCAGCATTGCCGGTGCAGTAGCGACTAAAGACGCGATTTGGTTTGCGGCTACTGCTACACAAGGTGAAGGCGACAGTGGCTTTGCGAGTCTAATTCGCTACAGCCTAAAAACGGGTGAGATCACCGTGCAGCGACCCGAAGAGATTCAAGGCGATCAGCTTACAGCGATCGCCCTCACCGAATCCACGGCTGAATCCACGGCTGAATCCACCGACAACATTACCCTTTGGCTCGGCACTCAGCGCAGCGGCGAAGGCAACCCCTATCTACCAGCCGATGGCCTCATTGCCTATCAGCCGATGGCCAAAACGCTACAGCGCTACAGCATCACCGACAGCCCTCTGATTGGTGCGATTCCTACTGAGCTTGCGGTCAACGATGAGCGGCTCTGGGTAGGTACCGGCAACGGCATTTGCCAAGTTGCATGGCAAAGTGTTGAGCAAGCCCAAAGCTGGGAATGCTGGCGATTTGCCTTCACTGCTGCCCTTCCAGAAGCAGGCATCGATCTCTACGCCAGTTCACAAGCCGACCAGGCAGCCGCCACCCTCACTGAGCCGGAAGCGGAAGTGCTGTGGGCCAATTGGAAACTAGCAGAGGGCACTGAACCTGACTTACAGCCCCGCATAACGCGCTACGAAGTGATTTATGAACCCGGCTTTGAAGTACAGCTTTCTC
>JBGTIK010000035.1:0-2891 GCA_041745715.1 Phormidesmis sp.
ATCGCCTCGGACGGCGGCAATCGCTATTTTCGATTTGAATTCTGGACTGTACTGGCGGCGTTTTTTGCTCATGAATAACTCCTATCATTTTTTGAGTGATTCAGAGCTTAACGACCTGTCTAGTTTTTGGGGTCCACTATACTGCTCTAAAGGCATACTTTTCCAATGAGCATTTTCAACGTTCCTCGACGCACCTTAGAGCATTGCCACAACGCAAATAGATCTTCCCGATCCCTGATTTCAATTGACCGGATTATCACATTATCCATCGTTATGCTAGCCAGGTGATTAGTCCTAGAATCGATCATTGCCTCAGACATGGACTCCAAACAAAAGCCTAAAAATCGCTGCGATTAGCCAGTCCAGTTTTGAGTCTATCAAGCACATTACTCAACGCCAAAGACCCCAAATCGCCCTCTTTACGAGTGCGAATACTCAGCGTTTGGCCCTCTACCTCCTTATCACCAATCACTGACATCACCGGAATCTTGGCTTTTTCCGCATTGCGAATCATTTTACCTAGTCGCTCACCGCTTTTATCCACCTCAACGCGCACCCCTAGCTGCCGCATCTGAGCCGCAGCTTCATCCGCATAGGCCCAATGGTCAGCCGTCACTGGCAGCAAGCGCACCTGATCAGGCGCAAGCCACAGCGGAAAATCACCCGCATACTGCTCAATCAAAATCCCAATCAGCCGCTCTAGTGAGCCAAATGGAGCCCGGTGAATCATGATTGGCCGCTGCCGAGAGCCATCTTCAGCGACGTATTCCAAATCAAATCGCTCTGGCAGGTTGTAATCGACTTGTACTGTGCCAAGCTGCCATTCGCGATCCAGCGCATCGCGGACAATAAAGTCTAGCTTAGGCCCATAAAAAGCCGCCTCGCCAATCCCCTCAAAGTGCTCCATGCCCATTGTCTCTACCGCTTGGCGAATGGCTGATTGAGCCTTTTCCCAGGCGTCATCTGAGCCTAAATATTTACTCTTGTTATCTGGATCGCGAAAGCTCAGTCGAGCCTTGAAGGATTGATCGAGCTGCAAAGCTTTGAGTGTGGCTTGAATCAGCTCGACGACTTTCAAAAACTCGTCATTAAGCTGATCGGGGGTGACAAAGAGATGGGCGTCGTCTTGCGTAAAGCCGCGTACCCGCGTCAATCCGCCTAGCTCACCAGATTGCTCATAGCGGTAAACCGTGCCAAACTCCGCATATCGCAGCGGCAGTTCTTTGTAAGAGCGCAGCTGACTTTTATAAATTTGCACATGGAAAGGGCAGTTCATGGCTTTTAGCACAAAGCCTTCGTCTTCGTTGTCGCCCATCATCGGGAAAAGATCGTCTTTGTACTTTTGCCAGTGGCCAGAGAGCTTGAATAAGTCCACTTTGCCGACATGCGGCGTCACCACTGGCAAATAGCCACGCGCTACCTGCTCAGCTTTGAGAAAATCTTCCAAAGTCGAGCGCAGCACCGTACCTTTGGGCGTCCAGAGCGGTAATCCTGGCCCCACGTCTTCCGAAAAAACAAACAAGCCCAGCTCTTTACCAATTTTGCGGTGATCGCGGCGCTTGGCTTCTTCTATCCGGCGCTTGTATTCCTGCAATTCTTCAGGGGTTTCCCAAGCGGTGCCATAAATGCGCTGAAGCTGCGCCCTTTTCTCATCGCCGCGCCAGTAAGCGCCCGCGACGCTATCTAGCGAAAAAGCCTTGGGGTTCAGCTCTTTCGTCGATTCAATATGCGGCCCAGCGCACAAGTCCCACCACTCGTCGCCCAAGTGATAGAGCGTAATTGGCTCCTGCAACCCTTCGAGAATTTCTAGTTTGTAAGGTTCATTGAGCGCTTCAATTCGTCGCTTAGCTTCTTCGCGGCTGACCTCTTCGCGAATGACGGGCAAGCCTTTGTTGATGATTTTGATCATCTCTTTTTTGATGGCTTTGAGATCTTTTTCGGTGAAGGGCTCAGGGGCGTCAAAGTCGTAGTAAAAACCGTAGTCAATTGAGGGGCCAATCGTGACTTGAGCCTTCGGGAAAAGACGCTGTACGGCCATCGCCATGACGTGCGAGAAAGTGTGGCGAATGCGCTCTAGCTTTTCAGATTCGTGGGTGCGCAGAAGCTTGATGTCTGAGCCTTCAGCGGGGCCAGTTTTGGCAAAATGAGCAGAATCTGGAGAGGCAACCATAAAAAACCACTAACTATAAATAACCAGGGAGTGCTAACTGGTAGATATGCTAACTAAAGGGCAATTAAGTGTAGCGCGAAGACCGGCTGGTCGTGAAGGGCTGGCTGGTCGTGAAGGGCCTTATTGATATTGACGTTGACTCAGTGTTGATAAAAAGTTGACAGAAAATTTTAGCGGCTAGCTATACGTCACGTCTGCAAGTATTAGTTCCTTCTGTTAATATTATGAGGTAGCAGTAGCCGTGTTAAAGCCGGTCGTTGGGTCTTATAAGCAGAACATTAGATACTTAAGCAAAGAAAATAGATACTTTAAGATAGATTCATTGTTCAGCGGGTAAGAATTATTCTTACGGAAGATTAACGACTCAAGGTTGTGATACGCTTATCTGCTATAACTTGATGGTTGCTGTTACGAAGCCATTTGAAAGAAGCTTCGTGAAGCGGCAGGTAAGGGCTAAAAGCAACATTGCTAGTAGAGCTACGAGCAAAGAGCTTAAAGCCAGCCTAGAGTAAGTCTAATTGAGTTAAAAGCCTAAAGTTAAAAATTTGAAGGGCAACTGTTGCATCCAAAGCTTGCACAAAGGTTTTTAAGGCTTTTTAATTGTTCCAACATCAGAAAACACTCTGAACAGTATTCTCACAACCGAATTTATGACAAATGTAACTGCTGCGCCGCTGTCTCAATCAGTGGCGACCCATCCGATGGCAAAATTTCAGCGAAA
>JBGTIK010000036.1:0-4235 GCA_041745715.1 Phormidesmis sp.
CCTGGCGGTTTCTCGTTGACTCAGCCCCATCCCCAGACTCATCTCCAGTAGCTTGCCCAAACTGTCGGTATCTTGACGTCGATAACGGGCGATAAAACTCGGCAATACGGTAAACACCGCTCGGCAATCGCAACACTTGACTCGACAAATTGGCAGCGTTTCAGGCGCTGTTTGGCTGCCCCGTAACCGACGCTCAATCTGACTATGAACCGTGTAGCGACTGGTGTCAGAGCACCCTGGCTTATGCTTGGCTGACGTCAGTTGGGCTTGGAGCGGCTGTTGAATATAGTCGATATAGGCGCGGTGTTTTTCGCCTGAGTGGACTAAATCTAGATAGTCCTGTGGGGTCGGGCCGAAGTATACAATGACCGTTCGATTTTGATTCTGACGTCCTGGAGGCATGGCTTTCGCTCTTTTTGAGGGATGCTTCAGGCTAGGGCAATTAACTGGCCCTGTCACTAGGCACTAATTTTAGATCTATCTGGCTGACGTTCAGCAAACTTTGCTCTTTTTTGAAGTCGCAGCAGATTAATACACACGGTAATCCACAAAAAGCCAATGCCATAGCCCGCCAGAATATCCGTCGGCCAATGGACACCGAGATATAGCCGACTCAGCCCAATAGCAAAAATCAAGAGCACCGCTATGACATAGAACATCTTGGCGTAGCGCGGATAAAGCGTCGCAAAAAGATAGGACAAAAATCCATACAAAACCATCGAGCCTAATGCATGACCGCTGGGAAAGCTGAAGGTGTGCTCATAAATGAGCTGATCCCAAAGCTGAGGACGAGATTTGTTAAAGGTGAGCTTGAGGATATAGCTTAAAAGCGCGCCTCCAAAAGCATTTAAAGCAAAAATCTTAGCTTCTAACTGATGGCGCTGCCACCACAGAAACACAAACACAACGACCGTTAGGGAGACGGCCATAGCGGGGTTGCCAAGGCGAGTGATGCTGAGCATAAGCTGGTCTAACCAGGGATTAGACAGCCGATGAAGACTCAGCAGAATGCTCTCATCAAAAGAAAAGGCTTCTTGTTCTAAAACACCGTCCGAGAGTTTGGCCAGTCCGTAAATTGTAAGCGCACAAATTCCTAGCCAAGCAATTCCAAAAAATGCAACGAATGAAGCTACGCGAGGATGTATCTTTTGTGTCCAAATTTTGGCTAACTGATGAAAATAGTGCTGCATTAATGGGCTATTTAGGTGGGGTTAGTACTGCTAATTGCCTTTGATCAAAGCATCAAACTGTTCTCAAATCAAGATAGCGCTTCTAATCCTCTTTCGGTAGGTTTTGCACAGATACTTAGATTTAATTGAGCTGAGCGCGAAAGCGACTGATGCTGATGCCCAAAAGTAAAACGGCAAACGCTACGAGGGCGGCGATTTCTGGCAGCAGATCTTCAATGCCAACACCTTTGAGAATGAGGCTGCGGGCGATGGTGACATAGTGACGCAAAGGGTCGAAAAAGGAGAGTGTGCGGAAAACAGCAGGCATACTTTCGATGGGCGCGATCGCCCCCGAAAGCTGAATGATCGGCACATTAAAAAAGAACGAAGTCAAAATCACCTGCTGCTGATTGCGAGAAACGGTTGCCAACAAAATACCAATGCCAATGCAGACAAATACATAGATACCCGAAAGCGCCAAGAACAAAAAATAATTGCCGCGAAACGGCAGGTGAAAGACCACTCTACCAATCGCCGAAGCTAGCAGCACATCGCCCATCAGCAGCACAAACAAAGGGGCAATTTTTGCCGTCAAAATCTCCCAGCCAGCGGCGGGCGTCATCATTAGCTGCTCTAGCGTGCCGACATCTTTCTCTCGAATCACCGTTGAAGAAGAGACTAATGAACCAGTTAGCGTTAGCACCACGCCAATTACACCGGGCACAAAAAACCAGCTACTCAATAGCCCCGGATTGTACAAAAAGTTCACGGCTGTTTGCACAGGGGGTGTCACCGTAGTTTGACCTAGCCGCTGGCCATATTGGCTGATAAGTTGACTCATATAGCCGCTAGCAATGCCGGCGGTATTTGCATCTACACCGTCAATGAGCACCTGTACATCAACCGTTTTGTGAGACTTTAGCCGCTGTTCAAAATCAGGCGCGATGACCAGTCCCGTCGAAATTTCCCCTTTGCGCACGGCTTGGGCCAAATCAGCGGCACGCGGCTGATAGGCTTCTAGCTCAAAGACATCATTAGCCACTAAAGCCGCCACAAATTCTCGACTGCTAGGGCTGTTGCTATAGTCCACAACGCCTAGGCTCAAGCCCGTCACGTCAGGATTGAGCGCTAGGCCAAACACGAGTAATTGCACCGTCGGCGGAAACAGCAGCAAGAAAATAATCTGCTTGTTTTTGAGAATTTGCCGCACTTCTTTCAAAATCAGCGGCCACAGCCTAGTATCCAACAAAAAATTCATCGATTAATCCAAAACAGCTTCATCCAAAACGGCTTTATCCAAAACAACTCAATCCAAAAACTGCATTCGCGCTAGCACCTTAGTAGCCATGCGGAAAAAGAAACCACCGATCAGCGCAATCATCAGCGGGGCGTACCAAATGCCTGTCCATCCTGTGCCTCGCACAAAGGCATCACGGGTGATTTCAATAAAGTAGCGGGCCGGAAGAATTTTGGAAAGTAGCGACAGCGGAAAGGGAATATTGTCGATTCGGTAGATGAAGCCGGAGAGCAGTAGGGCGGTGAGAAAACCGGCGATCGCTGTCCCCTGCACCGCCCCCGTTTGGTTGCTAGCTCTAGCGCCTACTAACAGGCCAAAGGCCACGCTTGCGCCTAAATAAATCACCGTACCCACCAGCAGCGTCAGCGGATCGCCCTGAATGCGCAGTCCAAACAGCAGCGTAGCGACCGTCATCACAATGACGGCCTCACCTAAGCCAATGATCAAATAGGCTAATTCTTTCCCTAATAGCCATTCAACAGAACTCAAATCAGACGCATATACTTGAGAAACGGTGCCCTGCTCTTTTTCTTTGACTACCGCAATGCCCGACAGCATCGACGGGAAAACCCATAAAATAACGCCAAAAATACCCGGCACAATATAGAGAGATTCTTTTCGTCCGGGGTTAAACCACAGTCTCACGCTGGCATGAATAGGCGCATTTGCAGACGTAAGGTCGCTGCTGCGCATGAAGAACCGCGTCGTTGCTCTTAGACTCGCTTGAATAATGCGGGCATTGTTCACATCTGTCCCATCTATCAGCGCTTGCACCGTCACCGACTGACGAGACTTTAGCTTTTCTTCAAAATCTGGTGGAATAATGACAGTGGCTTTAGCCAAGCCACGATCAATCGCAGCGATTGGATCGCCTTTGAGCAAAGGGGCGATCTCAAACTGATGAGTCGCAAACAGCCTTTCGACATAGGTGCGGCTCAACGCGCTGTTGTCAAAGTCTTGAATGCTAAGCGGGATATTTTTAGCCTCTAAACGAATGGCAAAGCCGTAGATCAGCAATACTGCCAGCGGGAGGAGAAAGGCGAGGGCGACCGTCAGTCGATCGCGCCGAAACTGATTTAGCTCTTTAATGCACTGCGAAACAACTCTTTTCATGGCTTACCCTGAAGCGGTGGATTGTGCCGCTGGCGCTAAAGCCCGCTGGACAATCCCAATAAAAGCATCTTCCAATGAAAAAGGGATCGCTCTCGTTGAGGTCACCTCAATTTGTTCGGCCTGTAGCCACTGGGTGATCTGATTTAGTTCAGTGTCAGGGTGATCTAGCACTAAGTGAAGGCGATCGCCAAAAATAGACACCCGCCAATCGGCTAGCCGCTGCTTCAGCAAATTAGACGCTGCCTGCACTTGGGTTGATGCCAACTCAATGAGCTGCCCTGGCTGATCGCTTTTAATATCTGTTGGCGATCCTTGGGCAACAATTTCTCCCGCGACCATAAAAGCCATGTTGTTACAGTTTTCGGCTTCTTCTAAATAGTGGGTGGTCACCAGTATTGCCGTGCCTTGCTGGGCAAAATCTCGAATCAGCTTCCAAAACTGCCTTCTCGCGAGTGGATCGACGCCAGAAGTCGGTTCGTCTAAAAACAGAATATCGGGTTCGTGCATGACCGATGAGCCGAAAGCGACACGCTGCTTCCAGCCGCCGGGGAGACTACCCGTTGGCGTGTTTTCTCGGCCAGTGAGGCCGCAAGTTTCCAGCACCCAATCAATCTTCTCGCGCCGCAGTTTGCGAGGGACTCCGTATACGCCGCAGT
>JBGTIK010000037.1:0-2917 GCA_041745715.1 Phormidesmis sp.
GCCGGAACGGGTGGGGAAAAGCCCCCAGCAATTGCTGACTGGCCAGCCTCATCCGCATTGGCTAGAGCTACTCGGCTTTGAGCGCTTCCAGAGAGCGTAGGCATTGATGCCGCAAGTTAGCTGGGCCATCGTTATCGATGGCCTAATTTTGGCTGCGAGTGTTACCCAAAATCAACCGAAAATGAACCACCCCCGCCTTTCTCAGTGTCGCCTAATAAACCGTAGACCAAATCGCCTTACAAGTTGGCTTCTCCAGTCAAAGCCATTTGACGCAACAGTTTAAGCGGCTTACTGGAGTAACACCAAAACAGGTTCGCTAACAACTTAAGAATCTGATAAATTATCGTAAGAATCTGAAAGAAGCTGAATATTAAAACTTTGTAGGCTTTGAGTAAATAAAGTTAGAGGTATTATCCAACCTCAATTCATCTTCAATTACTGCTGAAAGGTCTTCAATATGTTTTCCAGACTGACGATGGTCACAATCGCAATGTTTATCATTGTCACCTCTATCACTCCGAGGATTGCCGCTAACGAAGCGGCGAATACTCAAGTACCAGGTGTCTATTCATTTAAACTAGGCGACTTCACGATTACGGCGCTGAGTGATGGTACATTACCTCAGGATCTGCCTACGCTCCTAACCAACACGGATCAGGCCGAGATTGACCGCTTGCTTCAGCGCAGCCTTCTGACTAATCCTGTCGAAGCATCAATCAATGCGTTTCTCATCGATACCGGAGATCAACAGGTGTTAGTGGATACGGGATCAGGGAGCTTCTTCGGTTCAGGGTTGGGGGGCAAGCTCCAGGAATCGCTAGAGACAGCAGGCTACACCTCTAGTAAAATCGACGCCATTCTCCTGACTCACATTCACACCGATCACAGCGGCGGTCTGATGGAAGGGGGAGAACTCGCATTTCCTGCCGCTACGGTCTATGTTGGACAACCTGATGTCGATTTTTGGCTTGATCCTGCTAATGCAGAGCGATCAAACATCGACCAGAAGTATTTTGATGAAGCGGTTGAAACAGTTAAGCCGTATCTTGATGCAGGAAAACTAAGGCCGTTTTCTGGCGAGTCACCTATCTTACCAGGAATTACTGCACTCCCTACACCGGGACACACACCGGGACACAGCTTTTATGTGGTTGAAAGTGGAGGCGAGAGCATCGAGTTTTGGGGCGATATTATTCACTTTGGCGCGATTCAGTTTCCACAGCCAGAGGTCACGGTTGTTTATGATGTTGATTCCAACGCTGCTGCTGCACAGCGCCAAAGACAGTTTGCTAGAGCGGAAGCAACACGGCTCCTAGTTGCAGGTTCGCATCTGCCCTTTCCAGGAGTTGGACATCTCCGCGCAGAAGAGCAAGGTTATGCCTGGGTGCCAGTAGACTACCGATGGCGTGAACCCTAATTCAGAGAGCCTGAGAAATTGATATCTGCTGCATTTGTTGGTTGTAAAAAAACTCTGTGATTCGCTATTTGAGTAGAGCTCATACATTAGACATTATCGGCAATAAGAGGGCAAAAATGCCCTCAAAGTCGGCGTGGTTCAATCTGGACTCCGCCAGGATAACACTCTGAGTCAGGGATAGATTCTTCGGAAGTCTGACTGGCTAGACTTTTAGGTTTTGCTTCCTAACTGAAAGTGTTACCTTCGCTTGAACCACGCCAAAAATTTCATCCAATAATCCCACCTCAATGCCAGAGATGTCTTGGGTTTGATTGATCTCAGCAGCGGTGGCCGCAGCGGATTGAAGCCGATTATGGACAGTGCCAATACTAATCGGCGTATCGAAGAGATCGCGAAACAGCTCAACGACACCACGATAGAAGCTGTGGCAGATCAGTACCAGGCCTAAAATCAGCTGGTAAAGCCAGCTTTTGGTCATCGGCAGATGAAACAGAACCTCGTCATCTGTGGGTGTCGGTGCAAACGATTCATTGAGCGAGCGCTGTGCTTTGTCACCCTGCTGATCGACGAACTTCCGACTCACCTCGTGCTTGGCGGCTAGGTGGCTGACCGGTTCCGACCGGGAGAGCACCTGGATGCCGATATCTTGGCGAATGTCCGGAGATAAGCTGGCGGCGACAGAGACGGCTGGACTCATATTTGCGATGGCGACGCCCCTGGAAGCGATCGCGTGAAGCGAGGATGGATAAGCCTTATCCTACGGGTTGGCTTAGTTACTTACTGAGTAAATCGCCGTGAAAGTGTAACCCTCAGTTGAACCTCGCCAAAAATGCTACCTCTCATAGCGTTCTGACCGCAGGTTACAAAAACACCCGTTCCTAGCTGCCGCTTCAAATGACTGGCCAACCAGCCTACGAAGCCACTGTTGTCGCCGCATCCATCGAAGTGAAAGGAAAACACTAAGAATAACTCTTGCGAGTCGTCATTAGATGGAATGAGCTGGCTCCACACTTCGGTATCTCGAACAAGTGCGAGAGCGTCTTGCCGCACCTCGGTTGCAAAGTCTTGTGGCGCAAATTCATCGAAGAAGTAAGTCCCTGCGTAAACAGTAAAATCGGCTTGCGCAATGACTTTAAGCAGGCGAGTTTCAATTTCTTCGGGTGTTTCGTGATCGCTATCCCGACGTACAGATAGCGATGAACGAACGCTGTACGCAAGAGCAGGTTGTCGCCTTCCAGAATCACCAAATAGATGTGGGCTTTCTCTATCCGCCTATCAATGAGAAATCGCTCGTCTTACAGCCTGTTTCAGATGAAGTTTGGATTGTTGCCTTACCGAAAGGACATCCGCTTTCTACCGAGAAACAACTTACCTTGAATGCGCTCGCTGATGAACCGTTTATTCTGCATCCGCGTCAGGCGGGGCCTATGTTTTACGATCAAATTATTCAGCTATGCGAGCAGGCAGGTTTTTCTCCTAGCGTGGTTCAAGAAGTGGAAA
>JBGTIK010000038.1:0-2606 GCA_041745715.1 Phormidesmis sp.
CGCCAAGCCACAGCAGAAATGGCTGCTCACGCCGAATGGCATCAGCTCGATGCCGTTAAAAACAAAAGAGTATACGTGACTGACGGCAACCAATATTTCAATCGACCGGGGCCTAGACTGGTGGAATCATATGAGATTCTAGTAGAGATTATTCAAGCTCAGCGCGCCAATCACACTCGCATTCCCACCTACGTTCCTACACACCTTCCTGAAGGATGGGAGATTTTGTAGATTCTGTGTGTCTTTTGTCAGATAGCTCTGTTGTACTTGCTCGTTGCTAAAGCAATACCTTCTTTTAGATTGATTTCAAGAGCAGTAGAACAGCTTTTTCATGATTCTCTAACCAAGTATCTGGATCGGCTAATATCTGTTTTTGGGTTTCACTGAGCTGTTTGATTAGTTCACCAGCTAAATAATTTTCAGGCACAATGGGGTGAACGTAGTATTTACGGCAAGTCGCAGGACGGTTGCCGAGCTGAGTGGCAGCGGCTTTAATCGCGGTGACAACGTTTTTTTGAGCGTCGGTTTCTTTTTCCCATTCGCCTAGCTGATGTAGCGTATCGGTTGCAACAGTCGTACCGGCCCAAGTGCGAAAATCTTTGGCGGTAAAGTCTTCGCCGGTTACGCTTTTAAGATAGTTGTTTACATCGCCCGAATCGACGCTGTGACGGTTGCCTTCTTCATTGTAGTACTGAAAAAGTTCGTAGCCAGGAATGTCGCGGCAACGGCGAACGACTTTGGCCAGCTTAGGATCTTCAATGGCGATGTCGTGCTCAATGCCGCTTTTACCAACGAAGTGGAAGTCTATGTGGTCTTTTTTGATTTTTACG
Source organism: Phormidesmis sp. (assembly GCA_041745715.1). Classification (GTDB taxonomy): domain Bacteria; phylum Cyanobacteriota; class Cyanobacteriia; order Phormidesmidales; family Phormidesmidaceae; genus Phormidesmis. Next base: position 831 of record JBGTIK010000038.1, read on the forward strand.
TGGCGATCACGCAAAGTCGTCAGCCCGTACGACTTATTTTGCTTAGCATATTCCGCATTGCCCACTCGAATTAGGGTGCGATCTAACAGCTGTACGATGGCAGCAACAACTTTTTGACGCGAAAGCTTGGGCAAACTTAAATCCGCTTGGGTTTGCTGGCGCAGATTCGGTAGCGCAAGGCCAAAAGGCACCATTCGCTCGAACTTTTGTAGATTTCGCAATTTCCGCCAGTTGGGGTGATAGCGGTACTGCTTACGGCCTTTGGCATCGCGGCCCGTGGCTTGCAAGTGGCCGTTTGGATTGAGGCAGATCCAAACGTCTTGCCAGCTAGGGGGTAGAGCTAAGGATTCGATGTGATCGCGCTCACCAGCAGAAACGGTTGAACCATCCGGCAACCTGTAACTGAAGTCTTTGCCCTGCTTTTGGCGGCTAATACCTGCCGAGTCATCCTGCACGTATCGTAATCCGGCGGCTTTAGCTACTTTTTCAGGGCTATCCTTCATCGTTATTACCGCCTCAACCCCTTGCCTTAAACCTTCTCTAAATTCCTAACCGTATAAAAAAGTTTTGCAAGTCAACCACTTGAAAGAACCAACTGGGATGGTCTGGTATGGTAGGAAAATCATTTTTTTGACAAGGGCAGAGTTTCAGCATGGTTTTACTTGTAACGGCTTTACTCGCACAGGAATCAATCGATAGCTCCATTCCTTATTCCTTGCTTTTGACCATCGTGGGTATTGTGGGCTTTATCGCCGCTGTCAGCATTGGCTCGGTCGCTTGGTATAACTCTAAGCGACCGGCTGGCTGGGAAGGCAAAGAGCGCCCTGACATTGTGCCTAAGATTGAAAAAGACACCGATTCGAATTGACTAGCGGACTAATTAGCCCATCAATTAACCAATCAATCCGCTAGCTAGAAAGCTGTCCGCCCGTGACATCAACTAATGCACCCGTCATAAAGCTGCTGTCCTCAGCCGCCAAAAATACGTAAGCGGGCGCGAGTTCTTCAGGCTGCCCGGCTCGTTTCATGGCATTGTCGCTGTCATAACCTTCTACCTTGTCTATAGGCATTGTCGCCGGAATATTTGGTGTCCATACTGGCCCCGGAACAACGCAGTTGACGCGGATTTTTTTCTCAGCTAAAGCTTGAGCTAAAGATTTTGTCAGGGTGTGCACCGCCCCTTTGCTGGCCGAATAATCCACCAGCATTCCTTTACCCATTTTGCCCACGATGGAACCCGTATTAATGATTACATCGCCTGAGCGTAAGTGAGGCAACGCCGCCTTGAACATGTGAAAGTAACCAAAGACGTTGGTTTCAAAAGTTTCGTGAAACTGCTTAATGGTCAGATCAGCCAAGTCTCTTTGCACCATTTGAAAAGCAGCATTGTTGACTAAAATGTTAAGCTTACCGAACTTATCGAGCGTCTGTTGAACGGCTGATTCACATTCTTCGGGCTTGCGCACGTCCATTTTTATGGGTAAGCACTCGCTGCCACGCTCTTTGACCATCGCTGCGGTTTTGTCGGCGTCAGCATCGTTAACATTATACAAAATAGCGACTTTTGCACCTTCCATTGCGTAAGCTATGGCGACTGCTCGGCCAATTCCAGAATCACCCCCGGTAATGATGGCGACTTTTCCAGTGAGCTTTCCAGCCGCTTGATAATTGGATAAATCGCTATCAGGGGCCAAGTTCATATCTTCTTGGCTAGCCGGATAGGGCAGCTTTTGGCCGTGAATTTCATCAGGCGTAGGCCGACGTTCTGAGCGACTT
>JBGTIK010000039.1:0-4840 GCA_041745715.1 Phormidesmis sp.
TTGTGCTCATCCAACCGTTTCAACAGCCCATTCAAGATCTCTTTTACCATCGTTGGCCCCTCATACACCCAGCCAGTATAGGTTTGTAGCAAAGAAGCCCCGGCGGTGATTTTGGCCCAAGCATCTTCTGCGTTAAAAATGCCGCCTACCCCAATAATGGGCAATGAGCCTTGAGTTTGTTCATAAATTAAGCGAATGACTTCAGTAGAGCGGTGGCTAACAGGTGCGCCGCTAATACCACCCGCCTCATCAGTCACTGATTTGCCGGTAGCTGGCACGATGCGGGTGCTCAAAGTTTGGCGCTCAATCGTGGTGTTGGTGGCGATAATGCCTGCTAGCTCGTATGTCTGCGCAAGCTGCACAATCTCCTGAATATCTTCAGTGGCTAGATCGGGCGAGATTTTGACCACTAGAGGCTTACCAGCGCTGTTGGCGGTTTGTAGGGTTTCTAAAATAGGCGCCAGCTGGGCTTTGGCTTGGAGCGATCGCAGCCCCGGCGTATTCGGTGACGACACATTCACCACAAAATAACTGCCCTGATTTTTGAGCCGTTCAAAGCTTTGAAGATAGTCTTCAGCAGCCTCTTCTAGCGGCGTGATTTTTGACTTGCCCAAATTGATGCCGATTGGCACTGAATAGTTGCCTTCAGGCCAAAGCTGAGCGAGTCTATGCGCTAAAGCGGCTGCGCCCTGAGTGTTGAAGCCCATCCGGTTGAGGGCAGCTCGATCAGCAGGCAACCGGAACAGTCTCGGCTGCGGATTTCCGGGCTGCGCGTGACTGGTCACCGTGCCGAGTTCGGCAAAGCCAAAGCCCAACAAAGGCCATGCCCGCGCCGCTGTGCCATCTTTATCAAATCCGGCAGCGAGGCCAAGTGGATTTGCAAAAGAGAGCTGCCAAAGTGATTGCGTCAAACGAGGATCGTGGACTTTGCAGAGATGAGAAATTGCTGCTTGGGCCGCTCGCCGAGTCGGCTGATGGAACATTGCTCCGGCAGTGGGCTCAGCCGCTAACCATGCCAATGTGTTGATAGTTTGGCGGTGCACAGTTTCCAGATCGGCTTTGAAAACGTCAAATAAAAGCGGGCGCAAACCCGATCTGTAAAGCTGTTGCAAAAGGATCTCCCGACAATGTAGCTAGCAGAGCCTATCTTTAAAGTCTGCTCAAAGAGCAATATATCAGCAATCTTTATCGAATGATCTCATAAGGGTGATTTAGATAATCCGTTTGCTCTAGATCTAAGAATTTAGGTCTTTCACTGGCCTTTTCCAAGGTGAAGGAGACTGCTTGAAAGAGCTTGAAGAAAAACCGTTTAATAACTCTAACTTTTGGCTGAATGATCTAGACTTTTGGCGACTTGTCAACGACTATAGGGAATTATTGAGAGCAGCTGTTGTCAATACGTTTGAGTATTATTTATGTCTAATCCAGCTCTGCCTACAGAGTCGACCAAAAGTATTGAATTGGGCCACTTCAAAGAACATTCTCAGGGTACGCCGCTTCTGCAAGACCAATCTGAAATGGAGAAGAAGGCATTAGCTACGCAAAAAGCACTGATCACACTGAGTAATCAAATTCGGCGATCGCTCGATTTCTCGATCATTTGCCAGACCGCAACCGATGAAGCCCGCCGTTTGCTATCAGCAGATAGAGTCGTTATTTATCGCTTCAACCCAGACTGGAGCGGCAGCTTTATCTTTGAATCAGTCGATTCACCCTGGATTTCACTGCTTGAAGCTCAACAGCGCAGCTCCCTCATCAGCAAAAATGTCAGCGACTGTAGTATACAGATGCTAGACGTAACTAAAACCACCGATACTCACTTGCAACTGACGTACGGCGGCGCATTTGTTCAAGGCGAAATTTTCAGGGTTTGCACCGATATTCACACCGCTGGCTTCAGTGACTGCTACATAGAAGTATTAGAAAGCTACCAGGCCCAGGCTTACGCCATCATCGCCATTTATTTAGATAACCAGCTGTGGGGGCTACTAGCCGCCTACCAAAACTCTAAACCCAGGCAATGGCGTGAGAGCGAGGTGCAGCTATTGATTCAGGTGGCTGAACAGCTCGGGATTGCGCTCAAGCAGGCAGAATACGTACAGACTATCCAATCACAATCGACAGAACTTCAGCAGTCACTCAAAACCCTGCAAAAATCCCAAGCGCAGCTAGTTCAAAGCGAAAAAATGGCCAGCTTAGGTCAGCTGGTTGCTGGCATCGCCCACGAAATCAACAATTCAATCAACTTCATCTACGCAAACTTGCCCTATGTCAAAGATTATGTCACCGACCTATTAACGCAAGCGCAGGCCCAAGCGCTGTTAACCGGCAGTGAAGCAGATTTTGAGTTCATGCTCAAAGATCTGCCCAAAATGCTTTCATCTATGCAGACAGGCGCTGATCGCATTCGCAAAGTTGTTCTGTCTCTGCGCAATTTTTCCCGATTAGACGAGTCCAGCATCAAAACGATTGATTTGCATGAAGGCATCGAAAGCACCTTAGTGGTCTTAACCCATCAGCTAGCAGTCAATAGCAAACATCCCAAAATAGAAGTCATCAAAGCCTTCGGTAAGATTTCATTAGTAGAGTGCTATCCCGCTCAAGTCAATCAGGTCATTTGGAATATTGTCTCCAATGCAATAGATAGTCTGAGTATCGCTTGTGATCTAAAGTCTTCAGATGCTGACAATCTAGATCCTTGGTCACCTAAGCTGTGGATTAGCACTCAAATGAACGAGCCTAGGTAGGTCGAAATCCGCATTCGAGATAATGGTGTGGGTATTGAGGAAAGCATTCAGACAAAAGTGTTTGACTACTTTTTTACGACAAAGCCGGTTGGCGAAGGGAATGGACTGGGCTTAGCGATCGCCTATCAAATCATCCAAGACCACGGTGGTAATCTCAGCCTCAACACAGACTACAAGCAAGGTGCAGAGCTGGTGATTCATCTACCCGTTCAGCTGTGATGAGAGCTGTGATAAGAACCGTGATGAGGACTGTGATGAGATCTTTGACCCCGCGAATATAGCAAAATGCGGTCATTGACTCGCAAAAATACCGTTGGGAAAATCCTGTGAACAGGGCACTATACGCATATAAAGAATTTACAAATACTTCACTGACTTTAAGTGTTTCTACTTATTAAATCTGGCGAAGTCATTGAATTGGGGTACTGATACGCCAAGGTTTGATAATGGCGATCGCTCACTGATTGGGTGCTTTGTTTTTTCTTCCCCTTAGTAACCGAAGACTTGCGTCCTCGCTGATGGACTTCACTATGGTTAAACCGACTGTTTCCCAACCAACCCCTAAGCCAGATCGCCGCGCTGATCGTCGTGTTTCTAGTGAACTCAGCAAGCAAGATCTCAGCCAAGTACTGCCCGCTATCTGGGAAGCGGAAACGCTCGATCAATCTATTCAAGAAGCGCTTGAAGCAATCCGCGTCGAGTTTGGCTACACGCTGCTATGGATGGGTTTGTATGATCGCTTTACCCATCAGCTCACCACTCGGGGGGTAATTACCAACGGGCCGCGCCGGTTCTCTCATACCTCGCTAGCGCTGCATCCGGGCGATTTATTAGAGCAGGTGGTGGTGCAGCAGCAGCCAATGGTAGTTGCAGATATTCGCGATGAGTCGCGTGCAGGCGCTTGGGCCCGTATTGCTCAAACCTTTGATTTGCAAGGTACGGTGATTTTGCCCATTCAGCGGCGGGGCATTTGTTTTGGTCTGATGGTGTTGGGTTCTCGGCGCTGGGGTGTTGAACCGGGCATTTTAGAGAATTCTACGCTGCTGGCTATCAACAATGCCTTGGCAGAAGCGATTCATCAAAATGCTCTAGAAGATCAGCGGCAGCAAACCAAGCAGCCCGCCAAGCCTTTATTGAGCTTACTCACTTCACTCACTTCACTATCGGGTCTAGATGCTCGACTGAAAGCGGTTGCGGATGAAACTCAGCTATTTATAGAAACGCCCGTGAGCGTGTATTGGCTAGAGCCGAGGGGGCGCAGCTTTTGGTGTAGGGTCGGTAAATTGCAGGGAAAGCCCAACGGCAGTGTGCTCGTCAATGAGATGCAGGCGCTATACCAAAGCTTTTGTACGGGTGAAATAGTCGCCATTGGTGAAGCAGAAGGATCGCTTAAAGCCAGCATGGCAAATCGGCTGATGCAGCACTTGGCGGTGCAGTCGCTGATGGCCTCACCAATTATGTACCAAGGTGAACTCCAGGGTTTTATGACGATTGAAGGCGCTAGCCCACGGATTTGGAGCAGCACCGAAAAAGACTATGTGCGAGGCGTTACCCAGCTGATTAGCTTAGCGATGCCGGTATCTGAAATGGATGCAGCGCTGAGCAAGGTGAAGTCTGATCATTTGCTTAGCGCCGGGGTGACTCGCAGCATTCATAGCGATCGCGATTGGCAGCACGTATTAGGGCTATGCGTTACGCAACTAGCCGCGCGGATTGGCTCCGATCAGCTGATTGTACTCGGCATCAATCCTGATCGAGGTGGCTTTGATCTGTGCTATCGCACCGGCATTGGCATCGAAAGATCAGAGCCTTGGCTACCGTTAGAAACGGTCGATGAACAAATGCTGCAAAGGGCGCATTCGCCCGTGAGTGTTGAGAATTTTGACAATGAGCTGAAGTTTGGATCTTGGCGATCGCACTTCCAAGCAATGGGCGTCAAATCGATGCTAGTGAGCAACACCTCAGCCGGTCAAACCCCCGAAGGCATTGTCATTGTCACCGATAAAATAGAGCGCCGCTGGAGCCAAGCCGAGCGCGAACTGGTGCAAACCCTCAGCGGCCAAATTGGCCTGATTTTGCATCAGTGGCAGTTG
>JBGTIK010000040.1:0-3048 GCA_041745715.1 Phormidesmis sp.
CAGACACCTGCCAGAATTAGACGACCAGCCTCGTCCTTTCCAGGACGCTGTTTTTCTACAGTTGTTTGAGATTGCAGAAATCTCGAACTTCTCGCCTACTGAGCAGGATAGCTATCAGAGCAGCTTGAAGTACTACCGCGATCTCAATAACGTCATTAATACCTCCAGGCAAGAGGGCTTGCAAGAGGGAATTGAACAAGGAATTGAGCGAGGTCGCAAGGCAGAAAAGATTGCGATCACCCGAGCCCTCTTAAGCAAGCTACCCAACGAAATAATTAGCCAAACCACGGGTCTGTCCATCGCTGAGATAGAGCGACTCCGAATTGACGATGAATAGACCTCTTGCATAATTACTTTTGTGATATGCTGAAAGACTTTAAAGAAAAGGGCCTTTGCCTACATCGTTTGGGTGCCCTAGCTAAAGTGCCGATATTAAAGGGATTTGAAAAAACCCTCTATATTAACATTAAATCTATTATGCAAGAGGTCTAGTAACGAAGCTGTAGGTCAGGCGCAACGCGGACGGCTTTCCTCAATTGAGACATCAGCCGGTGGGGAAACTCATCGACTTCGGGGGGGTCTTGCTTTTGATGGTTCGGCCGGGGGCGTTTGAGCTTCGCACCCCAACGCTTATGCACTAAGTCGTAGACCACCCAGTAGTTCACCGAGACACGGCATTCACGCGTCAGCCAGTCGACGATTTCGCTATAGCTCGTGAACCCTCGCGGTTGCTGTAAGCGCTGCTTGAGCTTTGTTTGCGCCCAGGGGGGATAGCGGCTGGACGACCGCCGTGGGCTTTGGGGGCCAGCAGTCCCTTCAGACCGCTTTGCTGATACTCGCTTCGCCATCGCTGAACCGTAATGCGGTTACGACCGAGAATACGGGCTACGTGGGTAATCGAGTCAGCCGCTTCGCTCTTGAGCAGATACAACGCCTGCACGCGTTCACGCATCGGTAGCTTTTTCTGTTGCTTCATCAAGGCTAGCAGGGCCTCACGGCTCTCGTGGATTTCTATTTTGCTCACGCCGCTCATAACGCATAACCTCATCGCTATACGTCTATTCTATTCGTAGCTTGTCAATCCCTAATTCGTATCACATCAAGAAAAACTTGCGAATTAGGTGGAAGATACACCCTATTAATCACTCTATTGAGTCAATTGATTGGCTCTTTCAGTTGAGTCAAAACGAAGATTGGAGTTCCATTCTTGAGCAGTCTGGTAACCTCTTTGCAGTTCCAAATTTTAACGCTGTCATCGCTACCGCCTGTGGCGACGATTAGTCTTAACGCTGCACTAGCGTTCCCAGTGAATAACCGCAACTGCTATTTGAGCAAGCATGCATTTTTACTTGTAACCGATAGTTACCTGTCGTAGAGGGAGTATAGGTGATGAGTGGGTAATCATCCAATTCAGTGTCTGAGTCGAATAGGGTTTGACCGGTGCGATTATACAAATACAAGTCAACATCAGTGCAATAATCGTCACAAGCTGCGAGAAAAGAGTATTCTATTCCCGCCTGTAGTCGAACCGTTCTGTATACCACTTGCGCCGCTGCGAGTGAGCCTGCATAGGGTTGTCTAGTAAAAGCATGATCGGGCAGTTCATTAGAGGCAGCACGTTCCAGGTAAGCACGAGCTTGATTAGAGTCCGCAACTGCCACACCAGGAGTCAGTAGAGCGGTTGCAAATAAGGTGATCGCACTTGAGGTGGACAAAATCTTGTTCATGATCATAACTCCAAAAATTTGTTGATAAAAATGCAGGATTCGAGCTAACTCGAGCAACTTTGCAGATTGTTTCTGCACAACACACCATCTGTTAAATTGATCGCTTGTGAGTTTGTGATTAAGACTACCCAGGTAAGTTCAGCAGGGTAGTGTTCTAGACCTGTGGATAGGTTGGGTCAAATGGCTCGCCCAAATTCATAGCGGTTGATGAACAGTCCAATCACCTGAAACACAGGTCTAGAACACTACCGGAGATGGTTCAGCATCTGCTGTATCACTGTTAATCGCAACTACCAGCGGCAGGTTCTCTTTCATTCCTTTGAACCACTCAAATGGAATATCCAGCGCCTGATCGCCATTATGAGATCGTAAATCTACCTTTTTAGGTATTGCCCCCCTTCCATTAGGTAAAGGCTTTTTTCAGTCAATTTTAACCAAGACATAACACTCATCTCCCTATTTCAATCTTTATTGGCTTATGTTGTTGAGAGAAGGTGAATGTGCTTCTCTTAACCTCAACTTCCTTTAGTTTAGAGAATGCAAGCGGGGTATCCGTGTTAGTTTCTAGTCATTCCTGATGCAGCAAACTATCAACTACATTGCACAAAACTGCAATGTGAGTTTATGGTGAAATCACGTGAGCAATATGCATTTAGGAGCTTTCTCAGCACGCTACTGCCTAGCTAAGGGAGTAGCGATGAAATAAGATACCGTTCAGGAAGGAACAATCGTGGCTCTGTTGCAAAAAGTTAGCAAATAGAGAATCCTCCTATCGTCGTATGCTTGATTAAGCCGCTACTCCAAAGATTTCGTGGATGAAAGAGATCTGTCCCATGACATCTCCTTTGTCGGCATCTTTGATCTGTCCCTTGCGAATCATGTTCATGGACTCATACCCTTTGAGGGTGCGTCTAGCCGTATTGAATAGACCTCTTGCATAATAGATTTAATGGTATTATTAAAGCCTTTGCCGAATTCCTTTAATATCGGCCCTTTAACTAGGGCCAGCCAAACAGTGCAGGCAAAGGCCCTTTTGTTTAAAACCAGTTAGCATATCACAAAAGGGCATGGTTTAATTCGAGGTCACACTATTGAGGGCGATCGCGGGCTGTGTTGCAAAAAAAAGCATAGCCTCCGACTTGGTATGCTGAGATGCCCTGATCGCAACCTACCTCATGCACTCCTCAGAACCGTTCAAATGGCGTCACTTCCAGTCAGACCTAATCTTACTGAATGTACGTTGGTATCTCCGCTATAGCCTCAGTTACCGGGATTTGGAGGAGATGATGCTGGAGCGTGGCATCCAGGTTGACCACACAAC
>JBGTIK010000041.1:0-8689 GCA_041745715.1 Phormidesmis sp.
GTGTGACTAATTTCGATGACCGCTTGATGTTAAATGCAGCTGGACTGTGGAACTTCTACTTGGATGCGGCTTAAAAGACTGAGGAAGCCGACAAAGCCTTGTCTCATCGTTCCTTTTTATTACCCAACAAGCCTATTGATATGAAAGAGCATCTGACTATTTCCCGGCCCATCACTCACAGATCATCCGGATCGATGCCTAACTCTCTCAGTTTTGCTGCTAATTTGTCAACGCGTACTTGAGCTTTTTCCTTAGCTAGTCTTTCCTGCTCCTTAGCTAGTCTTTCCTGCTCCTTAGCTAGTCTTTCCTGCTCCTTAGCCAATCTTTCTTTTTCAATATCAGACAAAAACCAATTTCCAGCAGCGTCGCACCACCTCAGCAAAGGCCCTGGCATCCCTTCATAGTAATCGTCCCAGAGCCCAAGACCAATATTAAGATCATTGAGCCAAATCATCGGAGCGTGGCTGCTGACGGGTTGCTCTTCGTAACAATGGCCGTTGTGCCTGAAGTATCTAAGCCTGCGGGTATATCGGCTGTATACGATGTAGTGAGGAGTTTTCAGATACTGTTCATAAACGGTGAATTTGCTAGGCGGGGCGCTCATCTGTCGCTTGTCTGCTTCTGTGAGAGCGACAAATAAATCTTTTGAGTTAGGGTCTATGTCACTGCCAGGAACTTTATCTGATTTTCGGTAAAATCGCCCTAAGTCTTCTTTTTCTGTATTGAGTGACAAAAATTCGACAATAATCGCAGGTGATTGACCTTCATGCCAAGTCACGTAGCTATTCCTCCAATCGTAGCCATCGTATAAACGGGGCACATCCACCGCTAAAAACCAATCTGGACGCTTATGCCAAATCGTGTGATAGATGTCGTAATAAACGTTGAGATCGGTGCCAGTGAATTTTTGGTCGGTGGCGTAGTCTTGCAGGTGTAGCGTACGGCTGAGGAGCTGAGGCTGAAAGTCATGAAATTCGTCGGGCAAACCGGGCTCCTCAGGAAATTCGCTGGGCAAATCATACATGGTCGGCAGCGTCGCTGGATCGGGGCGCTGCGAATCTGGCTGCGATTGAGTAGGAGGAACAGAGCGGTTGGTGAGAAATGTCATGATGTCAGCAGCGCTAATAGCTAGTGGCTCTATTGTAGCGGCATTGAATGGCGCGATCGCCTCATCCTCGCCTCACCCTCGCTTCAGGTAAGTATCTAGCCACTGCACCATTTCCCAAAGAACGTGACCAACGGCTTCACGAGAGCGGTAGCTGTGTTCTTCGTGAGGCAAACTAACGTAGCGGACAGTGCCACCTAGCCCTTTAATCGCCTCATAAAGGCGTTCGGTTTGCATCGGATAGGTGCCGGTATTGTTGTCGGCTTTGCCATGAATCAGCAGGAGCGGATGGTTAATTTTATCGGCGCTGGTAAAAGGAGACATGCGCTGGTAAGTACTAGGTGCTTCCCAAAAGCTGCGCTGCTCGCCCTGAAAGCCAAAGGGCGTAAGGCTGCGGTTATACGCGCCACTGCGGGCAATCCCGGCACAAAAGAGATCGCTGTAAGCGAGTAAATTAGCGGTTGTGAATGCGCCGTAAGAATGGCCGCCAATGGCAAGGCGATGAGGCTCACTCACGCCTCGCGCCACTAAGTAGTCAACCGCCGCTGTTGCACTGGCAATGAGCTGTTCCAGGTAGGTATCATTGGGTTCTACATCACCTTCTCCAATAATTGGCATCGTGGGGCCCGCTAATAGCGCATAGCCTTGGGTGAGTAAAAACAGCACCGATGCTCGACTAGGCCGAGCAAAAGTGTTTTCTGCTAACGTGATTTGGCTAGCAGTTTCGCGGCTTTTGTACTCTTGAGGGTAGACCCATAGTAACGTCGGCAGCGGGCCATCGCGCTTGAGATCGTGACCTGGCGGCAGATAGAGTGTGCCTGAAAGCGCTAAACCGTCGGCTCTAAAGTAGCGCACAATCTCTTTATGCGCGCCTTGGTACCAAGGGAGCGGATCGATGAAATGAGTTAGCGGCTTGTCTTGAGCGATGACCGATTCACTCGCTGAGTGGCTGTCATAGAGCCAATAGTTACTGGGTTCACGTTGGCTCTGGCGGCGGATGATCAGTCGTTGGGCCAAAGGATCGAGAACTTTGTGTACGCGAGAGAAGGTGTTGGGCGGCGATCGCCACAGCCGCGCTTTTTCCTGACTAGCCAAATTGAATCTATCCAAAAAAGGAAAAATCCCCTCGGCTGAAGCCCCTCGGCCAATGAGATAAATATCGCCTTGCTCGGACAGCAAAAGTGTCTGCCAGCCATACTGCCCCGGCACTGTAACCGGTTCTCCAGGATGGTTATAAGCATCTTGAAAATCGCGCTCTGCGATTTTTTTAGGGACTGTAGTGGGATGGTCGGGGGCGAGATGCCAAGTGCGCAACTGGCGGGTGTTGTATAGCGCTTCATAGGCTAGTGCTGTCGTGCCATTGCCCCACAGCAGCCCGCTGTAGCGCAGCGTAGATTTCCACAAAAGCGTAGAAGAAGCAACAAACGGTGCGCAAAGCGTATAAACGAAGTCACGATACTCGCTTTTGCAGCGGGCATCGCCGCCATCTAACGCTTCTACCCAATAAACGGTTGCAGGCTGATCGGCGCGCCAACCGCTGATGCGTCGTCCGTCTCTGACCGAATCAAAGTCAATCGGAATCTCCTCGGCTAAGGGCAAATCAGCCACAGTATAAGCCACGGGATAGACAGATTGACCGGATTTACTTTGGAGATTGAGAATGTCGGTGCGTTTAGGGAATCGGCCTAGCGGCACTTCATAAGAGAAAGGTCGGTGCGTGGTGATGACTTTGAGCCATTGGCCATCAGGAGAGGGCGAAAAGCTGATGATTAAATTGGGCTCTGTAATCGGCGTTTGTTCACCTGTGAGGCTAATGCGCACTAGCTTTGAGGTGAGGTAGTACTCTAGCAGCGCAACGTCGTGAGGGCTTTTGAGCAGATGGGTGTAGGTACGAACGGGCGCGATTCGGCCTAAGTTCTCTTCAATCAGCGGGCCAACTGGCAGATCAGGCGGGGCGGGCGCAGGGCCAATGTCTGTACGCAGCTTGCAGATAATGCTGTTGTCGGGGAGCCACTGAATGACGGTGCTGTGGGTGGCATTGAGCACCGGTTCGCTGAGGGCACGCGCTTGCGCCGTTTCGATATCAAGCACCCAAAGGCTAACACCGCTTTTGTTGTTGTAAGCATCGGTGATATCAGATTGAGCTGCTTGAGCTGAGGCCATCTGAGTGTGCGTAAAGGCCAGATAGCGGCTGCACTTTGACCAGATCAGATTGCGAATTCGAGGATTGGGCGGCAGCACAATTGGTTGGGCAATGTTCTTTTCGCGGCGACGGATAGAGAGCGTGCAATAGTAGCCTGCTTTGGATTTCCCCCAGGTTTCAGGGTTGAGTTGGAGGCCCGCGATCGCCACTTTTGGCTGAGCCAGTTCAGCCAATGGCGGCAAATCCGCTCGGCCTAATTCAACAATCCACTCAGCATTTGGCGAAAAGGCCACCGAGGGAAGACGCGGAGCCTTGAGCATAGCGGCAATTGGCTCAGGGGGTGTTTGCCAAGTATCCTGAGCGGGTAAAGTCATAAAGCCAAATTTGTCGAATAAATCGAACAAAAAGAGAAAGGTTCTGAGAGACTAGGCGCATAAACTGAGCGTCATCAGAGTGAGCATCATCAGAGTGAGATGATCTAAACATGCTCACAGACAGGCTCAATACAGGCCAAAGCCCACCAGAACCTTACCAGATTAATCGGCGAACTCATCCATAGACGGACAGGTGCAGATGAGATTGCGATCGCCATACGCCTGATCAATGCGATTGACCGCTGGCCAAAACTTGCGATCGCGCGTCCACTGAGTCGGAAACACCGCCACTTCTCTCGAATAAGCCCGATCCCAATCAGCCACCAAATCCGCCGTCGTATGCGGCGCATAGTGCAAAGGACTCTGCTCAGCGGTCAGATCACCCGATTCAATCTGTTGAATTTCACGGCGAATGGCAATCATCGCCTCACAAAAGCGTTCTAGCTCTTTGAGCCCTTCACTTTCGGTTGGCTCCACCATAATCGTGCCGGCTACCGGCCAAGACATTGTTGGCGGATGAAAGCCATAGTCAATCAATCGCTTGGCAATATCATCGACATTGATATTGGCCATTTTTTTGAACTCTCGCAAATCAATAATGCACTCATGCGCCACCAACCCGCTAGCGCCTTTATACAGAATGTCATAATGGCCTTCTAGCCGCTTGGCAATGTAGTTAGCGCTCAAAATCGCGATTTCACTCGCCTGCTTCAGCCCTTGAGGCCCCATCATTTGAATATACATCCAAGAAATTGGCAAAATGCTGGCACTGCCCCACGGCGCAGAAGCAACCGCTCCAATCGCTTGGCTGTTGCCCACGGGTACCAATGAGTGACCCGGTAAAAAAGGCACCAAATGCGCCGCTACGCCAATCGGGCCAACTCCCGGCCCGCCGCCACCATGCGGAATACAAAAAGTCTTGTGCAAATTCAAATGACACACATCTGCGCCAATATCACCGGGGCTGCACAGCCCGACTTGGGCATTCATATTCGCCCCATCCATATACACTTGGCCGCCGCGCTTGTGCACAATCTCACAAACAGATTTAATGCTCTCTTCAAACACGCCATGAGTAGACGGATACGTCACCATCAGCGCCGCCAAATTTTGCTGATGCTTTTCGGCTTTAGCCGCCAAATCTGTCACATCAATGTTGCCATCGTCATCACATTTCACCGCGACAACTTTCATCCCGGCCATCACCGCACTCGCCGGATTAGTGCCGTGAGCCGACTGCGGGATCAGGCAAATATTGCGGTCGGTGTCGCCACGTGAGGCGTGATACTGCCGAATCACCAGCAGTCCAGTATACTCTCCTTGCGAACCCGCATTGGGCTGAAGAGAGATGCCTGCAAAACCGGTAATTTCAGAGAGCCATTCTTCTAACTGACTAAATAAAATCTGGTAGCCTTGGGTCTGCGATAGCGGCGCAAACGGATGGATTTGACCAAATTCTGGCCAAGTTACGGGCACCATTTCGGCAGTGGCATTGAGCTTCATGGTGCATGATCCTAACGGAATCATGGCATCGGCAAGAGAGAGATCTTTCTTTTGCAGACTGTATAGATAGCGCAACAGCTCTGTTTCACTGTGATACTGATTGAAAACTGGATGGGTTAAGTAGGTAGATCTGCGGCTAAGAGATGTCGGTAAAGGCTGAGGGTGCAAGGATTCTAGAGTGGGAACAGTTTTATCACCCGCAAAAACAGCCAATAGTTCTGCCACTTGCTCATAGCCTGTGGTTTCGTCTAGAGAAATGCCTAAGGTTCTGGGCGTGCCTGATTGCTCAGCGTCGAGGCGTAGATTGATTTGCTGTTCAGTCGCACGGGCCAGAATGTCAGCGGTGCTGTTGCCTGTTTCGACGGTCAGGGTATCGAACACGGGCTGATCGCCAGTTGTGTACCCCAGCTGTTGGAGGCCATCGGCTAGGGCAGTCGTGAGCTTTTGGATGCGAGTAGCGATCGCGCTCAACCCCTTTGGCCCATGATAAACCGCATAAGCGCTCGCCATGATTGCCAGCAATACCTGAGCGGTACAGATGTTGCTCGTCGCTGAATCACGGCGAATGTGCTGTTCGCGGGTCTGAAGCGCTAAGCGCAGAGCAGGCGCACCTTGCGTATCTTTTGACAGGCCAATTAAGCGACCGGGCAGCTTGCGGGCATAGGCTGATTTGGTCGCAAAGTAAGCAGCATGAGGGCCACCATAGCCCAGCGGTACGCCAAATCGCTGCGTGTTGCCAACCGCAATATCGGCCCCAAGTTCACCGGGCGCTTTGAGCAACGTTAGGCTCAGTAAGTCAGCCGCAACGGTGACAATTGTGCCAGCCGCGTGCGCCTGCTGAATGAATTCTGTGTAGTCAAAAATCGCGCCGTCGGTCGCCGGATACTGGAGCAGTGCGCCGAAGTAAGCCTCGCCAGTGGTAAAGCTATCGGTGCGGTGATCGCCGACGATGACTTCAATGCCAAGGGGGTGCGATCGCGTCTTAATCACCTCAATTGTCTGCGGATGGCAGGCTGCTGATACCCAAAACCGCTTAGCCGCTTTAGCCGCCTTGTTTGTGCAGACGCCATAGCTCATGCTCATCGCTTCAGCCGCCGCCGTGCCTTCGTCTAACAAAGACGAGTTGGCAATTTCTAACCCAGTGAGATCCGTCACCATCGTTTGATAGTTCAGCAACGCCTCTAGCCGGCCCTGCGAAATTTCCGGCTGATAGGGCGTGTATTGGGTATACCAGCCCGGATTTTCTAAAATATTGCGCTGAATCACCGGTGGGGTAACGCAGTTGGCATAGCCCAAGCCGATATAGCTGCGATACACCTGATTTTGGGCAGCGATATCGGCAATTTTTTTTAGTGCTGCGGTTTCACTGAGCGCTGAGGGTAAAGCCAACGCGCCGTTTAGTCGAATGCCCGCAGGCACCGCCGCTGCTATCAACGCCTCTAAACTTTCAAATCCCAAAACGCTCAGCATTTGCACCACGTCGGCCTCGGTTGGGCCCAAATGGCGTGAGGCAAAGCGCTCAGAAGTATCAGCCCAATCCGGACGGCTTTTTGGCGAGGTAGTCGGTGGCTTGAGGGCAGCCTCAGTGCCGCTATGAGTCGTGCCGCTATGAGTCGTGCCGCTGTGAGTCACGGTGCTGTTGCCTACGGTCTGAGCATTCATAGATTTAGAGGTTATTGTTTCTTCATAATTATTGTGTAACAAAAAGTGGCTCACCGCTGATTGTCGCCGTGAACACTTTTGGAGAACGGTTATCAAAAATACTCATGCCGCCGATCGGCGCTGCCCCCCGTGCTGATCGGCAGTACTGCCCACCCGTGCCAACAGAAAAAGCCTCTAGCTACCTTCTACCTGTTCTTCGTACTCTGCTGCGGACATGGCATCGTCGAGATCCGAGAGATCTTCGGCTCTTACTTTAATCAACCAAGCCTCACCATAGGGGTCATTGGCGATATCTTCAGGTGATTCAAGGAGGGCATCGTTGCGCTCTAGCACAGAACCACTCACTGGCGACTTAAGATCTTCTACGGCTTTGACCGACTCAATCGTGCCGAAGTTTTCGCCCTTTTCCACAGAGTCCCCGGTTTCAGGCAGCTCCAAAAACACCACATCGCCCATTTGATCGACGGCGAATGAGGTAATGCCAATCGTCACGATTTTTTCTTCTTCATCTACACGGGCGTATTCGTGGCTGTCTAAGTATTGTAGGTCTTCGGGATAGTCAAATGGCATGGTGGGTTCTCAAAATAGCCGGTAATAAGACGAGTCGTAAAGCGGGTAGTAGAATAGTCAGCACCATCAGCGGCAGTCAGTGGAAAAATCAGCAGCCAAAAATCAACAGCCAAAAATCGGTAGATTAAAAGCTCAGCAGGTAGAAATCAATTCACAGTGTCCCATTAATTCATACTTTATAGAATGGACGTTTTACAACGGTCGCCGGGAAAGTTTTATGGCGAATAGCAATCTCTAGGGTTTGACCAACTTTGGCCAAATCTGCTGGCACATAGCCCAAAGCCACCGGATAGCCTAAGGTTGGCGAAAGCGTGCCGCTGGTAATGATGCCCACGGTTTCGCCTTGGTTTAGCACTAGGTAGTCGTGACGGGCAATGTTGCGGCCCTCTAACGTCAGCCCGACTAACCGGCGCTGTACACCGTCTGCTTTTTGCTGCTCAAGGGCGCTGCGACCGATGAAATCTGCGGTTTTATCAAGATGCACTAGCCAGCTCAGTCCAGCTTCTAAAGGGGTAGTCGTATCGTCAATATCTTGGCCATAGAGCGCCATTGCGGCTTCTAGCCGAAGGGTGTCGCGGGCTCCAAGTCCGCAAGGGGTCGCAAATTCCATGAAAGCTTGCCAAATTTTTTCAGCGGCGGCCGTCGGCACCATAATTTCAAAGCCGTCTTCTCCGGTGTAGCCGGTTCTGGCGAAAAAGGCTGGATGGCCCAGCAGCTTACCGGTGAGGTGGTTGTATCGAGGGAGATTGAGCAGATCGTAATCAGGGCACAGGCGCTGTAGATTTTCAACGGCAGTGGGCCCTTGCAGCGCAATCAAAGCCTGCTCTTGAGAAATGTCTGCTAAAGCGATTGTCTCTGGCAAGTGCTGCTGTAGCCAAGCTTTATCTTTACCGGTAGTACCCGCATTGACAATTAAGGTAATTTGCTGCTGATTTTCGGCTAAATTTTGGGCAAAGCCTTGGCCCTGATGGTAAACAATCAGATCGTCAACAATGCCGCCTTCGGGGTTGAGCAAAACGGTGTACTGGGCTTTGCCAACACTCAGCCGAGACAGATCAGAAGGCACGAGTCGCTGCAAGGCCGTAATTACGTCAGGCCCAGTGAGCACAAATTTGCCCATGTGAGAAATGTCAAAGGCTCCGGCTTCCTGGCGAACTGCCTGGTGCTCCTGCAAAATACCGCTAAACTGCACCGGCATTTCCCATCCCGAGAAACCGGTCATTCTGGCTTGTAGCTGAAGGCAGAGTGAATGTAGAGGCGTACGTAGCAGGAGGGTCATAGCAGCTTATAAAGAGATAGTCTAAAACATAGCAGAAGGCCGCTGAGAAACAT
>JBGTIK010000042.1:0-11950 GCA_041745715.1 Phormidesmis sp.
CGCCTGATCTTCGTCAATATGACCCCACTGATTGCCAATGTTCCAAGTGCCTAAGCCAATAGCTGAAGCTTGAAAGCCGGTTTTACCAAAGTCGCGATAAAGCATAGTGTAATCTCCGAGTAGATAGTGAGTATGGAAAAAATCAACGGTAAGTTGATAGCGTCGCAGATTCAGATTGGGCTGAAACACCCGACGCAAAAGGGGTAGATAGCGTTTTTGCTTTCCTGACTTGATCGGGAAATGAGGGCTCTGGATAGTCCGATATCAGCGCAGTATGATTGCGATCTAACAAACGCTGATATTGCTCGGCAAGATAGCGATTGAAGATTTTTTCTATTTTAATCAACCGCTTTTCTAGCCACTTTCTCGTAGGCTCATCGAGGAAAGAAAATTGAGCCACGAGTGGTTTTATCAGCTCTTTTCGTCGTCGCTCACCCAGCTTTTTGTAGCGCTTTTGAAAGTACTGACTATCTGCTAGATTCCACTTTTTTTGAAAGTGTTTCAGGCTGGCCTGCTCCCAATCATCGCTCCAGCGCAGCATAAAATAGGGTAAATCAGAAAGATTCATCGTCGGTGCGGGCGGATGAGTTAAAAACGTGACGACAGAAGCGGGCTCCAAGTAAATAGGCTCGCCGAGGCGAGTGACCGTCATACAAAAATCCAAGTACTCTTTGGTGCAGGAGAATCCTTCATCCAGTAGCCCAATCCGGTTGAAAAGACGGGTGCGCACTAGCATAGCGTGAAACTCGATGAACCCTACCGGCTGACGACGGAGCTGGTCTTTAACATCGGCAACTGGGCAGTTTTGAAAATAAGTTTTCTCTTCAATCGTCCATTGGCCAGCATCTGTGAGCGTTCCGTTTGGGCCTTTTTCGCCTTGGGCAAACTTAGCATAGGCGGCAGGCTCCATGTAGTCACCGCCGATGCAGTGAACAATGGTGTGAATCGGTTCGTACTGGCAAACCAAGGAACCCACAACAGATGCACCCGTTTCCTGGCTGCATTTCATCAGGGCATTTAACCAACCTGGTGCAAACAGAATATCGTTATCAACGAAAACGACGTAAGGGGTTTTAACTCGTCGCAAGCCTGCGTTTCTAGCCTGATTAGGAGAAAGATAATGGGGCGATCGCACCCATTCAAACCCCTTATTTTCAGCCTGTTTTTCTAAATACTCGCGAATATGATCCGGTGAATTGTTGTCTATATAAATGAGATGAAAAGGACAGCGAGTGTTGTCGTACAAACTCTCCAGTGATTTTTGAGTGAACTGAAAGCGTTCTCTAGGAACGACAATGACTGTAACTTGGGGCGTGACTTGAGGCTGGTTCATAGAAAATGCTCCTAATACTTTTTGAGACTTTTTTGAAGTTTTCAAGTAAATGGATCAGACAAACAGAGGCTAAAACAGAGATCAAATAGGTACGCTGTAGTCGATTAAATCCTTAGGTGTAACAGTGGTTTGCAGTTGATAGAGATCCGCATAGTGCTGGGCTTGACGCATCAGCGCTAAATGATTGCCACTCTCCAAGATCTGACCATTTTCGATGTAAAAGATGCGATCAAAGTTCTTAGAGGCCCTTAAATCATGAGTGATTAAAAACGTGGTAGATCCTTTCGTCAGGCGAGTCAAGGCTTCATTAACCGTCTTTTCGCTTTGGTTGTCGAGGCCAACGGTGGGCTCGTCTAAAATCACAATGCGGGCTTTACGAATAGCAGCTCGGGCGATCGCAATTCGCTGCCTTTGCCCCCCCGAGAGCGTCGATCCTCTCTCGCTCATCAGCGTGTCGTAGCCTTGAGGCAACCGCATAATAAAGTCGTGAGCATTGGCCAATTTTGCGGCTTGTTCAATCTCTTGCTCAGTTGCGTTTATCGTTCCGTAGGCAATGTTTTCACGAACTGTTGTGCCGAACAAAATGCTGTCTTGCAGCACGATACTAATTTGCTTGCGAAGAGAATCGATTTTATAGTCGCGAATGTCTTGGCCATCTATACGCACTTGGCCCAATAGCGGATCGTATAGGCGCAGCAATAAGCTCACCAGAGTAGACTTGCCGCCACCAGAAGGGCCAACCAAGGCGATCCGCTCTCCTGCTTTGATCTCAAAGCTGACGTTTTCCAAAATCATTGCGCTCGATTCGTAAGCGAAAGAGACCTTGTTAAAACAAACGTCTCCCCTAAAGCGCTGAGCCGCGATCGCATTGGGCTTATCTTGAACGGCGGGTACAACATCAAACAAATCAATAATTCTCTCGCCCGAGGCGGCGGCTTTGGATATTTTTGAGGCTTCTTTGGCCAGATCTCGGGTGGGCTTAAAGGCAGTTTTGAGATAGGTGATAAAGACCAGCAAATCACCCGGTGTGGCGCTGCCCTGCTGGACAATAATTGCGCCGCGCCAAAGTACTAAGGCGGTGGCGATCGCCACCAAAATTTCCGCTGTTCGCTCAAGTCCGGCTGAGAGCTGCTGCGTATAAGCGCTGTCTTCTAAACTTTGGCGATTATCATTTTCAAAAATCTCTTCTAGCCTGCTTTCAAGTGAAAGGGCCTGAACGACCTTAATCGCACCCAAGGCCTCAGCCGCAGTCGCTGCCATCGCACTTTCTCGGTGGCGCTGCTGGCGCGAGACTTTTTTAATCCGCCTGGTGAGCTTAATGCTGGAGACGATAAACAACGGAAATATAGTCAAAGAGATCAGCGCTAGCTCCCAGTCAATCCAAAACATCACCCCTACCATGCTAATCAGCGTTAGGGTATCGACAACTAGCGGCAGCGTCGCATCGACGGTAGCACTGCGCAAGGTATCAATATCGCTGGTAATACGGGTGATCAAGTCTCCCCCTCTAGATTGATAGTGAAACGAGAGTGACAGCCGCTGGATGTGAGCGTATAAATCGGCCCGCACCTCGGTGATGATGCGGCTAGCGGCGATAGAAAGCCCGACTAAACTGATGTAAGCTGACATCGCCCGGAGAATGGCAGTGGCAATAATCGCAACCGCCAGAATTGCTAGTAGCATGTTCGTACTAACATCTCGCAGCAGCGGCCAGTCTAGTTCAGCGCTGTGAGCATCAGGCACCAGCACAAAGTCAAAAATTAGCTTTAGCGGCCAAGGCGCTATTAATCGAGAAAATACTTTTGTAATCAGAGCTAATCCGGCTAGGGTAAGCAGTCCTTTTTGCTTTTTAATCTGAGGCCAAAATCGTTGAACAATTCGCCGCAGCCCAGGCACGGCCTGCTTTAAGTTCTGAGGACGGGTGCGTTTAATCATCGTGATAAGGGCTTATAAGAGACGTCTGCTTGAGCTGAGTTGGTCGTCAGAACCTGCTGATAAACAGCTTTCCAATTCTGTTGTTCAACCGCAGGCGCAAGCTGACTGAGAACCTTTTGTCTAGCTGCCATGCCTAGCTGTTGCCGTAAGCTGGGCTGCGTAATCAGCCGACGTAGCGCATCTGTCAAAATTTGGGTATCACCCGCTCGAACGCTCAATCCATTGATACCCTCATCGAGAATCTCACCGATGGCATCTACGCGGCTACCTACGATGGCCTTAGCCGCTAGCATCGCTTCTAACAAGGCGTTGGGGCAACCATCTCGAAGCGAAGGAATGGCAAAAATATCCATGTAGGGCAAGTAAGCGAGCGCCTCTGAGCGACTCACTTTACCGGTGATTACGACCCGATCAGCAAAGCCGCTCTGAGCCAGCATTTGTTCCCAATAGCCACGCTCTTTTTCAGCAAAATCACCCACTAGCAGCAGGGTTAGCCCGTCTGGCAAGTTCTCTGTTGTGCGCAGCGACTGACAGGCATCGAATAAATTCTCAAGTCCTTTTTTATCTCTAAAGCTACCGACAGAACCAATTACTGTTCCTGATAGCTTTGCTACTAAGGCTGGTTTAGGTAAATCATCAAATGAAAACGGTGTGATTGAATTCCAAAAAGCAGATGATCGGCTCTGGATTTCAGGCACCAGCGCTCTGGCCCGCTGCATTAAGCTTTTGCTGACAAATGTTGTCCAGGTTGAATTGGCCAGCGTCCAGGCTACTTGACCAAACTGGGCAGGGTTAAACACATGCTTATTGAGATCTGCGCCTCGTACGCTGTTGATCACAGGGAGATTGTTTTCCTTGGCTAGCAGCGTAGTCAAAAATCCCATCTCATTGATAAAAAAAGCGTGAAGCACATCGAACTGATGGATTTGGTGCAGCGTTTGCAGTTGATTGTGTAGATCACAAAGGTAGTCTTGTGCTTTGGCCTGTGTGGATCGAACGGCGGGTTTCAGCCTGTGAACGGTGACGCCGTTTTGTTCAGTTGTTTGATACGCGGCGCGGCGATATTCTCCGGCGATCGCCATAGCGTTCTCGTCGCGAAAAACGGCTCGAAAGACAGCAACATGAACCTCATAGCCCAGATCGATCAGCATGTTCGCAATGCGACTGACCGATTCACCCACGCCCCCAACATCAGGGGGAAATTCTAGAGTTGTTATACAGACTTTCTTTTTCATAGATTTTTGAGCGCCTTCAATGTTTAGAATATCTACCTGTTTGCCTTTCTAAAAAGAGCTACTTTAAATGAGATTTATAGAACGCCTGCCAGCACCGGCTTTTCTGATAACACCGTTTGAAGATAACGAGCTGTGTTGCCAGCACCCTGTAGGTCGATGTGATGGACTGTGGGGGCTTGGCTCAAAGCAGTAGCGATCGCACCCACCAACTTCTCAGGCTCCAAATCTTCGGGCGCTAGCAGGTTCAAGATTCCTAAGCTAGCTAGCTTTTCAGATCGGATGCGCTGCTCATCGGCTTGACTAGGATTTAAAGACGGTAGCAGGAGCGATCGCACCTTTGTCCTGAGCAAGTTCATGGTGGTGTTGTATCCGCCCAAACTCACCGACAGATCTGCCCTTTCTAGATAGTCAAGCAGCCGAGACGTATAGCGGCGCAGCGTTACATTGGGCCGATCAGCCGCAGCTTGCTGTAGCTTAAAAAAATCTTCATCGGGCATAAAAGGGCCTGCAAAAACATAGATCTGGTGCGGCATCTTAGCGGCAAGGGAAGAGCTAGCCGCTATCACAGCACTGAGCAACGGGTATCCGTGCCTGCCGCCGCCAGCACTTGCAACAATTATGGGCGAGTGATTGCTCAGCGCTGATATGTCTTCACGGGTAAGTGCCGTCTCTTGAGGCGGTGATTGCGCCACGTACCCGGTATAAATCACCTCACAGTTGAGAGCTTTAGCACTCGAAAAACAATCTTCTAGTCGAAAAAGATCGGGGTCGCAGTGAAAGAGCACTGCATCGTAAAACTTATTAACGAGCCGACAAACTTTAGCTTCTCGCCTTTCTTTGGCTTCGGCAGACATTGGCTGAGTCATAATAATATCCCTCAGACTGCAAACTATTTTGATGGGCCGCTCTGAAGCCTTAGCCTTTTCGAGCAAGGGCTTCAGCTCATACTTCATGCTCATCTTGCTAAAGGGAAAACATTCTGTAATTAGGCAATCTGGCTGAAATTTATCAAATATTTCAAGCAACTGTTGTTTTCGCTGGGCCTTAGTTTCTTCTAACGATTTGGTTTCATCTAACGGCACTAGCACGGCTCCTTTTTGCCAGAGTCCGGGTAGATAAACAACGGCGACTTCGGGTGGAAGCTGAAACTCCGGCACGATTTGCCCGCCGCTGACAAAGCAAACCTCAAAATTTTGAATGAGCGCGAGAATAATCTCCCTACAGCGAACCAGATGGCCTATTCCAGCAAGGTGCTGGCAGTAAATCATAATTTTTTTCATTTTCTCTTGCTTAAATTTTAATGTCAGCAAATTTGAGCGATCGCTACACAACGCTCATCTGCAATACTTTGTCTTCCGCTCGATCCCTTTTGATCAAAGTGCCTTCTGCCAAAGCTTTAACCAGTCGAGCAGTATTTTCTACGCCATTTAAGTTAACCTTAATCTGACTCGGAGAGTGTTGAAGATGCGCTACTACCGCTGCTGCAAAACGATCCGGCTGTAGATCTTCTGGCTGTATCCGTCGCACTTTTTTGAGCTGTGATAACCGTTCGACTCGCATCGTTTGTTCTTGGTCGTCGTTACCGGTAAAAGGCAGCATCATGGCCCGCACGCCCGTCGTCAAAATATTCATAGTGGTGTTGTAGCCAGACATACTGATAGAGATCTCAGATTTCTCCATATAGGCCAATAGATTAGGCGTATAGCGATTGATTTTGAGATTGCGCTGATCGCGAGCAGCCGCCTTAAGCTCCCAGAACTTTTCTTCAGGCATAAACGGGCCGGTAAACACTTGAATACAATGGGGAAGCTGACCTTCTAATATCTCAGCGGCTTTGACAACACAGTCCAGCAAATTATGGCCAAAGCGCCCGCCGCCTACGCTGACCAAAATCATCGGCTTGTTCTTGGCCAGGGCAATTTGATCGACAATAGTTAAGCGATTACTCTCCGGTTGCTGCACGACATAGCCGGTATAGCGCACATCGCACTCCAAATCTTTGACCCTCGAAAAACTTTCTTCTAGAGGATGTAGCTTCGGATCGCCATGGATCAGCAGCTGATCAAAATATCGATTCATGAGGCGAACCACTTTAGCTTCATGGCGGGCTTGGTTGCTTTTAGTAACAACAATATCGCGCAAGCTAGAGATAATTTTTGTGTTTCGGGCTCTAGCGGCTTCCATGAGTGAAATCAATTCAAAGGAAAATCGCCGCCTACCGAAGGGAAACAGCTCTATCATCAGCACATCTGGATCAAAAGTCCGTAGCACTTCTAAGAGCTGTTGCTGTCTCAACAATTTGACAGATTCTAAGCTTAGGTGCGAATCAACTGGCTTTAGCTCACGAAACTCAGGGTCGGTTTTGATGGCAGGTAAATTTACTATTTGTACTGAAGGGGGTGCTTGAAAGCCTTGTATTACCTCACCTCCATTAACAAAACACACTTCAAAGTCGGCAGTGAGCCCTCGCACGATTTCTATGCTGCGAATCAGATGGCCCATGCCCAAAATGTGTTGGCAGTAAAACATTAGCTTTTTCATAACAGTTGCCTCTTGGTAATCTCAGATTAAGTAGCGTTAGATGGAATAGGGTTGGGCTGATGAGCGATTTAGTAAAGCCTAGGCCAGTAAGCACATTGAAGAAGACACCGGCTGCCGATCACAAGAGATCAGCGCTGTCAAATGCTGGGCAACATTAGCTAACCCGTCAAAGTTTAGTTTTTCTGGTAGTTCTGGTAATTTTGGCAGTGGGTTATCTAGCTGGGCGAGTACAGCTTGAATGAGCGATCGCCCCGTCATCTGCTCCGGATGCACCATCGCTATCCAATTTCTATGAGCGAAGCGGGTGGCGCGAATAAGCTGCTCTTGAGAAGGCTGAATACGCGGCACCACCACCACTCTTTTGCCTAAAGCGAGTGTCTCGGTAATGGTGTTGTACCCACCCATTGAAACCACCACATCTGCCGCCTTTAGATAGCTAAGAAAATTATTAGTAAAGCTTTTAAAGACGATACTAGAACAGTTCACGGCTAACTGCTGAAGCCTGACGCACTGCTCAGTTGGCATTTCAGGGCCGCACAAGACAAGGCTGCGAACAGTCTCATCCTGCTCAGTCGATTCGCTGATGTCTTTTAGCCCCTGCAAATAGGTGTACAGCAAGTTATAGCCATCTTCACCGCCACCGGGCGTGACTAACACCAGCTGTTCGGTCTGTTCAATGCCTAATTGAGATCGCAACTCAGTCCGATTAAGGCTACCCGATGGCTTGCGAATATAGCCGCAGTAACGCACTTTACAAGCAATGGAAGGCGGCAGACTATATTCTTTTGTCAGGTCGAACACGGCTTGCATTCCCACCACCAGCACCTGATCGTAATGGGCTCGAATCGCTGCGTAGTAGCCCAATCGGCACCATTCATCAATGGTCTTTTTGGGCGCATCTAAAATGTCACGCAGGAGCAGCACACGCCTGCTTTTAGGAAGACTTTTTTGTAGATAGTCCAGAGTGGCTGTGAGTTCGCCCTTTAAGCCAGTAGGCTTTTTATCGACTAGCAGTAAGTCAGGCTTAAAGTGGGTAGCAGCCAAGTGAATGAGGTGCGATCGCAAAGCCACCGTCTCCTCGACAGAAGTCCCTAAATACTTAGCCGAGAGTTCGCCAGAGACCCCCCGATTTAGGCAAGGTAGTTTGATGTAATCTAGGCCATTGGGTAAGCGAAACTCATGGATCATCGGTGATCCTGACACCAACAAAATCGATAGTTGAGGCCAGCAGCTCAGCAAATGTTCACAAATAGCGAGCATTCGGCGTAAATTGCCCAGCCCAAACGCATCGTGGGAATAAACCATTATTTTGGTCATGTTCATACTGTTATCCCAGAGCCTTCCTCAAAGGTTTACGACCAAAAGTTTGCAGCTAGTTAACCAAGCTCGCTGATTCTTACAATTACAAACCAACATAAGATACGTGTGAACTTTTTGTGAGAATATATTCATGAGAAAGTTTTCATGTTGCGTTTGGCCCTTGTAAGATAGTTTGATCAGGGCTCAAATCAATACAGAAGCGAATAAGATTTACGAGCAATCAAGCAAATAGATTTACAAGCAAAAAAGGTATTTTTCATGAGCAGCTTGCCCGCTTCTCCCTCAAAATCTCGGCCCAGCAGATTAGCTTTTGGGCACTCAACAAGATGGAAGCGTTTACTCAAAGAGACGCGAACACGCATTTTATTTGTGTATGCGGCACTACTGCTAATCTTGGGCGGCATCTCTATCCCTCTTTTGAGATACCTGTTGTTTGAAAGCATCGGGAATCGAGTAGAAGGCAGTATCTATGAAGAAAGAGAGCTGTTTTTATCGACTTACAATGATTGGGAGAAAGAGCCCAATCAAACATTTGAAGAATTTAGAACGTTTGTCAATCAGTTTTTTGAAAACAATCGCCCCGAAGACGATAACTATCAAATAATCCTGATCGATGGTGAACTGTATCGTTCCAGTCCTGATTTCTTGCTAGTTCCGATGCGCCCCGGCTCGGCGCTATTTAAGCGCTGGCAGAATGTAACTCGGTTCACGCCCGGCGAAGAAAACACAAATATCCCTGAGATTGGTAGCATTCTCTACACTGCCGATCCTATTTTGTTAGACGGTGAACAGCGCGGCGTTTTTGTTGTTGCCCACGGTTCGGCGGGGGAACGCCAGGAAGCGCTAGCCGGTATTTATTTATTTGCAAAGTTCATGTTTATCGCGATGTTGGTTTCACTGCTGTTGACTTGGCTAGCGGCTGGCAGACTCATGGCCCCGATTGCTGCCCTGGCCAAAACGGCTGACGCGATTAGCGAGTCTGATCTCAATCAGCGCCTACCGACTACTACCAGTGACAGTGAGCTAGCCGAACTGACGAATACGTTCAATGCCATGATGGATCGCATTCAAGCCGCGTTTGATAGCCAGCGTAATTTTATTGACGAAGCTGGGCACGAATTGCGTACCCCCATCACGATTATTCAGGGCCATTTGGAACTGCTCGACGGCGATCCTCAAGAGCGTCAAGAGACGATGGAACTGGTCATGGATGAGCTAGATCGGATGAGCCGCTTGGTGAGCGACATGATCCTCCTGGCAAAGTTAGAAAGACCTGATTTTCTTCAGTTGGAGACAATTGAAGTGCGATCTTTTACGGAAGAGATTTTTGCAAAAGCGACAGCTTTAGCCGAACGCGACTGGCTATTGAAGATGGAAGGTTTACCCGAAAAAACAGCGCAAATGGTGGGCGATCGCCAAAAGCTCACCGGCGCGCTACTCAACTTATTGCGAAACGCCGCCCAGTACACCCAAGCGGCTGACACCATTGAATTGGGTTGTCAAATCGAGAGTAATCGTCAGATTCAATTTTGGGTGCGCGATACTGGTGAAGGCATCAGCCTAGCCGATCAGCCGCGCATCTTTGCCCGCTTTTCTAGAGGACAAAGGCGCGCGGCCAATCGCACAGAGGGCTCCGGCTTAGGATTGGCGATCGCCAGCATGATTGTCGAAGCCCACAGCGGCCACATTGAGCTAGTCAGTCAGCTTGGACAAGGATCTACATTTCGGCTGATTTTGCCGATGGAGCCAACATCAGTTGCTTTTGTACAGCCGCTAATAAATCGCTAAACCGAAAGGGCTTTTGCAAATAATCATTGGCCTTGGCCGCAAGCGCAGCCTGACGCAGATCGCTGAGAGCAGTCATCACAATCACCGGAGAAAGATCGCCGCGATCGCGCAATTCCTTTAAGACCGCCCAACCATCTTTTCCCGGTAATCCCAAATCCAGCAAAATAGCATCGTAGGTGTTTGCCTGCGAGTATTCTAGGGCTTGGTTTCCGTTGGTCACCACCGTTGCGGTAAAGCCATGTTTCCTAAACCCTTTAGCGACAAAGGCAGCCAGTCTTTCTTCATCTTCAACAATTAAAATTTGGCACATAGCAGCGTTTAACTGACCTAAAAACAATTACAGTCAGTATGCTCTGTACTCTATCCTTGAGCCTTTAATGTTTGCATGAGAAAACTCTCATCAGCGCCCCATCACTGGCGCAAACGATAGCCCATGCCCCGCACAGTTTCAATCAGGTTACTGCCCAGCTTTTTACGCAAATAGCCCACATACACATCGACAATATTAGATCCAGGACTGTAGTCATAGCCCCAAACGCGATCTAATAACTGTTCGCGGCTAAGCACTTGGCCGGGATGGCGTAAAAAAGTCTCTGCCAGCCTAAATTCACGGGCAGATAAGTCAATTGCTTCACCATGGACTCGTACTTTTCGAGTCAGCAAATTCAGCTCTACATCAGATCCGCACAGCACTGGCTCAGCAGCGGCTGCACCGTCTGTTCGGTCATGAGCCGTGGGCCTTAGGCGCAAGCGCACTCTGGCTAAAAGCTCTTCAAAGCGAAAGGGTTTAGTCACATAGTCATCGGCGCCGTTCTCTAAGCCAGCAACCTTATCATAGATACCGTCTCTGGCCGTAAGGATAATAATTGGCAGCGTTGCACCTTGTCCCCGCAATTCAGCAATAACCTGGTGGCCGTCTTTATCAGGAAGACCTAGATCGAGAATCAGTAAGTCGAAACTAGCAGCTAGAGTCTGAGCGATCGCGTCATCAGCGTTAATGGCGATCGCCGTTGTAAACCCATGGGCACGGAGTCCCTTTTGAATAAACGAGGCAATGCGAGGCTCATCTTCCGTCACTAGAATCCTATGCATAGTCCTTTTTTAACAATGACGATATCGGGAATAGTCTGAGAGGCTGTATAAGAAGGTCAAAGTAAAGTAAACAAGCTCACTCGGTCTAAGCTGCGTTTACTTACAAAACAGCCCCCGAGCGAGCAATGACTAAAGCATACTCTAGCAATCTGACCCAAGACCAATTTGAACTCATCGAACCCTTAATTCCACCCGCTAAATCCGGTGATCGCCCGCGTGAAGTAGATATGTGAGCCGTGATGAATGCGATATTGTACGTTGTAGTTCAGGGCGGTTTTGTTGCGTGAATATTTTCCAGCATGATCCTTTCCAATTCCCGATTCTATAGCGGGTGTCTCAGTCATTTAGGGCATAGCTATCCGGCATTCCCAAGTGTGTCATCCGATTGAGTGCAGCACAAGCCAATAGACCTCTTCAAAAATAGGAAAATTGGTCAGGCTCCTCTATCACCAGCCGCTGAAGGCTGGAAATCAGACATACTGCCCCCTCAGTCGTACTAGCCCACAAACACACCCGATTACCTGTTCATACATTCCTGCTCTCATACGAAACAGTTCTTTCGCAATCCGGAATATCTTGATGGTGCGGATTACATGCTCTACATAAACCCGTTGTTGACTGAGCTGTTTGTTGAACGCTTTTTGCGCCGCCGTTAACTCGCCACCGGGTGGTTTTTTGTAGGCGGTAGTGGTGTTGCGGTTACCGA
>JBGTIK010000043.1:0-4027 GCA_041745715.1 Phormidesmis sp.
CTGACTATTGGCAAAGTTTCTGTACTTTCGGGGGCTAGCACCTCCGGCAGCACAACCTCACTCGGCGCAAAGATCACCTGTGAATGTAGCCACTTGGTGATGAGCTGCGGGCAGTTCTGCCGACTCCAGCGCACCATAAAAAAGCGAAAAACGGGTTTGGAGTTGCGGGCAACAAGCTTTAAAAGGCGATTGAGCGGGCGCGATCGCACCTGCTGATTCACTAGATTAATCGAGCCCACATCATAAAGGCAATCAGCGATTAGCCTCACCGTCACCTCCTCCCGCAAAAACAAACTCTCCAGCAGCATCTGCACATCCCGCATCCGCTCATCTTCTATCTGGCGTTCTCGTACGACCGTAGTCGGTTTGAGCGATTTTGGGAACCTAAACATAGCGTTCATAAAATTAGGGAAAACAGTAGGCGTTTAGTTGCTTCAGTGATCAGACATGCATCAGGCAGCCATCAGGCAGCGAAAGCAACCGCACTACTCTTCTATAACTTAACGCCTGCAAATCCAGCCCCCGCTATTTCCAAAGAAAGTTTTCATTGCACTGCTTGATACATCTTAAGCATTAGCGTCAATCCATCTCAGGGGAACGGGCACGATAGGTCGCCGGGCTGCCAATTGCCCGCTGCGGTTGTCTCATCAAGGTCATAGCAGGCGATGTTAGCCAGAATTTGGAGTGCGTCGCTAATCGGCATTGATGCCATAAAAGTCGGCGTAGAGGTCGATCTTTCCGGGGGCTTGCCGGGAGTCGTGATTGTGGGCTTGCCCGATACCGCCGTCCAAGAATCACGCGAACGCGTTCGAGCCGCTTTGAAAAATGCGGTCTTTGCCTTTCCGATGCGCAAAGTTGTGATCAATCTCACCCCGGCAGATGTGCGTAAAGAAGGGCCGATCTATAGACTTGCCGATTGCAGTCGGGATTTTGGCCGCCTCCGAAGCCGTTGCCCCAGATTGCCTAGATGATTTTTGTTTTTAGGCGAAATGTCTTTAGATGGGACGCTGCGGCCGGTCGCGGGGGTGGTGGCGATCGCCGCGGCGGCTCACAATCTCGGCCTCAAAGGACTGGTGCTGCCGATTGACAATGCCAACGAAGCCGCCATCGTCCCAGGGCTGAAAGTCTACGGCTTTAATCAGCTCACCGAAGTCGCCGATTTTCTCAACCATCCCGAAGGCCATCAGAGCGTCAAAGCAAGCGCCCCCGAAGATCTGCTACAAACTGCCATCACCGGCAAAGATCTGCGCGATGTCAAAGGCCAGCTGCAAGCCCGCCGCGCCCTCGAAATTGCCGCTGCGGGCGGTCATAACCTGTGTCTAATTGGCCCTCCCGGCAGCGGTAAAACCATGCTGGCCCAGCGTCTACCCGGCATTCTCCCACCCCTGACCTTTGCCGAAGCTCTGGAAGTCACCCAAATTCACTCCGTCGCCGGACTTCTGAAAGAAAAAGGCCATCTCGTCACTCAGCGTCCTTTTCGCACACCTCACCACTCCGCTTCTGGCCCATCGTTAGTCGGCGGCGGCAGCTTCCCCAAGCCCGGTGAAATTTCTTTAGCCCACCGAGGCGTCCTTTTTTTTGGATGAACTCACTGAATTCAAGCGCAGCGTCCTCGAATTTTTGCGTCAGCCGCTCGAAGACGGCAAAGTCACCATTTCTCGCACCCGCCAATCTGTAGAATTTCCGGCTCAATTCACCTTGGTCTCTAGCACCAACCCCTGCCCCTGCGGCTACTTTGGCGATACCGTACAGCCTTGCACCTGCACGCCGCGCAACCGCGAACAGTACTGGGCTAAGCTTTCTGGCCCGCTGATGGATCGCATTGACCTACAAGTCATTGTCGGGCGGCTGAAGCCGGAAGAAGTGACCCGCCAGCCCGAAGGTGAAGCTTCCGCCATCGTCCGCCAACGAATGGAAGCTGCTAGGCACCATGCCCAACTCAGATTTGCCCAAGAGCCCGCTTTACAGTGCAACGCTGATATGGAAAGTCGGCATATTCGCCAATGGTGCGCTTTTGATGAAGCCACTCGAAGTCTGATTGAAGGGGCGGTGCGCAAGCTAGGGCTTTCGGCTAGGGCCACAGATCGGATTCTAAAAGTGGCTCGCACGATTGCTGATCTCAGTGATGCCCCTACTATTCAAACGCACCATGTAGCCGAAGCCATTCAATACAGAACGATTGATCGGATGCAATAAGGGGGCGTATGCAATAAGTAATAGAAATATCTGCCAAAAAGAATAAAGATCTTCTCCCTAATGTAGAAAAAAGTTGCTGTGATTGCGGTTAGTCTATATATACGTATTAGGTTACAGACTAAGTACGGATTGAGCCGTAATTTCAAACAATTCAAACAATTTTAGAGGAGTGGTTGAGTCATGTCGATCAAAAAAGGGCTTTTTAGCGTTTTAGGACTTGCCTTATTGGTAACAGGCATCCAGCTACCGGCCGAAGCACAAATGACAGCGCCAGAAGCTGCTTCAATCAACCAGCCAACTATTAGTTCAGATCTGCTGCTTGAAAAACAACAAACACAGCAGTCGATAGCAGGATCAGCTCAAGGCGCAGCATCATTTGAGAATTTGGCGGCTGAAAACTTGGCGGCTGAAAATCTAGATGGGACGACAGATGGGATAGTGAGCCAGCAATCACAGCCTGCCACCGAAGCCGATGCTCTTGATTTTCCTGCCGATGGCGCAGCAGTAGATATTGCCCAGGCCCGCCGTCGTACCAGCAGCAACATCAGTAGCTCCAACTTCATCGGCGTCGGTGCAGACTTTGGCACCGCAGGCAGCGACATTTCCTTTGCCGTCATCAGCAAGTTTGCTCTCAGTGAACAAGTCTCCGTCCGGCCTGCCGTACTTATTGGTGATGACTTTGCAGTCTTAGTACCCGTTACCTATGAATTTAGCCAGTACTCAGCAGAAGTTGGTAGCTTCCAAATACTTCCATACGTTGGTGCAGGCGTTTCATACGTTGATCAAGGCGACGTTGATCAAAGCGGCGGCTCTGAATTTGGTGGTCTCATCTCAGCTGGTGTTGATGTGCCGATTTCCCAGCAATTTACCGGCAATGTTCAGGCTAACTATGCAGGCATTTTCAGCGACAACAGCAATTTTGGTGTAACCGTTGGCGTGGGCTATAACTTTGGTGGCCTGTAATAGGGCTGTTTTGATAGGGCTATTAAAAGGGTGATGTACTAAATAAATCAGTGCATCATGGAATTAAAGAGCGGCTGGGTAGCTATCTATCCAACCGCTTTTATGATGTTGAAGCCTTAGAGGTTGTTTTAAAAGCCCTTTGGGCCGTATTTTGATACCTTTGCTGTTCGGTAATCTGAACGATGGGATGGGGCTTTGGAGTATTCCAATCCGTAAGGGTAGTGCCCTTTGATACTGTAAATGACCCTTTTAAAACCGACATTCCGCACTTCCAATTGGCACATTGGGTATTTAAACGAAGCAATAAGAATCACAGCCATTTTTACTAGCATGGTTCTCAATAGTTAACCTTAATTGAGAATTTTTATGACTTAGTTCATTTGAACTGCTAAGCCATGAAAGTCTTTCCAAAACAGGGCTCTATCATTAATACCTGAGTGTGACACTTCAAAGGGCGGAATGTGGGCCAAAAAACTTGCCGCAAAGAATTCGAGGCGCTTTTGAGCAAACCGAACAAGCAGCTCGAAATATGAGAAAGCATCCAACGCCCGCTGAAGCAATTTTGTGGAGGGCGTTGCGAGGCCGTCGATTAGCGGGGTTAAAGTTTCGGCGGCAGCATCCAGTAGGGCGGTTTATTGTCGATTTTTATTGCGCAAATTGTAAGCTAGCCGTAGAAGTAGATGGCAGCATTCACGATCAGCAGCTAGCCTATGATCAGGCCCGAACAGAACAGCTTGAAGCCTTTGGCTACAGAGTATTGAGAGTCTCCAATGAATCGGTACTCAATGATTTAGAAACGGTCTTAACAAGTATTGCTCAAGCAGCAAAAGATTGATTGCCGTCGTCATGACCTCTCTCACTCTGTAAG
>JBGTIK010000044.1:0-7529 GCA_041745715.1 Phormidesmis sp.
CTTGATGTGCATCTGTGCACGCTGCGTTCTTCTATGACCCTTTCTTCAAGCTCACCGATTCCATTCGTTGATCTGTCCTGGCAGCACCAGCCCCTTCAGGCCAAAATTTTAGCCGTAGTCGAAGCGACTCTAGCCCAAGGAGACTACGTGCTCGGACAAGCGGTGGCGGAGTTTGAAGTCGCCTTTGCCCAAGCTTGCCAAACGGCGTACGGGGTCGGCGTGGGCTGCGGCACAGATGCAATTGCCCTTGGCCTCCGCGCTTGTGGCATCTGCGCTGGCGACGAAGTAATTTTACCGGCCAATACCTTCATTGCCACCCTAATTGGCGTCGTAAGAGCCGGAGCCACCCCCGTATTTGTCGATTGTTGTCCGCACACCGCGCTGATGGATTTAGTCGCCGCCGAATGCGCCATTACCCGCAAAACTCGAGCCATTTTGCCCGTGCATCTCTATGGCCAAATGGTATCGCCACTGGCTTTACTCGATTTGGCCAAGCGCTACGATCTGATCATTTTTGAAGATGCCGCTCAAGCACATTTAGCTGAGCGCGAAGGCTACCGAGCCGGTTCAGTCGGCTTAGCTGCCGCCTATAGCTTTTATCCCAGCAAAAATCTAGGGGCCTTGGGCGACAGCGGTATGCTGGTTACCCGCGAAGAATTAGTCGCTCAAACGGTGCGATCGCTGCGCAACTACGGAGCCACCCGCAAATATTTTCACACCGATCCGGGTGGAACCAACAGCCGGTTGGATACAGTGCAAGCCGGTATTCTCAATCTCAAACTTCCCCACCTGCTAGGCTGGAATCAAGAACGCAATCGGCTAGCAGCCTACTACGACCAATCCTTAGCCACTCTAGAGGTCAAAGGCATTCAACCCATCCAAAACGTCAGCGGCGAAGGCCACGTATATCATCTCTATGTCGTCAAAATAACCAACGATTGCCCCATTGATCGCACTCGCCTACAGCTAGAACTCAATGGCCTCGATATTCAAACCGGCATTCACTACCCTACACCTTGCCACTTGCAGCCCGCTTTCCAGTCATTGGGTCACCGCGCAGGCGATTTCCCTCAGGCCGAAGCCCTTAGTCAAGAAATTCTGTCACTACCCATGTATCCCGGCCTCACCCTTACCCAAATAGACCAAGTAGTTGGTGCGATCAAATCCATTCTCACAGCGGCTGAACCGTCAGCAGCGGCCAGCGAAATTGCCCCTTTTCCTCTCTCCCCCTCCCCATGCTGATTTCCAAACGCAAATTCTACCTTCCCCTTGAGGGTCTCATTATTGGCCTAGTGGGTGTTCTCTATGCGCCTTTGCTATGGCACTGGGTTGATGGCTGGCTGAATAAATCTATCAGCATTCAGCACGAATATTTTAGTCATGGGCTATTGGGCATTCCGTTTGCGATGTATTTGGTTTGGGAAGCGCGATCGCACTGGGAAACCCTGCCTGACAAACTGCACTGGCTAGCAATCCCGCTTCTAGCATTAGCGGCTGCCCTCTACAGCAGTCGCTTACCCGATCTCATGAACTTATCGTTGCCCCTATTACTGCTGGGGCTTTTGCTAGCAATTAAAGGACTCGCCGGATTTCGCCTGTACTGGTTTCCGTGGCTGTTAGTTCTACTCTCAACGCCGACCCAACTTCCCTATCTAATCGAGCCCTACATTCTACCGCTACAGGCATTCATCGCTGCCGTTGCGGGCTTCATCTTGCTTCAGTTCGACATTAATGTCCAAGTCGATGGTATCTACTTATCAGTCAACGAACAGCTCGTCGAAGTGGCTCCTCACTGCGCTGGTCTTAAAATGCTCTTTACCAGCCTCTTCATGGGCTTAATCTTGACCTACTGGACAGGGCTATACCGCTCGCGGCTTAGAACTGGTCTATTTTTCATCGGCATTATCGGCGTCAGCGTCATCGGCAACATCATTCGCAACACCACCCTCACCTTTTTTCACGGCGCTCAGATGAGTGCAGCTTTTGATTGGCTGCACGAGAGCTGGGGCGGCGACCTTTACTCAGCCGCCATGCTGGGGATGCTGATTGTTTTAATTCAGCTATTAGAACGCTACGCCCCTGCCACGCTCAAAGTCGGTGCCGATACCAGAAGAGCTATTACGACCGCAAATTCATCTGCGATTGACTCAGGTGCAGCCGCAGATAGCAGCAATAGCAGATGGCCTGCGTCTCAGCCACCCTCTAATCCACCAAAACGGCCTGATCACCCCAAGCATGACTATTTCTAGCCTGTGGCCATTGCCTTACAACCCCTGTGCTTGCTTCCTTACCATTTCTACTCAGTCGAAAAAAGTTGGCTAAAAAGTCTGTTATCAAGCTTATTCTCATCGGTGCTTTAGCGCTCTTTGTCATTATCAGCGCGCTACCGCTATACTCTGCTGGCTGGCCTTGGGCATCGCCGCCGAAACTACCCGCCCCCACTCGTACCGCCTTGCAAGCGATCCCTACGCAAGGCATCGAAATCCCTGGCTGGGTCACCGACGATCAAATTGAAACTAAAATAGGCGGTCACAAATGGTCTGTTCAGCAGCTATCTGCTAACGCTGGCCAGCCTAACGATGAAGGGTCTAAAATCCCCACCAATACACCCATTTTCCTGCTGTTGCGACCACAGATATACGAAGCCGATCAGCCAGAAGTTGAATGGTTAGACATCAAAGGCTCTCAGCATTGGTCAATAGACTCACGCCAGTCAATATTTTTTGACTTACCCATAAATCATCCAGAAAAATCTCAAACTGTCCGGATTAAGGCTGATTTCTTCCGTGCATGGAATGAAGGACAAACGTACGCTGTTTTGCAATGGTACGCCTGGGCAACAGGAGGCAGTGCCTCACCCGCTCAATGGTTTTGGGCCGATCAAACAACGCAATGGCTTAATTATCAAAGAATGCCGTGGGTCGCCGTTAGTCTTTGGTTGCCAATTGCCCCATTTGGTGACATTGTTTCTCGTAAACCTTTAGCAGAGTCTTTGGGCCAAAACCTTCAGCAAGCGCTCTCGCAGTCAGTGTTTCTGGACAGATCTAAAGATACCGCAACGAAATAAACGCCTATGAATGATTTAGAGCAATAAAGAAGCAGCCACAAAAGCAAATATAATAGATGACATAGAGACTAAAAAAAGATTCGTTAATGTTCTTTTTTTGACCTTGCCGGATATGTGAGTCCATAAGATAAGGTGGTGTCTACAGTAGTTTTACTGAGTGTAGACACCACCTACTGAGTTGCTTAACCTACTAAGTTGCTTAACTTACTGAGTTACTTATAAGTCGGGATCTTTTATTCAATAGGTATTTAATAGGCTTGCCCAGCATTTTCCCCACATTCTAAATAGCACTCAAAACTAAATAGTCAACTGAACAGTTATGAATAAGGGTTTATCAAATTTCAATCGCCGATTCCTTACGGTTTCCAGCGATACAGCACCTAAGCAAACAGCATCTGATGGGTTCGCTCCTTCGGTGTGCCGGTTAGCGCAAACGCTTTGCTTGGCAAGCCTGATGAGCATTGCCACACCTGCGCAGGCACAAGAATGGCAGATTCAAAAGTTACAGATTGAAACTGACTCAACCCCAAAAGCCTTGACCCAAACGGCCCAAGTTCAGACACAACAGGCCCCGGTACTGCAAACCCAGGAAGCGCAAATCCAAATAGCACAGGCTCAAGTAACGCAGACCCCAGAAGCATTGCCAATGCTGCCGCCTGCTGAACAAGCAGCGCCTCCGGCCAACAGCACACCGAGTCAACCGGCCTTATCCTTGCCTGACTCATCACCGGCTCCACCTGAACCTTTTATCAATGACGATGAAAGGCTCGACACTCAGACTCAAATACCTACCTTACCACCCGCTATAGGGCCTCAGTATGAAAGGCCTCTGACGATCCCAAATACGGTCATTACACCGACCAACCTACAGCCTGCTTTTGACGATTATCATCTCGGCCCTGGGGATGCCTTTTTCGTTAGCGTCCAGCGCTACCCCGATTTAAGCTTTCAAGCTACGCTGGATTTACAAGGCAACGTAGTCGTGCCGCTTCAAGGCGCAGTGCCCTTCCGGGGGTTAACCCTAGGTGAAGCCGAAGACCGTCTGCGTTTGATTTACAATCAATACGTTGTCATCCGCGAACCTCGAGATGTCGCGGTGACGCTAGTGAGCCAACGGGGCGTTGAAGTCACCATTTTGGGCTCTGTACAGAGACCTGGATTTTATCCTTTGACCGATCCGAGTGTGGCAACGGCGCTGCTGACAGCTGGTGGCGCTACTCGCATGTCAGATTTACGGGCTATTCAGGTGCAGCGGCGATTGCAACGCAATGGCGGATTTGTCGAAGAAACCGTCAATGTGGATTTATTTACACCGCTAAAAGAAGGTAGTTCGCTACCGGATGTGCGACTAGAAGATGGCGATGTTGTCATTGTCCCTGAGCTAGATCCCAATCAGCTTGATGAATATGACCGCTACTTAGTGGCCCGCTCTACGCTGGCTCAGCCTATCATAAACGTGCGTTTTCTCAATTACGCGGGAGGACGAGGGGGAGTCGGCACGCTTAATCTAAACAATGGCAGTACGTTTGTCGATGGCGTTGCGCAATTGGGCATTAGTATTGACGATGCCAACCTCGGTGAGGTTGGCCTGATTCGCTTCGACCCTGAAACCGGTAGAGCGGTCACGCTTCGTTTAGATGCCAAGGCAGCGATTCAAGGCGACGTTACCCAGAATCCACCGTTGGAAGACAGCGATGTCATTGTCGTGGGTCGTAACGCGCTGGCTCGGCTATCGTACGCGTTTCAAACTATTACTCGACCTCTCCGCGACGTTCTAGGGTTTACTGTGTTCTTTAATGATGTTTTAGACAACAACAACCTTTTTAGGTAGTGGTTCTTAGTAAAGATTTACTGTTTTATTCTGGCTACATTTTTCTCAGATTTTGATCGTTTGCCCACTGAAATTCTGAAGCGTAGAACTATGACATCCCCATTTATCAAACGTTATTTGCTTGCGCTGAACCGCCATAAGTGGGCGGGTTTATTTACGTTTTTGTCTATTTTAGGTGCTTCTAGCGTAGTAGCTTTTCAGCCAGAACCGCCAGTAGAGTATTACTCGGAGACAGTTTTAGTAGATAACTCGCCGCTGATTGCGTTTTCAAATACAACGACTCAGATTCAAACGCAAGGTCGCGGCATTATTACGGAAGATCTTTTACTCTCTGAAATTGTGCTAGAAGAGGTGTCTAATCAGCTCAAGAATAAAGGCATTAATCTAACACCAGAAGAAATTGGCAGCAATACTAAGCTTGAGGTCACCAGCGTTGACGCCACTAATGGCAGCGATACGCCAAGTCAAAGGGTGATGATGCGCTTTTTAGGCTCTAGCCCAGAGCTGACGAAGACTGTTATCGATGACATGATCGATGCCATGATTCAGCTTAGCCAAATTACCAATAAAGCTAGGCTGCAAAGCATTACTGATGAGATCAATGAGCGATTACCCCCCATTGAGGCTGAGCTGCGTGAATCTGAGCAGGCTTTAGAAGCCTATGACCGAATTGAGGGGCCCGCCATTCAGGCTTCTATAGATGGTAGTTTGCTCAGTGCAATTACAGGATCTCAGCAGCAGATCCGCACGAATCAAATTACGCTAGCAGGGCTTGAAGCCGAAATGCGGAGTTTGCAGGGACAGCTAGGGATGACACCAGAGCAAGCCTATGCCTCCTCGGCATTGAGCGCCGATCCGTTAATTGCGCAGCTACGGGCAGAAATTTCTGCAGCTGAGACTCAAATAACGTTGCTTCAAGGCCAAGGGCTGAGAGCGCAGCATCCTAGTACCGTTGAGCTGAGAGATAATTTGGTGGCGTATGACCAGCTTTTACGACAGCGGGCAGCTGAGGTGATTGGGGGCAAGGGCTCTAGTGCACCACTGCCTAGTGGAACGCAGGTACGCCAGGACAGCAGCTTGGATCCGGCTCGCGGGGCATTGGCAAATCAGCTCGTATCGCTCGATACTCAGCGCGATGCGTTGCTTTCGCAGCAGCAGGTGATTGGCGAATCAGCCCGAACCCTGCGCCAGCAGTATGCGAGTTTGCCGAATAAGCAGCTTGAGCGCGATCGCCTAGCTAGCCAAGTGGCCCTGCGCCGAGCCCTCTATGAGCGGGTTCAGGCTAGCCGAGTCGATGCCCAAGCCGCCGAAGCGGAAACGGTCAGTAGCTTAGTAGTAGCAAAGCCGCCGTTTACCGTGACCAGCGGTCCTGAGCGTCCATCACCGCTTTTGGTATTACTCGCAGGCGCGCTGACAGGCTTAGTGGTCGGTGGTGGCGTAGTGTACTTGCTAGATTTGCTCGATAGGACTGTACGCACCGCCGAAGAACTAGAAGCGATGTTGCAAGCCCAAGAAGTGCCGATGTTGGGGATGATTCCGGCGATGAGAACGCGCTCGGCTCGGGCGGTACCGATATTGGTTCAGCCGGATTCTGCTTATAATGCCAGCTACGAGCGTTTCTTGAGTCGGCTGCGATTGGTCGGCACGGAAGAAAGTTCGATTGGGCCTCGGATGATTTTGCTGACCAGTACGCGATCGCAAGAAGGCAAAAGCATCAGCGCTTACAATTTAGCGATCGCCTCTGCTCGAGCCGGTCGGCGCACGCTGCTCGTAGAAGCCGACTTGAGATCAGGCTCTAAAGCAGAAGTGCTAGGGCTAAATGTGGATTCGCAAGCGGCTCTAGAACCGCTGCGCTACTACGGCGGTCAAATCGGCGACAATATGCAGATGGTTTCTCAAGTCGAAAACCTCTATGTTTGCCCCTCGCCGGGTCCTCAGCGTCAGCCTGCTGCCATTATTGAGTCCAGCGAGATGCAGCGCTTTCTCAAAGATGCTCGTTCGCGCTTTGACATGGTGATTTTGGATACGCCTTCGCTGACCCGCTGTGATGATGCGCTATTGCTAGAGGAAGTGACCGATGGCATCGTGCTCGTTACTCGTCCGGAAATCACCGAAAAAGCAGTGCTTGATACGGCCATTGAAGAGCTAGAACTTAGCGATGATGTTCGCCTTCTAGGTGCTGTTATCAACGCCGCTAGAATCAAATCAGACGACAGTGCGTATACCAATCGGGAGTCGGAACTAGAAGCCGCTGAGCTACCGCGTGAGCCAGAATTTAGTGCGTCTTCAGGACGGATATATTTTTAGGGGATTGGATAATAGATGCGGATCTAATTGGACTATACGGCTTAGATTGACCGGCTTGGATGTAGGCCGTTGTCGTAGGATAGTGAAGGCTCAACGCCTAGGGTGAGCTATACATTGCCCTTCACATTCCTTTAGACTTTTCAAACAGTTTTCCAGTATGACAACTTACTACTACGTGGCAGCGAGTCAGCGGTTTTTGCTAGAAGAAGAACCGTTTGATGAAGTTTTAAAAGAGCGCGATCGCCACTACCAATCTCAAGAAAAAGAAATTGACTTTTGGCTGATCAAACAGCCTGCTTTTTTGGCAGCGCCCGAATTGGCTAC
>JBGTIK010000045.1:0-3151 GCA_041745715.1 Phormidesmis sp.
AGTGCGAGCGGCCATTAGCATCGAGAGTATGTCTGTGCGGGCCCGGTCAGGGTGGGCTTGGCGATCGCGAATTTCTGCGTACACCAGCTCGTCTAGCCTAGCTCTTATCCGAACGACCCTTCCCCAAGGACTCCAAGGCCCTAGATCTTTTTGCAGGCTCTTAAAAAACAGCAGCAGTGCTGCGGCTGGCGAGCCTACAGAATCAACTGTTTTGGTCAGTAGCGCCATTATCTCCTTTGACCGGGGGCTGTCGCTCAAACCAAAAACAACTTTAGAGATGGTCTGCAAAGAGATTTGTTGGGTAAGATGGCGAACTGAGAAAACTTCACCCGGACGAAGCGGGGCAACAACGGCTTGGGTCAGATCACAGATGAGCTGACCGTAAACGTCTAGCCGTTCGCCGTGAAAGGCAGGAGTGATAAGCTGTCGGCGTTCTTTGTGGCGATCGCCACTGAGCATAATCACCGATGCACTGCCAATCAAAGGCTCTAAAATGCGGTTGAATTCGCCGGGGGCGCTGAAGGTTTTGCGATCGCGGCTCAAGATGTACTGCATCGCTTCGGGATGACTCGTAACTACGAGTGATCCAGTGCCAAAGCCTAGAGAGTCTTCTTCAAAGAAATCAGGCGCGTAGGCTTTAGTTCTTTCTAAATAAACAGCTGGATTGAGAATCCACTCTAACCGTTTAAAGGCACTGAAGCCCTTAGATTTTTTAATCGGTTCTTTAGAGCCCAACGAAGTACTTGGTCGCACGCTTTGCGAAGCCGATCTGGTCATAAGTTGCACCTAGATTTTCCACCCTGTCTTCCCCATTGTAAACAGGTTTCACTATTAGACCGTTTAACGTCCGTTTTCCCGCTTTTGATCTCGATCCTTATTCACAGTCCCGATTCTCCTCACTGCCATCTGGCATGGTGGTATGGCACAAAATCGCCCGACTGCGGTTGACCGCGCGCAAGTTAGCACCCGTCAAATCTGCGCCCGTTAAGTTAGCAACGCCGATGATTGCTGCCGTGAGATCGGTATTAATGAGCTTGGCATCAGTGAGGTTAGCATCGACTAAGTTAGCCTGCGTCAAAATCGCGCTACTGAGATCTGCGCCCGTCAGATTGCTGTCTTTCATCTGAGCGCCATTCATCTCGGCGCTGGTCAAGTTGGCCCCAGCTAAATTCGTGCTGATGAGATCAGATAGCAT
Organism: Phormidesmis sp.; assembly: GCA_041745715.1. Lineage (GTDB taxonomy): Bacteria > Cyanobacteriota > Cyanobacteriia > Phormidesmidales > Phormidesmidaceae > Phormidesmis. The sequence continues at coordinate 1,196 of JBGTIK010000045.1, forward strand.
CAGATTAGTGTTGCTTAAGTCCGCGCCCGCAAGGTTTGCGCCCGTGAGCGAAGCGACTTTCAAATTAGCACCATGTAGCTGAGCCTTGCTCAAGTCGGCGTCGTTAAGAATACAAACCGGGCACTCATTGTTGAGCATGAGCATTTCAACATCATCAGCAATGTAGGCCCAGCTAGGGGCGGCAAAGCTCAGCCAAGTAGACAACAAAGCACCTAATGAAACGATCAGTGATAGACCAATCGCTGCGGTAAATGAGGCGAGCTGCTTGATTTTCATTTTAATTTTTAAAAGCTCCAGATTTAAACCAATAACGACTCATCATTGTCCCACACCGCTCATGGATTGACGATACTCTTCAGATCTGCTCGGAACTATCTGCTGATTTACCCGGTGTTTTTTGAATTACCTGCTGTAGATCAATGGGCGCAATCCTGTCGATGGGCTTGAGTTCGTACCCCTGAGCGTGAATTGCTGGGTCGATGAACCGGCTAGGAAGATAGACGAAATGAGCTTGGCAGCTAGGTGCAAAAGTGACCTGCTGAGGAGCGTTAAACAGATTGACCACGATCGCCGGGTCAAGCCAGTGGCTCAAAGAGAGCAGTCGCCCAAATCGGTCTTCACCGGCTTTGCCAAAGGCGGCTTGTCGGGGCGGTTGATAGAGAATCAGACAAGGTGACTCCACTTGGTTGAGAAAGGCGGCAACATCGATATTTTGAGCTGTCGAGCTAGGGTATTTTATCGACCAGAGCGGGACGCGGGCGCTGACGGCATTGGAGCAAATACTAGCAATCAGTACCAGGCTCGTGACACCAAGCCAGAGATTACGGCGGCTAAAATCGGTGCGAAGGTTGTGGGTGAGAAAGTAGCCCAGGGCAATGGGAAGAGTGACAAAATAGACTAATAGGTAGCGCTCGGTAAGCCCTGCTTTCAGCAGTAGTGCCAGTAGTGTGATCAACGCTGGTAGCAGGATAATTCCACACACCGAGAAAGAGGTTCGAGTCCACAGCCGATAGCAGGCAGCCCCGATTAGAGAGACGATGACCAGCGCTGCGACCCCTTGAATAGGCGTTTCAATCCAGGAGGGGTTGACTTGCAGAACACCGCCAGCCCAGTCGGCATCTAAGAGCGATCGCGTAGAAAATCGCACTAGCGAAGATAGACCGCCTAGTAGAGATGGCCATTTGGTTACTGAGCTGCCCACTCTATCGGCAACGGCTTCCGGGTAGCGTTGCATGAGCCATAGCCAAGGTGTAAAGGCAGCGATCGCACTTCCTAAACTGATGCCAAAGGGCCACAGCGGCGATAGATTCCTGCTTCGATTTGTTTTTGGGATGACGGCCATCCCGATGACGTAAAGGCTATGCCCTATCAGCACTAGCGCAAACAGCAGGTGGGTGTAAAGTCCTATTGCTGCGCTTAGGCAATAGAGACTCCAGGCCAGCCGGGTATTGCGGCTCAGGGCATGGAGCAACGCTTCAGCTGCTAGCACCGTCATCAGTGCGAGCAAGCTATAGGGCCGTGCATCCTGCGCGTAAAGCACCAAAAATGGCGAAACAGCGGCGATCGCAACGACCATTAAAGTCGTCAAGGAGTCTTGAAAAAGCCGGTTACTCAAGCGATAGAGCAGCCCTAGTGTAATTACACTGAGCACTGCTGAAAAACTCCGCACCGCTGCCACCGAGTCCCCTACTAGCTGCGCCCAAAGGCGCACCAGCGCAAAATACAAAGGCGTTAGCTGTGATTCTTCTTGGGCCAATCCCAAAACGCTTGCCCCCACCCCGCGATCAGCATGAACCGACTGATAGCGCTCAATCAGCTGAGCCACGCTCAAAACCGACTGGTCGTCAAATTCGGCAACGGCTTCTTGCCAGCGATAGCCCGAAATTCGAAGCGAAGTAATGGCCTCGTCATAGGAATAAGCCTTCGAGTCAAGATTGACAAATCGAAAGCTGATGC
>JBGTIK010000046.1:0-5714 GCA_041745715.1 Phormidesmis sp.
TAGCAGTTCAAATGAACTAAGTCATAAAAATTCTCAATTAAGGTTAACTATTGAGAACCATGCTAGAAAAAATGGCTGTGATTCTTATTGCTTCGTTTAAATACCCAATGTGCCAATTGGAAGTGCGGAATGTCGGCTCAAATCAGTCTTTTCGCAGTTGTCCTAATGCTGACCGTTTTTTGAAGCGCCTGCCCATAGAAATCAGCACAACCTTTACGCCGGCTCAAATTCAGGCAATAGAGGCCGCTCTCATACCGCGTACTCATGTCATTGATATACAGCAACAGCTACCGCTTTTAGGGAAAGGCGCTTACCTAGTTTTTGCCGCTGGGCCCAACCGCAGAGCCTATTACCACAGCAACTTACAAAATCGCAATACCTGGATAATGCCGGTGGTTCTGGTCAGCGCGGCGGTGAGCACGCTGAGTATTCTCGGCCTAATTACGATCCAAGGCAGTCAGCTATTCGCCAAACCAGATCCTAGCTTCACTAAAGAAAAAGCGTTTTACCCCACCACCGTCCCATTCAAAAAGAATCAAAAAGAATGTGAGCAAAGCTTCCGCCAGTGGATAGATGACAAATGCGTCGATAGTGAACACGACCCTGTATTATGACTTTGATTTAGGCTGCCGATTTTTTAACTTGAGCTGTCATGAATAAAAAGACTGTGTAAAACTCGCCATAGGCACAGTTGAAAGCGCTGATGTTGTGAACCCTCTTGACAAGATCCGGGAAAATTAGAATTGTCAGCGCGCGCCTAACCCTATGAACACTCCCGTACATCCTCAAATCCAGCGAACCTTAGCCACCATCGTGATCACCGATGCGGTGAGCTTTAGTAAACGCATGTCGCAGGATGAAGACAGGGCGCTAGCTATGATCAACCGCGATTTGCAGCTGATTTCAGAGCTATGCGAATTCTTTGAAGGCCAAGTGCTCAGAACCATCGGGGATGGGGTGCTGATGTATTTTGTCAGTGCGGTTCAAGCGGCGGCCTGCGCGGTAGAGATGCAAAAAACCTTCGCCGGATTTGCGAAGGAGGGCAAAGCCGATGAGCATTTTGTCCATCGGGTAGGGGTGCATTTAGGCGATATCTTTTTCAATCAAAAAGACATGATGGGTACTGGTGTCAATATTGCTGCTCGCCTAGAGGCGGAAGCCAAGCCAGGAGCGATTTGTATGTCGCAAGTGGTGTATGACGTTGTGAAGTCACGACTGGAGCTAGATGCTAGCTATATCGGTAAGCTGCCGCTGAAAAATATAGAAGAAGCGATCGCTGCTTACCATGTGTGGCCGCTAGGAATGCGCCCTGAAGAAAACTCAGGCGAAAGCACCGCAGCCGTTGCTCCTTTGAGGATTACACCGCTTAATGCCATTCTCAAATTGCTTTCAGAGCACCCCAATCGCTGCCGCATCAAAAAGCTTTTGTACGGCACTCACCAAGCCACCTGGGAAAACGACGAGACGGTACTAGAGAGCATTCCGCTCAAAGTGCTGTTAGAGTCATTAACAGATCGCAATCCCACCCTTGCAGACTGTCGCCATAGCCTGTATCAAATAGTCGGCACGCTCAACCGGCAAAACGAATACACCCGAGTTGCCGATACTATTCTAGATAGCCTGAAAGTTTTCTATGCAGCCACATCAGGCAGCCCTTTACAAACGCTCCCGCCTGTTTCTAATCATCGATCTGAGATCCTAGTTGATCTGCTATCTGACGAGTTAGCCCAGCAGCTAGCTCATGAACCGGCTGGCAACTTTACTCATAAATCGATCAATCGAGATAATTTGGCTAGTCAAGCAGCTAACTATCAGGCTATAGACAGCTTTCACGAGCCCGACGAGAATCTGTTGCAAGCGCCCATAATAGCGCTACACCAAGATGTTGCTGATCGCCTTGAGCAAACGTCTGATGTGATTCGCATCAAGAAGATGCTTTATTGCCTATGCTACGACCGCTGGGAAAATGAGAATGGCCGCGTTGCTCAAATCGAGATGCGAACATTTATTGAAGCTCTGCTCTCTCAGGATATTAACACCATTCAAGATTTGCAAAATCGCCTGCGAATTATCCTACTACGCCTTAATCGCAAAGCTAAATATGCCCCAATTGCCAACATTATTTTTCAAGCGTGCCAGGTTTTGTATCCTGAAGACAGTAGTCACATCTCGCTACCCGGAACGTCTGAGCTAGAAGATTCTACCGCTGAAAATACCCAGATAAATTTGCGAAAAAAGCCCGATAATCAGCCTGATAAGCGGTGGACAGCTGCCAAGCAACCCGTTGGTCAAAACGCTAACGCTTCAGGGTTAATCCGCTCTGCTGCTTTTGGCCAGTAGTTGAGCCAGTAGTTAGGCCAGTAGTTAGGGCTTGCTGAAAAAGTATAAGCCCTTGATATATCTGGATTACAGCCAATAAAACCATAAGCAAGTGCAAGGGCGATCAACGAGTTTTCGAGGTTTCAGCCGATTTTACCTTGCACTTGCCTAAGCGTAAGACCTGAAAGCTACAAAGAGTTTTCAAGGGTTTCAGCCGATAAATGGCCTAATCTGACTTTTTTAGCAAGCCCTATATATAACTTTAAGAGGAGCCCAATAATTAGGAATTTTTTACCGGTATGAGTTTAAAGCGTCGGCAGTTTTTATTGTTTTGAGGGGCAGCCGCTGGAACCAGCGCCATTGGAACTTGGGGAAGCAATCAACCAGCCTCTATAGCAGCATCGGGTTCTACCGCCACAGGTGTGACCGCAGCTTCTGCTAGAAGCTCGATCCCAACCGCAAGCACAAACACCGTGGCAGGAGCAAATTCGACGTCTTTTCAGCCCTTGAAGGGCCCCATGCCTTACGAAGCTTTAAAAGTTAGCGGTGAACAGCAGGCAACCGCCTTTGCACAGTACGCCGTGCAAGATGACATCGTGCTACCCGAAGGCTTTACCTACGATCTCATTGCTTCTTGGGGCGATGCGGTCGGCGACTCTCGCTTTGGCTACAACAATGACTACCTTTCATTTGTGCCCACTGGCCCCGATGAAGGCTATTTGACTGTCAACTTTGAATACGTTAGTTCAGATATCTAGGCGCAGACCTATCCGAGCGTAATCGGCAAAACGCTACCGGTTGACGACGTTCTCAAAGCCTTAGAAGCGACTGAAGGTAAGCTAGATGCCTTTGCGTTGCCCGCTGGGAATGCGCTAAAGGCTCAAATTGAAGAAATTACTAAAGAAGCGCTGTTAGATCAGGGCATGGGCGTGATCTCGGTGCGCCGTCAGGCGGATGGTCAGTGGGTGAGGGTAGCGGCTGCAACTGATCGCCGCATTTCCGGTATTTCTGGCCTTGGAGATGGTCGCTATCTCAAATCTACGGGCCCTGCAACGGCTGTTTTTACCAAACCTAACGTCACTGGCTACAGCGATGGTTTGGGCACTCAAGTGATTGGCACGTTTGGCAACTGTGCAGGCGGCACAACGCCTTGGGGCACAGCTCTAAGCGCTGAAGAAAACTTTCAAGACCAGGTGCCCGAGGCAGTTTATAGCGACGGTTCGGCGTTTCCGCCCAGCAAAAAAGTGTTCGATAGTGGGCTTGATGGTCAGGGCAATGTGCTTGGGCTATCTGGAAATAAATACGGCTGGATCGTTGAAGTCGATCCGAGTAATCCTAACGACTATGGCACAAAACATACTTGGCTGGGTCGCTATCGCCATGAGGCCGTGGGTGTGCGGGTAGAAGCCGGTAAGCAACTGGCTTTTTATTCGGGGTGCGATCGCCGAGGCGGACACCTCTACAAATTTATTAGCACCGGCACCGTCACAGATCCATCTGCCAAATCCAACTCTGGCCTGCTAGCAGACGGAATGCTCTATGCCGCCAAGTTCAATCCTGATGGTACAGGCGCATGGATTCCGCTCACACTTACAACGCCCGTCAATCCGGTATTGCCGAGCAGCGTTGTCGGTGGCATGGTAACCCTGCCCCAGCGCCCGGAAGGCGGCTTTGCCAAAGTAGAAGACGATGCCGTAGCTAATGCCCTCAAAGCAAATTTTGCCACTCTGGGCGATCTGTACGAGGGTAACGATCTCGAAAAGCAGGGCGCTATTTTAATAGATGCCCACTTTGCCGCGACTGCGGTTGGTGCTACTACCACCGCTCGTCCGGAAGATACCGATGTTGCCAAAGACGGCACCCTCTTCATTGCCTTTACCTCCGGCACCCCTGGCGGCGACGGCGGGCCAGATAAAGCAATTTTTGTTGGGCCGAATGGGGAATCGCCTTACGAATCGGGCTGGGTGATGAAGCTGATAGAAACCGATAATGAACCGGCGGCTTTGACTTTTAGCTGGAGTATGTTTGCGACAGGTGGTGAACCGGCCACTGGCGGTTTAGGCTTTGCAAACCCGGACAATCTAGAATTTGACAAGCAGGGAAATCTTTGGATTGTCACAGATATGTCTACTAGCGCTCACAACAATGCGGTGACAAAGCGCACTAACGACGCTGGAGAACCTCTCAATGACAAAGATTTGCTGGGGCTATACGGTAATAACTCACTCTGGCAAATCACTGTCAGTGGTCAAAATGCTGGTGAAGCCAAAATGTTTGCTTATGGGCCAATGGAATCTGAGCTGACAGGGCCTTATTTCACTGCCGATGGTTCCACGTTGTTTCTGGCCGCTCAGCATCCTGGAGAAAGCAGCGGCATCCGCTCGGCGATGGCGGCTGAAACCCGTGAGTTTCAGATGAAAACTACGACTGGCCAAACTTTCATGCAAAAGCGTGAAGTGCCTGTAGGTTCTAACTGGCCCGAAAAGACAGCAGATGCCCCTCCGAAGCCTTCGGTAGTCGCGATTCGTCGAATTGATGGAGGTTCTATTAGCTAGGCGATGCGTCAGAAGCCGGTATGATGTTGAGCGATCATACCCTCCTCATCCCCTCACATGTCCCTGTCTTCCCAGCTCTGGCAAGCCAATCAAGACCTCGCTGCTGCCGCCTTGAACAATCCTTTTGTGCAAGCGCTCGGCGAGGGTTCTTTATCGAAGGCCCAGTTTGCTTACTATGTGGGGCAAGATGCCTTTTTTTTGGAAGCATTTGCGCGCGCTTACAGCATTGCCGCTGCTAAAACGCCCGATTGGAAAAGCTTTCAAGTGTTTCACAGCCTTGCTAACGGGGTTTTGCAAGAACTCAACCTGCACCAAAGCTACGCCCAAACTTGGCAGGTTGATCTTAAGACAGTAGAACCCGGTACAGCCACTCGTCAATACACCGACTTTTTACTCGCAATTGCTTGGAGTCAGCCAGTCGGCATCACTGCCGTTGCCATGTCGCCCTGCATGAGGCTCTACGCCTACTTAGGCAAAGCTCTGGCCAAAGACGGCATCCCCAATCACGCCTACGCCGACTGGATAAAAACCTACAGCAGCGACGACTTTGAGCCCTTAGCCCAGCAGCTTGAAACGTTAGTCGATGCGCATTCACCCGATACAGCCCTGACGCAATCTACCTACCGCTATGCGATGCAATGCGAATGCGATTTTTTTCAGGCCGCTTGGCAATCATTACCTTTAGGCTGAGCTCGTATTCTTTACCCGACATTCCGCACTTCCAATTGGCACATTGGGTATTTAAACGAAGCAATAAGAATCACAGCCATTTTTTCTAGCATGGTTCTCAATAGTTAACCTTAATTGAGAATTTTTATGACTTAGTTCATTTGAACTGCT
>JBGTIK010000047.1:0-12439 GCA_041745715.1 Phormidesmis sp.
AGCATGGTTCTCAATAGTTAACCTTAATTGAGAATTTTTATGACTTAGTTCATTTGAACTGCTAAGCCATGAAAGTCTTTCCAAAACAGGGCTCTATCATTAATACCTGAGTGTGACACTTCAAAGGGCGGAATGTGGGCAAAAAATGTCGTTATTTTAGAATCTGCAATCAGGAAGCCCAAAAGCACCCGCAAGATTAACACGGTGCTACTTTTTTGCTGGTGGCCGATAGCCTTGACACTTGCTCGGCCCTGATTGCTCGATTCCTAGATGTCTAAAGCCGAAACCTTATCCGTGAGCGCCAACCTGCGAGCGCTCGTCCCTCGTCCGTGGAATGCCAATTGGTCATAGCCGATACTTCACTCGACCAGATCATTAGTAGACTAGATACCTAGATACTTAGTGCAGATCTCCCCAAAATCTATTTTTAACACTGCCCAAAAGAGTCTTTTACCCAAAAAAGTGAGTGACCCGATGCTTGAGTCTTATCGCCAACATATCCGTGAACGCGCTGCTTTGGATGTGCCACCACTGCCTTTGAATGCCGATCAGGCGGCAGCGCTGTGTGAGCTTCTAAAGCAGCCGCCAGCGGGTGAGGAAGACTTTTTAGTGGGGTTATTGAGTGATCGCATCCCCCCCGGTGTAGACCCCGCCTCCTATGTAAAAGCCTCCTTTTTGAGCGCTGTTGCCCAAGGCGAAACCACTAGCCCCCTGCTCTCTCCCAAAAAAGCCGTCGAGCTTCTCGGCACCATGATGGGTGGCTATAACGTCGCCTCACTCATTAGCTTGCTCAAAGACGAACGCACAGAAATCGCCCAACTCGCCGCCAACGCTCTGAAAAAAACGCTTCTGATCTACGACGCTTTCAACGACGTCATAGATCTAGCCAACACCAACCCCTACGCCCAGCAAGTCGTCGATGCTTGGGCCAGCGCCGAATGGTTCACCAGTCGCCCCCAAGTCCCTGACACTATCACCGTCACCGTCTTCAACGTCCCCGGCGAAACCAACACCGACGACCTTTCCCCCGCTCCTCACGCCACTACTCGCCCCGACATTCCGCTCCACGCCCAGGTCATGCTGGAGTCCACCTTAGAAAAACCGCTGGAAACCCTAGCTGCCCTCAAGCAAAAAGGTCATCCGATTGCCTATGTTGGCGATGTTGTCGGCACCGGCTCTTCACGCAAATCTGCGATCAATTCAGTAATTTGGCACATTGGTGCCGATATTCCCTTCGTGCCTAACAAGCGCACGGGTGGCGTCATTCTCGGCAGCAAAATTGCCCCCATTTTCTTCAACACTGCCGAAGATTCTGGCGCACTCCCCATTGAGTGCGATGTCAGCCAAATGGCTACAGGCGACGTAATTACCATTCACCCTTACCAAGGCGAAATTACCAACGCAGCAGGCGAGATTATCTCTACTTTTAGCCTCACCCCTGAAACCCTAATCGACGAAGTGCGAGCAGGCGGGCGCATTCCCTTGATCATTGGCCGCGCCCTGACCGATAAGACTCGAACTGCACTAGGGCTCAGTGCTTCAGATGTATTCGTACGCCCTAGTGCTCCGACCGACACCGGCAAAGGCTTTACCCTCGCTCAGAAAATGGTCGGCAAAGCCTGTGGCCTCCTTGGCGTACGTCCCGGCACCGCCTGCGAACCGCTAATGACCACCGTAGGCTCACAAGACACCACTGGCCCCATGACCCGCGATGAAATGAAGGAACTCGCCTGCCTTGGCTTCAGCGCTGGGCTCGTCCTTCAAACCTTCTGCCACACCGCTGCCTACCCCAAACCCGTCGATGTCGAAACTCATGCGACCTTACCAGATTTCTTTGCTTCTCGCGGCGGCGTTGCCCTTACACCCGGCGATGGCATCATCCACTCTTGGCTGAACCGTATGCTGCTGCCCGATACCGTCGGTACAGGCGGTGACTCACATACCCGCTTCCCTATGGGCATTTCTTTCCCAGCCGGATCTGGCCTCGTGGCCTTTGCTGCTGCCATTGGAGCGATGCCGCTAGATATGCCCGAATCGGTGCTGGTGCGCTTTAAAGGAGAACTTCAGCCAGGTATCACGCTGCGCGATGTCGTCAATGCAATTCCTTACGTCGCTATTCAAAAAGGCTTACTTACCGTTGCCAAAGAGAATAAAAAGAACGTTTTCTCAGGTCGCATTTTAGAAATGGAAGGCTTACCCGACCTCAAACTAGAACAAGCCTTTGAACTCACGGATGCTTCTGCCGAGCGCTCTTGTGCAGGCTGCACGATTAAGCTGAGTGAAGAGACTGTGGCTGAATACTTACGCTCCAACGTTGCTTTGCTCAAAAACATGATTGCTCGCGGTTACCATGATGAACGCACCCTTGCCCGTCGCATTGCTGAGATGGAGAAATGGCTAGCCAACCCTCAACTCATGAGCGCCGACGCCGATGCTGAATATGTTGAAATTATCGAAATTGACCTCAACGACATCAAAGAGCCCATTGTCGCGGCCCCCAATGATCCTGACAATATCAAAACGCTTTCAGAAGTTGTTGGCGATAAAATTGATGAAGTCTTTATCGGCTCTTGTATGACCAATATTGGCCACTACCGTGCCGCTGCTAAAGTGCTAGAAGGTGCAGGTACGGCTAGAGGTCGTCTGTGGATCTGTCCGCCGACTCGAATGGATGAAAAACAGCTCCGTGAAGAAGGCTACTACGGTATTTTTGCCGCCTCAGGCGCTCGCACAGAGATGCCTGGATGTTCGCTTTGCATGGGTAACCAAGCTCGCGTAGAAGATGGCGTCACGGTGTTTTCAACCTCTACTCGCAACTTCAACAATAGAATGGGTAAAGGCGCTCAAGTCTATCTGGGCTCTGCCGAACTCGCCGCTGCTTGCGCTCTACTTGGCCGTATTCCCAATATGGAAGAGTACCTAGAAGTCGTTGCAAGCAAGATTGATCCGTTTGCTGATGAGCTGTATCGCTATCTCAACTTTAATGAAATAAAAGGCTTTGAAGATGAAGGCCGAATTGTTCCGAAAGAACAGGAAGAGATGATTGAAAAGGAAGCTGTGGCAGCTGGATAAGTCCATAGGCTAGGCACTAGCAAGATAAATAGAGAAAGGGCATTCCGCCGTCGCATAGAACTGATTAATTTGTTACGTGCGGAATGTTCTGGCTCAAAAATGGAGTGATAGATAATAGGCTCGACAAAATCAACCCTGTTATCTAATTCTTGTTATCTAAAGCTGCCATGAACTTGTCTGAAATCAAGCACCGTGACCAATTTCTTCGCACCTATTTAATGGCCATTTTTAGAAAGAAAACAGTGAAAATGCCCTCAAACGAAAGTTTGTTGGTAACAGCTACCAGCTATTGCCTAAGCACCCCTAACTACTTGAAAACGATTGGGAAGTGGTTCCCAACCGAACAGATCGAGGCCGAGGAGACTTAGTTTTTACGGATGGTGATCGCGCTTTTGCCATTGTTGAAGTGAAATGGATTGATTTACCCGATCCTAACCGTAACAGATTAACCGTAAAAGTCAGCAATCGTAAAAAGCGTCGAAAAGTTGAAGAGCAAGCAGTCAGGTATGCCAAACTGTATGCAGATAAAGCGGCTCTTTGTTTAGAGACAATTGAGGCATTTATATTCACAAATGAATGCGATCGCCCCTCCCGATTACCGTGCACTACTAGCTAATGATAGCGGGTGAAAACAGTTAACCCTCTAACAACCGTCCGATTAAGCTGTACAAGGCTAAGCCCAACAACTAGTAGAATTCTCTAGAGGCCGCTGCGCTTGACCTGTCTGCGTCAGCGGCCTCTAGAAAGCTCAATTAAATAGCGGAAGGGTAAACGCTATCGGCTACAAATACAGGCTTTTGGCTGTAATCAGCTTCAACAGATTCCGTAACCGAAAGATCCCATTGAAGATCATAATCTTTATCGAAATCAGCCTTCACATAGGGGCGAAGTACGCCGGTAACAACAACAGCTTCTCCATCTTGAATAGTCGTAGTGCCTTGAGTCGGAATGACCAGCAAATCTTCTCCTGAGAATAGCTCGTCCTCATCAATTGTAAACAGCCCTGACTCAAGCATGTCCTCCACCTCGCCTTGCACCGCAATTCTCTGATTGTAGTAATTTTCGGGATTAGCGGTAATATCTCCTGGATCTGGTGCTAGCGCTAATGAACTAGCAATAATCACTGGCTGGCTCTCATACTCTCCATATAGATCAGGATCCAGCGTTAAATTGTATTCCTCGGCTGCTGTTGCCATTGAAAAGGTTTCTACTTCGCCAGTAACCTGTACTTGAGAATCGCCCACATCAGGAATCAGAAAAGGTTCCGAAGAAGCGTTGATCACTAGAATTCTTTCGTTGTTTAGAAAGCCCTCACTTTCCATTACGAAAGCCGTTTCATCTACCACTTCTTCAACATCTGCGCGAACGGTTACCTCCTCGCCGACATAGCTATTGGTGTCATCGGCGAGTTCTTCAGTGGTTACATTGGCGCTTTCTGCTGATGTTGTGGTAGATTGTGGGCCAGCCGCACAAGCAGGCAAAAGAACCAAAGAAGCTGCGACCAAAGTTTTGAATATCAGTGCCTTCTTGCCAATTTTTTCATCTGTTTTTTGGGTTGTTGCGAAAGTATCTTTCATCTTTTGTATTCTCCTGGAAAAATAAACCGTTTTTTTGATCTTCATTAGCGATCGCATTCATCCCAGATAAGGCGTTGCCATTACAGCAGATGTCACAAATAACTATTGAGTTGAACCATTGAGTTAGCGATACCATGCGATCAGTAACAACGTCCACTAATCCTTATACTGTAAGGAATTTAGAAAAGCAAATCATCTATCTTCTGAAACATTTTCATCTTAATTTTTTCATCTTTTCATGTTAAGTTGTTACACTGCGAGCTGTGTTCGAAAAGTCCTGCGAAGGGAAAACCTCGAGAGAAAAATAAGGGGAATACAAGCAGCTATAACAGCTATCAAAAACAGTCATTTAACATCGATTTAGAATCTACTGGGTGAAACGCATCAGCAAAGCTATAAGCCGAAAAAAATACAGGTGAACAAATTGACTTCGTAGGTAAAAACAGCCAGAGATGAGCCTTTATTGATGTTAAGATTCTTAGCAAATAGATTTACATCGATGAAATAATAGTCGTGTTCTTAGGGAATAAAATTTATGAGTGAGCAGACTTCAGGATGCCTCAGAGTGGGTCAAAGTGCCCCTGCTTTTACAGCTACAGCCGTTGTTGATCAAGAGTTTAAGACGATTAAGCTTTCTGAGTACCGAGGCAAATACGTGGTGCTCTTTTTTTATCCGCTGGATTTCACATTCGTATGCCCTACTGAAATTACAGCTTTCAGCGATCAATACAGCAGCTTTAGCGATATCGATGCCGAAATTATGGGCGTCTCTGTAGATAGCGAGTTTTCTCATCTAGCTTGGATTCAAAGCGATCGCAAGTCCGGCGGCGTCGGCGATCTCAACTATCCGCTAGTCTCTGACATCAAAAAAGAAATTAGCGCTGCCTACAATGTGCTCGATCCGGACGCTGGCGTAGCGCTGCGAGGTCTATTCATCATCGATAGAGAAGGCATCATTCAACACGCGACAGTTAACAACCTTTCTTTTGGTCGCAGCGTCGAAGAAACCCTTCGTGTCTTACAGGCGATTCAGCATGTGCAAACGCATCCTGACGAAGTTTGCCCTGCCGACTGGCAGCCCGGTAGCGCCACGATGAATCCTGATCCGATTAAATCAAAAGAATTCTTTGCCGCCGTCTAGAACCCAGCAAGGCACCCACTAGAAAGGCACCTACTACCACTAGAGGTGTCTTCGAGCGGCTTCATCTGCTTCAGAAAATACTGATAATGCAGCTTACCTCTAATGACTTTCGCGGCTGACTTTCGCGGCGTGATCAATCGCCGCTTTTTACAAAACTTTCTGCCCGTTCCTGCCTACTGCCGTTTCCGACTAGGCCAGACGCTTCCAAATTTCAGGCTTCAAGCCACGGATGGCACGACCCATACCCTGGCTGACTACCAAGGCAAAGCCGTAGTTTTAGCTTTCACGCGCATCTTTACGGCCAAGCAATACTGTCCTATTTGCTATCCGCATATTTTGGCGATCGCTGCCGCTCATCAGCAATTTGTCGGCTTAGGCGCAACCCTATTGCTAATCGCCAGTACCGATGCAACCCAAAGCCAAATCATCCAGCGCGATTTGGCCCTAGAAATGCCCTTGCTCAGCGATCCGAGCTGCCAGAGCTTTGAGCTTTATGGCACCGGCCAAGCGCTAGGAGCCCCTTTGCCCGGGCAGTTTGTCATTGATGTCCAAGGCAAGCTGCGCTTCCAGCACTTATTTTCATTTGCCCATCCTAATGCAACGCCCGAAAGGCTGCTGTGGGCCGTTCGTAACCTATAGATTCAATCCAATCAAATCGCCAAAACCAACGGAGAAGGAGGGATTCGAACCCTCGATGAAGTTTACACCCCATAACTCCTTAGCAGGGAGCCGCTTTCAACCGCTCAGCCACTTCTCCAAGTGAGAAACCATAATACCAATAACTCTGCGAAAGCTCTACCTATATTTTCACTCAATATTCTGATTGATAGTTTGATCGATAGATTTGAGCCCTGTTTCTAAGGCTTGAAAAGGCCCACGTTAGGCGTCAAACGGAAGCGCTAGCTGAGGTTTGGGGTGATCGCACGCCCTCTGTCGTCGCGGTAATCCGAGGCAGCCGGTGCTTAAACCCACACAAAATCTCCCATGAAATCGTCTGCGCCATCTCCGCCCACTGATCCGCTGTGAACATATGCTCACCCGATTGCCCTAGTAGCGTCACTACATCGCCTTCTTGCACGCCATCTATAGCCGATACATCAAACATCATTTGATCCATCGTAATTGCGCCAATTTGCGAAATTTTTTGATTGTGCAGCCCCGCCTGCATCTGATTCGATAGCAGCCGAGGTACGCCGTCGGCATAGCCAATGCCTGCGATCGCAATTCGCATCGGCTCTTTAGCAATAAACCTGTGGCTATAGCTCACCCCAGTCCCTGCTTCAATATCTTTGATGTGGGTAATGCGAGCCTTCACCTCTAATACTGGCTTTAGATCCACCACCGATTGCAAATGGGGCGCAGGATACAGCCCATAGGTCGCTAGCCCCACTCTCACCAAGTCGTAATGCAGGCTAGCATCCGCTAGCGTCGCTGCCGAATTGGCAAAGTGCAGTTGAGCAGGCAATAAGTTTTCACGCCTGAGCGCCGAAATCGCTGACTCAAATCGCTGATGCTGCAACCGCATCACCTCTGAGTCAGGATCGTCGGCTGTCGCTAAGTGAGAGTACACACTCACCGCCTCTAGATGCGAAAGCTGCTGCACAAACCTAGCTAGTTCAACGGCCTGCCGCCAGCCAAACCCCAACCGTGACATGCCAGTGTCTAGCTTTAGATGCACCGGCAGCGATCGCTGAAACCGCCGACCTCGATTTTGATCCGACTCTGCTAGCGTCTGGGAAAAAATCAGCGCCTGCTTCAAATTCACAATCGTCGGCTGCAACTGCCAATGCGCGATTGCCCGCACCTCTTGCGGATCATTTACCGCCCCCATCACCAAAATCGGCGCATCAATTCCCGCTTGGCGCAGCTCAATGCCTTCAGGCACCGTCGCCACCCCCAGCCAATTCGCCCCCGCCGATAGCACCGTTTGCGCAACCGTAACCGCACCGTGACCATAGGCATCAGCCTTGACGACCGACATTAGCTCAGTGTCAGCAGGCAAAAAGGCTTTGAGCGATCGCACATTGTCAGCCAAAGCTGAGAGATTGATCTCCACCCACGCCCGACAGCAGCGCATCGGTGACAGGGCGGGCGTTTGATCCCAGCTCAGCATAGCAACCTCACAAAAAACACTTAGTCAAAAATGGTCAAAAACCTTAGTCACACAGTGTAGCAGCCGCTCAAACCCGTGTATGGCTTTGTCTGTGCTACTATCTATGCAGAATCTTGGCAAGTTTACAATGAGTAAGGTTCTCGTTCTCAACGCCTCCTATGAGCCGCTCAACATTACCAGCTGGCGACGAGCGGTTGTGCTTATTATCAAAGGAAAAGCTGAGCAAATAGAGCAGCGCGAACAGCTGCTTTACCCCGGATTTCCGATGCCGACAGTGATTCGGCTGCGCCACTACGTCCGCATCCCCTACAAAGACATTCCCCTCACCCGGCGCAACCTGCTGCACCGCGATAACCACACCTGTCAGTACTGTGGTTACGCTGGCGACGGCCTGACGCTTGATCACGTCATTCCCCGCTCACGCGGCGGCGGCGACTCTTGGGAAAACATCGTCAGCGCCTGCGTTCGCTGCAACGTCAAAAAAGGCAGCCGCACCCCCAAAGAAGCTCAGATGCCCTTAGCCTATCAGCCGCGTAAACCTCACAGCAGCCTTTATTTCGAGATTTCTCGCCATGTGCGCGGCGGCGTTCATCAGGAATGGCGGCAGTACGTTATTGGCCTCAACTGATTTTTTTCACTTCTGATTTTTTTCAATTCCCTGCTGCTGCGCTTGACTCCCTCTGATGGAGGTATACAGGCTTCTATCTCGATCATTAGAATGGACTTACCTACGTAATTTGCGTATATCTTCGTTCTGAACACGCACTTCTGAATACGCACTCTGTATGAACAGTCATAAGCGGTCATAATAGAAGATCAACAGCCAATTGCAGGTGCCGCTATTTCCATGACCTTACCGGAAAGTGCTTTGTTAGATAACTCAGAGTTTCAGTCAGACTTTCAGCCCGAAGATCAGCGCTCTTCCCAGCAGGCTTTACAGCAAATGTTAGAGCGTGATGTGCGCGAGCGCAATGCTATTGACGAGTCTGGTTCTGATAGATCTTTAGCTGACAAATCCTTATCAGAGGGATCCTCTTTTGGCGATCGCACCGCTGCCATCAGACGCGCTGCGGGCTTAGAAGCGAACCCCTCACAAGCGCTAGAAAAGCTGCTCAAAAAGCACAGCGGCAGCCGCCAACTCATCCTCCTGCAAGATTTCCCCGATCCCGACGCGCTCTCTTCGGCTTGGGCCTATAGCTTGATTGCTAGCGCCTATAATATCCAGTGCGACATCTACTACTCCGGCACCCTTAGCCATCAAGAAAATATCGCTCTCGTCAAGCTCACGGGCTTACCCGCCAAGCGCTGGCCTGCGTTTGAAAAAGATAGCCCTGATCTAGCCCAATACCAGGGCTATGTTCTCATTGATACGCAAGGCACTACCAGTCACCTTACAGCCAAGGTGCAAGTCGCTCAGCTACCGCTGATCTTGGTGATTGACCATCACGCCCCTCAAGGCAAGCTCAATGCCGAACTAGCCGATATTCGCCCTGACATTCATGCTACAGCCACGATGATGGCTCAGTATCTTCAGGCCGGGCTGATTCAGCTAGATCGCAGCAACAGCAACCATGTCAAATGTGCAACTGCACTCATGCACGGCCTCCGCTCAGATACTAATCAGCTTATGCAGGCGTCTGAACCTGATTTTGTGGCAGCGGCCTACCTCAGCCAGTATTACGATGCGCCGCTGCTGAGCGCCGTCCTGCAAGCCTCGCGTTCGCGGCGGGTGATGGATGTAATAGAGCGATCGCTGCGCAACCGAGCCATGCAAAACAACGTCTCCATTGCTGGTGTCGGCTATTTACGCTACGAAGACAGAGACGCGATTCCCCAAGCTGCCGACTTTTTAATCACTGAAGAAAACGTCCATACCGCCGTGGTATATGGCATCGTCCACGACGAAGACGAAGAAAAAGAGCTAGTCGTCGGCTCCCTACGCACCAACAAAATCACCCTTGATCCAGACGAATTTATCAAAGAAGCCTTTGGCAAAGACGCTCAGGGGCGATTCTTTGGCGGCGGCAGATCGATGGCTGGTGGATTTGAAATTCCCATTGGTTTTCTATCGGGCTACTACGAAAATAGCGACTACAACCGCCAAAAGTGGGAAGTTTTTGATAAGCAAATTAAGCAAAAGCTTCAGCGACTTGTCGATCCTGAAAACGGTGTGCTGAATACTGATTAAGCATCCTGTCGCGATTGCTCGCAGTTGCTAAGATCATTCAGACTGTCTCAAGGAAAGTCATGAGGATTATCCTGAGGATAATATCCAGGGCAACATCGCTTTACTGATATTATTTTGGACATGGCCTTCACCGAAGCTTATTTCATTCGCCACGGCATTGCGGTAGATCGGCAAGCGAACGTGGCTGACGAGACGCGATCACTTACGCCCAACGGCATCACCAAAACCCAGCGCGTCGCCCAGCGCCTAATTGATCTTGGGCTTCAGTTCGATTTTCTACTCACTAGCCCACTCACTCGCGCCCAGCAAACTGCTGACATTTTGCATACAGCCGGACTGTCCTCACCCGCGCAAGAATTTTTACCCTTGCAACCGGGCGGCAATCTCTCAGACTGGCTTACCTGGCTCAAAGCGCGCCAAACCACTAGCCAAACCACTAGCCAAACCGTTGCCTTAGTCGGGCATGAACCTGACTTAAGCCAGTGGGCGCAGCAGTTGGTGACGGGGAGCGATCGCCATCAGTGGATTCTCAAAAAAGCAGGCATTATTGGCTTACGCCTTCCTGCCGCTGATCAGGCCATCGGTCAAAGTCAGCTTTTTTGGCTATCGCCGCCCCGATTTTTGCTCTAAATCAAAAGCTAACTTTGTACAGCTTGTATATTTATGACACTCCACACAGCGATATCGTAAAGACTACCGGCGATATCACAAACGCTATTTTCAGATATTTACCCCTCCCTCTCACCTTACCAAAGGAGATCTACCCAGATGACGACCTGCGAGTACAAGCCAGGATTAGAAGGCGTTCCAGCCACGCAGTCGAGCATCAGCTATGTCGATGGCCAGCAAGGCATTTTAGAGTACCGAGGCATCAGCATTGAAGACATTGCCCAAAAAAGCAGCTTCTTGGAAACCGCTTACCTACTGATTTGGGGCGGCTTACCTACCCAACAAGAACTCAAAGACTTTGAGCACGAAGTCCAATATCACCGCCGCCTTAAATATCGCATTCGCGACATGATGAAGTGCTTCCCGGAAAGCGGTCACCCCATGGACGCGCTGCAAGCCTGCGCTGCTGCTCTCGGCCTCTTTCACTCTCGCCGTGAATTGGAAGATCCGACCTATGTGCAAGATGCCGTGGTGCGCTTACTCGCCAAAATTCCGACTATGGTCGCCGCCTTCAAAATGATGCGCAAAGGCAACGACCCGGTGCAGCCGCGCGACGACCTAGACTACGCTGCCAATTTTTTGTACATGCTCAATGAGCAGGTGCCAGACCCATTAGAGGCTCGAATCTTTGATGTGTGTCTGATTCTCCACGCTGAGCATACTATTAATGCCTCGACTTTTTCAGCAATGGTCACCGCTTCTACTTTGACCGACCCTTACGCGGTGGTTGCCTCAGCGGTAGGTACGCTTGCAGGCCCCCTACACGGCGGCGCTAACGAAGAAGTCATTGATATGCTGCGAGAGATTGGCTCGATTGAAAATGTGCGTCCCTACATCGAAGCGCGGATCGCTAATCGTGAAAAAATTATGGGCTTTGGTCACCGAGTCTATAAGGTCAAAGACCCCAGGGCAGCGGTTTTGCAAGGGCTAGCTGAGCAGCTTTTTGACAAAGCTGGCCGCGATGCTTACTACGATATTGCCCTAGAGCTAGAGCAGGTCGTTGAAGAAAAGCTTGGGCATAAAGGCATTTATCCCAACGTTGATTTTTATTCTGGGCTGGTGTACCGCAAACTGGGAATTCCGACCGATTTGTTTACGCCGATATTTGCTATTGCTCGCGTCGCTGGCTGGCTAGCCCACTGGAAAGAGCAAATCGGCAAAAACCGAATTTTCCGTCCCACTCAAATTTATGAAGGCCCCCACGACCAGCTTTATGTACCCCTCGAAAAACGGTTACAGCTATGGGAAAAATAGCTAAAAAATAGCTGCAAGAAAATAAGCCCCTAGTTCCCTTAGTAAAAAGTAAGCGATTTCAAAACCGTATCCATACAGAGGTGATGGGCGATACCCCCCTTCTCAAGATAGCAAACTCATCCCACTATATCTTCAGTGACGATTTTCAGGAACTCCATCCCCTCCGGCTTTGTCGGGGGGGTTTTTATTGAGCGCTTAGCCGCGCACTATTGCCATCGTTTGCGCAAACCATAAGTAGATTCAGCGATAAGTGAATTCAGCGATCGCAGATTAAGCGCTAGAATCTGTGAGAGCACTCTAACTTAAGCAAGCGTAAGCCGCCCCAAGCTAATGAATCCAGGCATAGACCTCCAGAGAACTGTCGTCCAAGCCCTGATCGAACTCGGCCTGCCCGCCGGGGTCGCCAAAACCATCTGGCTCCCGCT
>JBGTIK010000048.1:0-15320 GCA_041745715.1 Phormidesmis sp.
TGGGCTTTCTCTGGTGCTTTCAGCGTGTCTTCATAGCGTCCCCGTCAGGACGCAAACGCTTCAATGTCTTAGGTGCCGTCAATGCGATCACCAAAGAAGTCGTGACCGTCACCAATGAAACCTATATCAATGCTGAAAGCATCTGTGAAATGCTGCTCAAACTAGCGGCACTGGGCTTAGACCTGCCGATTACGCTGGTTTTGGATAATGCCCGCTATCAGAAATGTCGAGCGGTGTTCGACTTAGCAGAGACACTCAATATTGAACTGCTCTATCTACCGTCCTATTCACCGCACTTGAATTTGATTCAGCGGTTATGGAAGTTTGTCAGAAATGAGTGTTTATACTCAAGGTATTATGCCCACTTTGATGACTTCAAAACCGCGATTTCGACTTGTTTAGAACAGACAAATACCACTCACAAAAAATCGCTGGAAACGTTGTTGTCTTTGAAGTTTCAGTCTTTTGAAAATGTCCAAATATTAGACGTCTAGAGTATACGTATCCGTAAATGCCAACGCTTAGTAGCAATTGTCATTCGACACTTCCTTGCACCGTCATGCTTTTATGACCCTTTCATATTTCTTTTCACACAGATTTCTTTTCACTCATATTTTTTTTCACACAGAGTGCAGCCCAATTTTAGGATTGAGATTCTAAACCGAATGAGTAGTTTGATCCCGTTAAAACAGCCTGTTCCCTTGGGCAAGGCACCTTTGCAGGTTCTACCCCCTTCTCTCCAGACTGCTTCTCACAGCAGATCCTCTGCTGACAAATGCTCTGCTGACAAAAAATTATTTACTAATCAATTTCCGCTAAATTCGGCTGTAAATTCGACCGCTAGTGCAGTTGCTGATGTCAGTGACGGATTTACAATCGCCGAAGTGAGTGAAGCTAATGGCCCATCATTAGCTGTGCTACCGGCAAATAGTAATGGTGTAGTGAGTCCGTCCTCGGACACCCATGCAGCTGCCAAGCTGCCGCTGAGCAATCTATCAAACCACGATCTAATTTTTCGCTGTCAAGTGACTTCCGGCCCAAAAGATCGAGCCGCCTTCGCTGAGCTGGTCACTCGCTACGAGCGCTATGTAGATAAGCTGCTGTACCACATCGCCTCCGACTGGCCTGATCGCGCTGATCTGGCCCAAGAAGTTTGGATTCGCGTTTATCGCAGCGTCCATCGCCTCAAAGAACCCGCCAAATTCAAAGGCTGGCTAGGCAGAATTGCCACTAATCTTTTTTACGATGAGCTGCGCAAACGCAAGCGCTTTAGAGGCTCTGTTTCACTGGATGCGCCGCGCTACTCTAGCGATGGTCAGTACGATTGGGAGTTGCCTTCCATCGAGCAGACCCCTACTGACACGATAATGACTCAAGAGTTTCACGATCACCTCAAGCAAGCTATGGCAGAACTGCCGGAGGTTTTTCAAAAGACCATTGCCATGCGTGAGCTACAGGGACTTTCTTACGAAAAAATTGCTATTACCACTGGCGTATCTTTAGGAACGGTAAAGTCTCGAATTGCACGAGCTAGACAGCGCTTACAGGAAAAGCTGGGAATTTATCTCAATGCAGGATGATGGCCACTGAGCTTCAATCTTTTTTCTTAAAAACGAGCTTTTTGTAAAACATCTTGAGCCAAATGTTCAGCCTTCTTTACGTTGACACGCTTGCCTTTTGTGTGCGTTAGCCTACTGCTCATCAGCCATCTCTAGCATCAACACCGCTCAGACATCTGTATTATTCTAGGTATGGCCAGCTGACTCGGCTAGTTGGCGAAATTAGACCTCTTGCATAATAGATTTAATGTTAATATAGAGGGTTTTTTCAAATCCCTTTAATATCGGCACTTTAGCTATGGGCACCCAAACGATGTAGGCAAAGGCCCTTTTCTTTAAAGCCTTTCAGGATATCACAAAAGTAATTATGCAAGAGGTCTATTGTAAAGGAGAATGGGAAAGCATGATCAAGCGGTACCTGCGCGTGCTGCGGCTGCTTTGGCTAGTATCGTTCGCTGCCGAATTAGAGTACCGCGTTAACTTTATCGTAGCAGTCATTACCAGTCTAGGCGGGCTCGTCGGTCTTGTTTGGGCTGTTTTTGTTTTACCGTAACGACTACAGTTTTCAGGGCTGGTCTTGGGAAGAAGCCCTAGTGGTGCTAGGTATTTTCACGGTCTTACAAGGCATTTCGGCGACTTTTTTAGTACCCAACCTGAACAAAATTGTGAGTTATGTTCAAGAAGGTACATTAGACTTTGTGTTGCTTAAACCGATTAGCTCACAGTTTTGGCTTTCGACTCACACGGTTTCACCTTGGGGACTGCCCGATGTGCTTTTTGGAGTGATCATAGTTGGTTATGCGGGCGGTCAGCTGGGGCTTTCGCCTTGGGCTTATTTAGCGCTGTTGCCGCCGTTAGCGCTAGGGATAGTTAGCCTTTATAGTCTGTGGTTTATTTTGGGTGCGACTAGCATTTGGTTTGTCAAAATTTATCATGTGACTGAGGTGCTGCGATCGCTCCTCGAAGCCGGTCGCTTTCCCATTGAAGGCTATCCTGCCGCTTACCGGATCTTTTTTACCTTCATTATTCCGGTGGCTTTCCTCACCACCGTCCCGGCTCAAACCATGCTGAATCGCAGCGATCCAACATGGCTATTGAGCGCTGCCATTTTAGCCGCAATGCTGTTTCAAGCGTCTCGATGGTTTTGGCAATTTGCCTTACGGTTTTACACCAGCGCTTCGAGTTGAAGGTCTGTAGTCTCTGGGAACTTTAGACTGTAAGAACTTTAATCTGTAGGAACTTCAGCAGCACAGCTACTGGGCTTTGCGATGAGACACATCGATGACGGTGTGCACGTTGCCCCTGGGCAAAAAATCACCTTTTATCGTCACCGATAGCGGATCGCAGGCGGCGACAAAATCATCCATGATCAAGTTGATAGATTCTTCGTGAGAGATATTGAGATCGCGATAGCTGTTGATGTACAGCTTAATGGCCTTCAGCTCTACGACTCTTTTGTCGGGGACGTAGTTGATATAAATTGTGGCAAAGTCTGGATAGCCAGAAAAAGGGCACTTACAGGTAAATTCGGGCAGGGTGATGCTGATGTTGTATTCCCGCCCTGGGCGCGGATTTGGGAAAGTGATCAGCTTGCCTTCAGCGATCGCTCTTTCTCCATATAACGTGGACTGAGCGGTTGCCGTCAAAGCCGTGTCTAAAGAAGCCGTATCTTGAATACTCATATCGCTAGCACAATCCTAAAAAGCGCAAAGCTTTAGCCTAGCGATAAAGCGATGAAGTGTGAATGCGAAAATCGCTTTATCGCTTCTCAGAGAGCCCTGATGGAACGCTCAGGCTTTCCTCAACCTCATAGACTTCGGGGCACTCAGCTTCAAGATAACCTCTAGTAGCGCAGGCGATAGGCGATCGCACCAAACCGCTAGGTGAGACTGCCACCCGACGAGCACTTCGGGCGCATCCCGGCTCAGCCCTCGCAGACAGGCAGAAGCGACTTCTTGGGCGCTGATGGAAATCACACCGCGAAACTTTCGCAGATCTTTAGCCATATCAGTATCGGTGAGCGTCGGTAGCAGCGTCATCACCTTGACATTGTGAGGCGCTAACTCCATCCGCAAAGCGCGGGTGAATCCGACAATCGCAAACTTCGTGGCGCAGTAAGTCGCCATTGTGGGCGCGGCTACTTTGCCCATCAGGCTAGAAACATTGACAATCGTGCCGCTGCGCTTGGCCGCCATTCGCCTAGCGATCAAGCTGGTGACGGTGTACATGCCCATGAGATTCGTAGACAGCTCTTGCTGCACGTTAAAAGCGCGTGATTTTAGAAAAGTCGCTTGATGGGCAATCCCGGCGCAGTTAATCAACAAGTCGATATCGCCATAGTCACGCCAAGCTTGGGCAACGGTGGCACTGATATGCGATCGCACCGTCAGATCCATCGCCAAAGGAACCGCTTCTACGCCCATTTGCCGAATATCCGCCGCTACTTCCTCCAGCAACGGCAAATTGCGGGCCACTAAAATCAATCGAGCAATGCCATGCCGAGCAAGTTCGTAAGCGATCGCCCGCCCGATTCCTCTGGATGCGCCAGTTATCAACGCAACCTTTCCTTGAATATTCATGTTTCAAAAGCCTTTGAAGGGACTAAACTGCCATGCGACAGCTCGGATGAACGCACCGCTAAGCACACTGCTAAGTGCACTGCTGAAAACGAGTGCGTCAAAATGTTTTTTGGTGAAATAAAGTTTGCAGGTAAATTTTGCAGGCTCAACGCTGGACATAGCGGAGCCTTGATACCCACTAAAACTGATTGGCTTGCTTGCCAGAATTCCGAGACGTACCGAGCAAAACCCGCGCTGTAAACAGGCAAAGCTTTAGCGAAATAGCCACAGCAACCCTCATGAGCAGGTGCTGTAGATAAGATAGGCAAATCACCAATCTTGCTTGAAAAGAACTGTGAAGGGGGCGGAGTAATCGAGCAATGGGGAAGAAATTCATCGTGAGTAGACCTCCTGAATGTCGATAAAAATGCCACCTAGTGACAAACCACGACTGACTTAAGCCAGTTAGTTAAATCGATTTTTTAATCAAAGCTCAGCACAAAAGAACTGAACAAGCACACGCTAACAGCGGGATCAATAATCCGCAACATTTTTTTATAAACGACCTTTTCTGTTACATTTCACAACACTTTACTTAATTTTTCAATTATCTCTTTGGGTGGAGGCCGAGCCTGCCGCTATTTAGGCGAGTGGCTATATTGAACCTTTTGTCAATTGGCTTTATGAGAGCATCCGTGATTTCCTCACACGGATGCAGCACTGTCCTAGCGCTATGGTCAAAGCGAACTCAACCCAGTAAACTTCAGGGAATAAATCTGCACTATTTATACCGTCATTGACCCTTTCTTTACTGCTAAACAACCCCTCGCTAACAGAACTGTGCCAACACAGTGTGATATTTTTCATCGTTACCGTAGTAGGCTATATCGCTGCGGCTAGCAGTCTCTATTGGCTGCTCTATTTGCGGTGCGGATCACGCTTTTCTGCTGGTTCGAACTCTGGCTTAACGTCTGGTTCAAAACCTGGCTTCACCTCGCTCACTCAAATCTGGTCAGCGATTCGCAGCGATGTCATCTTATCGGTGATGTCATCGGGTATTTTCTCCATCTGTGCAGCGCTGATGATGACGGTTTACAAGCTTGGGTACACCCGCATCTATCAGCAGCCCGATCAATACGGGCTCTGGTACCTCGGCTTCAGCCTAGGATTAGTGATCATTTTGCAAGACACTTATTTCTATTTCACTCATCGCCTGTCTCATCACCCCCGCTGCTACAAATGGCTGCACCAAGGCCATCACCATTCCAGAAATCCAACGCCTTGGACAGCTTTTGCCTTTGATCCGGCTGAAGCAATGGTGCAAGCTATTTATTTAATGGGTGCGGTAATGCTGATTCCCATGCATGTTTCAGTGCTGGTGGCGGTGGTGATGATGATGACAATGGGCGCGCTAATTCATCACTTTGGGGTCAGACTTTTTGAAGATTCGGCGGTGGGCGATTGGCTGGGCAGTTGGCTGGTAGGCTGCACGCACCATTGGATGCATCACCGTAAGTACACGGTGCACTACAGCCTGTATTTCACCTTTTGGGATCGGGTGATGGGTACGCAATATGACGGGTATGAAGCTGTGCTGAGTCCGGCTGTAAGAGCGGTGTCTGTGGACGCGATCGCACCTGAAGCCGCGATTGCTGGCGTAAAAAACCAAGGCGCTACGTGTGCTAAAAGATAAAGCCCGCTACGGTATGGCGACTACAATGGAGCTATACGGAAGTAAGCTGCTTGATCGCGAATCCATGATTGCCATCCCGCATTACATAAGTCCTGAAGAGTATCTTGGCATTGAGCGCCGTAGCTCCATTCGTCACGAATACCGGCGTGGATTAGTCTATGCGATGGCAGGCGGCACCGATAATCACGACCGCATCGCGTTTAACTTGCTTAGGTTAATTGACATTCACTTTGGAGACTCGCCTGACTTTCGGTTTTATTCTGGGAACGTCAAGGTCAACTATAAAGATGACTTTTACTACTATCCTGATGCGTTTGTCACTTGTGAGGCGCGCGACCACGCGGATCGTTACATCAAGCGATACCCCAAGTTGGTCGCTGAAGTGCTTTCTTCAAGTACGGAAGCTTTTGATGCAGGCGATAAGTTGCATGACTACCAACGGATTGACTCGCTAGAAGAGTATGTTTTGATTTCACAGACAGATCAAAAAGTACAGTGCCACCGTCGCATTGCTGAAGATGCGTGGCAAACTGTGATTTACAGGGCAGGCGATCGCGTCCTGCTTGAAAGTGTTGGCTTAGAGTTCGCGATAGCGGCGCTTTATCGCGGCCTTGACTGAAGGAATGCCTCAAGGCGAGAGCACCTCTCGATAAGCTCAAAGCATTCTCAACGACTTACCCAGGTAAAGCGTACGAAAGTACGCCAACCGCCGCGCACATTTCTCCTACTTATCTCCTATATATATTTCTGCAACAGCAAAGCCAGCTTCTGCTTAGTTGCCGCCGGAACTTTATCTAGCGGCGTAATAATGGCGTACTTTAGCGCCGAATGCGCTTCTGATTCGGGCGGATTTTCATTGAGTTCACGAACGACCGCTTGAATTACCTTTTGGGCGTTGACGGCGTTCTTTTGTAAGTTGCCAATCACCATTTCTACCGTCACATTGTCATGATCAGTGTGCCAGCAGTCGTAGTCAGTCACCAGTGCTAGCGTGGCGTAGGCCATTTCGGCTTCTCTGGCTAGCTTGGCTTCCGGCAAATTCGTCATCCCAATCACGGTCGCATCCCAGCTGCGGTACAAATTTGATTCGGCCTTCGTCGAAAAAGCGGGGCCTTCCATACACACATACGTACCGCCGCGATGCAAGGTCACGCCCTCGAACTGCTGGCTTTCAACGGCATCGGCGAGGAGAGTGGCAAGGCGATCGCACACCGGATTGCCAAAAGAAATGTGGCCCACAATCCCTTCCCCAAAAAAGGTCGAAACCCGACTCTTCGTGCGATCAATAAACTGATCCGGCACCACCATATCCACCGGTTTGGCCTCAGCTTTGAGTGAGCCTACCGCCGACGCTGAGATCAAATACTCCACGCCCAGCGCCTTCATCGCATAGATATTCGCCCGAAAAGGCAGCTCCGAAGGGGTGAGCGTATGCCCACGACCGTGGCGCGCCAAAAAAGCCACCGGCACGCCATCGAGTTTGCCGGTAATCAGCGCATCTGATGGATCGCCAAAGGGAGTCTCTACCTTAATTTCTTTGACATCGCTGAGCGCCTCCATCTGGTAGAGACCGCTGCCGCCAATGATGCCGATTTTTATGGGATGACCTGCCAGATACTCCATCAATTTTTCCTATTGGGCTGTCAAGAGGAATTCTACCGTTCACATCTGCCCTAAAACAGATCGGCGCAAAATGTTTTTTGATTTAAGCGCTTTGCGTTACCGAATCCATCTGGTCATTTTTCGCACTATGAACCGGCCCAATCAAGCGTTGATCTCGGTTTCGCTTCGCCTAGAGTCAGCTTGTAGAGTTAACTGGGCACAGCCGAAATCTGTTTGCTAGCGGTTGAGCGCATCAGCCACAGGCCGGTGTAGGTCATGCCTGAATCATCGGGCTGCACCAGCAAAAAGTGCAGCCCCTGAGCGGCTTGCTTGCGCTCAGTAAAAGTGCGCGCGGCCCCAGCTACGTCGCTGTCTTCGAAGGTGGCCAAAATCCAGCGATCGCTCAGTCCCGCTTCTAGCAGCAAACCATGCGGAGCCCCAGCGATATATTGCAGCATTACCGGCTGCACTGATTGCAGCCACTGAGCCAGCGCCATCGACTGCCGAGCGCCGTTAATAATCACACCCGGAATCAGCAGCGTACTGGGCAAGCCTAAGCTCACTGGATTTAATTCGAGTGGAATCGAGCTGATGGGAATGGGCTCCTGCTCCAAGCGCATCAGGCCACTGGAGCCAATAGCCGCAAACTGCCACTGTTCGCCCATTAAGTAATCAGCAATCGGATGAGGGGCAGGCCGATCTATAGCGATGGGGTCATAGGTATCAGGGACATAGTTGGTCAGGGTTGGGTACCAAACGGCCCGCTCTCGCAGCCACTGCTTGAGCGTTGGCACTTCTCTCGTTGGGCGCACTTCTATAGGCAGCTCTCGGCAGGCGACTTCTACCAAGCTGACGGTCTGCGGACGAAAAATATCGATATGAGTGGGCCAGCCACCAGCGCGATCGCTTGCAATCTGTAGCTGTTCGCGTACCCAAGGCGCACTCACCTGCCGCTGCGGGCAAAATTCACCATAGGTATACGTCATCTGTGGATCGCAGATCAATAGCTCCCAAAGCGGATTACCAGACGGATCTTG
Organism: Phormidesmis sp.; assembly: GCA_041745715.1. Classification (GTDB taxonomy): domain Bacteria; phylum Cyanobacteriota; class Cyanobacteriia; order Phormidesmidales; family Phormidesmidaceae; genus Phormidesmis. Next base: position 8,450 of record JBGTIK010000048.1, read on the forward strand.
CAGAGGGCGGCGATAAAAGTCGAGTTGCCAGGAACGGTGCATGGGTAAGTCAGATAGAGGTTATATTTGATCGAACAGGCCATGCCTAATAGGCGCAAACTAGGCCGTAAACACATGACACCCTAAGCAATCATGATTCCTGCCCTTACTCAGTTCGGCGATCGCATGTCTCACCTAACCGGGGTGCGCGCGATTATGAAAGACATTATCGAAACGCTAAACGCGAGTAAGACGTCAAACGAGCAAAAGGAATTCATTAACCTTAGTGCCGGTAATCCGGTAATTTTGCCAGAAGTTGAACAGCTTTGGCGCGATTGTACAGCAGAGCTGCTGGCCAGCAAAGAATATGGCGAAGTTGTCTGTCGGTACGGCGCTAGTCAAGGCTACGAGCCCTTCATCGAAGCCGTGCGCGACGACTTTAACCAGCGCTATGGCCTCAGCCTCACCTCACGCAACATTTTAATCACGCCCGGTAGCCAAAACCTTTACTTTTTGGCCGCCAATGCCCTCGGTGGCTACAGCAGCAAAGGTCAGCTCAAAGATATTGTCTTGCCCCTCAGCCCTGACTACACTGGCTACGGCGGCGTCACGCTCTATCCTGAAGCCGTCAAAGCCTACCGCCCCTTCATCGAACTTGGCAGCGATGCGCACTCTTTTAAGTATCGCCCCGATTTTGACCAGCTAGAAATTAACGACAACACCGGCTTTGTTCTCTTTTCACGGCCTTGCAATCCTACTGGCAACGTGATCACGGCCAGCGAAGTGCAGGGCATCGTCGATTTGGCCGCTCCCTACGATGTGCCTGTCTTTATCGACTCTGCCTACGCCCCGCCATTTCCAGCCCTGAATTTTACTGAAATGACGCCCATATTCGGGCCTAATATCGTGCACTGCATCAGCTTGTCTAAAGCAGGCTTACCGGGTGAGCGGGTGGGTATTGCAATTGGTGATGAAAAAATCATCCAAATCTTAGAAGCCTTTCAAACGAACCTGTGCATTCACTCTAGTCGCTATGGTCAAGCGATCGCGGCTCAAGCCATTCGCAGTGGAGCTTTGGCCGATATTTCGCTCAACGTGATTCGGCCTCACTACCAAAACAAATTTGCGGTACTCGAAGAAGCCCTTACCCGCTACATGCCTAACGAAGTGCCCTGGCGCTTGCACCGAGGTGAAGGCGCGATTTTTGCTTGGCTGTGGTTTGACGATCTACCCATGAGCGATTGGGATTTTTACAATGAGCTAAAGAAATACGGCGTGATTATTGTGCCCGGCAGCCCGTTCTTTCCGGGTTTAGAAAACAGCCTCAACGGTAAAGATTGGCCGCATATGCATCAGTGTTTCCGCATTAGCCTGACCGCGACGGATGAACAGCTTGTAAGCGCTTTGCAGCATCTGGCAACGCTGACCAATCAGGTGTATTCCGTGAAGCCGATGATGGCGGCTGTGTAATGGAAATGCCTAGTGAAGCAGCGAATGAATCTCTCGATGACGCTCTCAGGCAACAGCCAGACTGGCTAGTGATCGGGCGCATTGTCGGTGCGCACGGCCTAAATGGCCATGTGAAAGTGTATCCGGAGAGTGATTTTCCTGAGCGCTTTACCCAACCAGGAGATCGCTGGCTCAAAAAACCTCACAGCGAACTCACGCTCATCCGCATTACTAGCGGTCGCTTTTTAGACGGCAAAAATCAGTATCTAGTCAAGCTCGAAGGCATTGACCATCGCGATCAGGCCGAAGATTTGAGAGCATCTGAGCTGCTCGTGCCCAAGAGCGATCGCCTCAGGCTCAACCCCGGCGAATTTCATGTTTCCGACTTAATCGGTCTCAACGTGTACCTGCAAGCCGATCAAACTCTGCTCGGCACCGTCACCGACCTATTCACAATGGGCCACGACATGCTCGAAGTCACGCTAGCCGAGCAACCGACAGAACAAATCACGCCAGCCGCTGAGACGACACCGTCAGATTCACCAGTACCCACAATAGACCCAGAGCCAACCAAAGACACCTCTCATCCATCCATTCGAGCCAAAGCCGCAGGCAAGCTCAAACGTCAGGCTAGACGTAAAAATAAGCCCAAGGCCCCCAAAACCCTGCTCATTCCCTTTGTAGAAGCCATTGTCCCGGTCGTAGATATTTCTAAAGGTCGAATAGAAATCACGCCGCCACCAGGATTAGTTGACCTATGAACCTGCCAGTGAAAAGACTCTCTAAGTTAGCTATTTAGACTACATGACGGCTTGGGCACTTTTTTCGGCGGATGAGCGATCGCAGCGTGCGATAGTCGCTAAGCTAGTTGAGTCAGCAAAGTTCGTAAAGTGAAGGTTATAAAAGTGATGTTTGTAAGCGGAATCCTAGCTACCTATTAGTTGGCTAGATTCCAGAATGTCATCGGCTGCGTTCATTTTTTTTGCGTAGGCGCGCGAGCATAAAGTCATCTTCTACTTGCTGCTCTTGGTAGCTACGCTGCCAAACCGGTGAACCAAGCTGATTGCGAACTAGGTTAATGCGCTTAGCAGTAGCCGCTTTAAAGCCTGCAACAAATGCATTTAGCAGTCTAGGTTTGCCGCTAGTGATGTCAAAATCAGGGCGATCTTCTTGAACGAGGATAAGCGCATACAGAGCATCCGGAACAATCACCCACTGATCTAAGGTAATGCCTCGGCAGCTAGCGGCGATCAGCAGCTCATCGGACACAATTTTAGATAAAACGCTTGAGAAAGATTTACGTAATGACTTGTTAAGCGCTGTCTCTAAGGCTTCTGCAGCGGGCTGTTCTGTCTGTAAATAGGCTATTGCAGGCTTTTCTACAACAGTATTTTTTAAGCAATTATTCTGTGAGTCAAACAACCTGCTGCTGTTGTAAGTTTTGATCCGCACATAGTAGAGTGCTGCTTTGACAGGCGGATGATAATTTTTTGATTGGTTTGTCAACGGAAGCCCTAAACCTTAACAAAGTGTCTGCGATCAGCTTGCCCATCTGTCCTACTAAAATCACTGAAGTTGTTGAGATAGTTGTTTAAACAATATTGGCTACAGCGATGGGTGCAAGTCCATGGCAATGGCAGGTATCACCCCTCAATTGCCCCTTCTATTAACAGGGCTGTTGAGGCATTATCCGGTCACTTTTTGGCAGCGGTATGAGTCAGTTTTTAGGGTGGTAATGAGGGAGAAAAAAGCAAAAAAAAGAAGCTGTTCAATAGCCTCTTTTTTCTTGTATTTTTTGTTTGTGTTAGCGCTAGTTGGCTTGGTTTTTGAGTTTAACTCTGGTGGTTTAATTTCTGGCTTGAGTTTGGAGCGATCGCTTCCCTCCTGTAGCCGTTTTACTAATAGCTTTTGCCGTTTTTTGTACTGCCTTTGCTTTGCAGAACCGCCTCGCCCTTTTCGATTACGACCTTCGCTTCGAGGTGATTCCCAGCGCTTTAACTGCTGAGCCATAAGATTTCTCCCTTTACTTTTTTGAGAATATAGGTAAAGAAGTCAGCTAGAAAAAATAAGCCGTATGGGCAAGGCGAGACTCGAACTCGCACAACCGAAGTCGCCACATTTTGAGTGTGGTGCGTCTACCAATTCCGCCACTTGCCCGGTAGGCTATTCAGTATACCGAATTGGGTGACTTTGTTACAGCCTTTTGCTGAGCAAATTTGTCAGCTTCCTTTTACTAGCTATCTTATGTGATTACCACTGCCGCCAGCCACCAGAGTGGTCAGTCGTATCAGTGTCTGCTGCTAGCGGACGGGCATGGAGTAACGATTGATAGTCAGCGGTGCTGGCCCAGCGGTCAATTTCTCTAGCTCTTAGGACTGGAACCGGGTGGCTCAATTCGTTAGTTTTTAGCTGCTTGAGCATTTCTCCCATTTCGCTGTCGCTGATGGCGTCGTAAGAGCGGGCTTGGTCAATAAAGGCGTCTAAGTTGAGCTGAGGCGAGAGAGTCGGTGAGCCGCCAGATAGCTTCATGAGGACAGAGGCGACGGTGCGGGCGTCTTGGGTGGCAAGTAGAGCGGCGCGATCGCAAGTAAATTCAGCGCAGCGCACCCACTCCATGATCTGCGATTGCCAGCCTTGCATCAGTACGGAGCCAAAGGGTAATTGGCTTGTAGCTAACGTTAATAGATTGGCCAAGGTCAGGTAAACCCCGTGATCGCATTTAAGATGGCCCAACTCATGCCCAATCACAGCCTGTACTTCAGCCGGATTCAGTAGCTCAATTAGAGCAGTGTGCACCACGACGAAAGGCTGCTTGCCGCGCATTGCAAAGGTATAGGCATTTGGCACGGGGTGCTGCTTAATGTAGAGCTGAGGCACTTCAAGATCAAGGATTTGGCAAGCTTCTTGCAGAGACCAGTAGAGATCAGGCAGTTGCTTGGGCCCGACTAAAACACTTGCAGCAATATTTTCTAAGTAAAAGAACTGTTCGCCCATCGGGCCGAGCAGACTACGAATAGCTACATCTAGTCCGGGTAGACGCTTGAGTGACTGAGTGGCTTTTTTGTCGAGCGGATGGCGAAAGTGATCGGCGTTGAGTCCGGTGAGGGTGGATTTGGGAGAAACAGGGAATGAGGGCATGGGAGTTGGGGTGAGGAGGTAAGCAAGCTAGTGCGATTGCAAAGATTCTAGCGATCTTTTAACTAGACCAACCTCTACTCTTTCTACGCCCTCTGCGCCTTGCCTCCCCTGCTCCTCATGCCATCACCCAACCGCCACGCCAACCGCTACATCTGCTGGCACTTCACTGCCTATGGACGTTGGCTGAGCGGCCACATCAGCCTCACTGCGTGGAATTCGACGCAGGCGGGCACCGACGTGGGTGAGCTTTTCTTCAAATTTTTCATAACCGCGATCTAGATGATGCAGGCCGTGAAGGGTAGTTTTGCCTTTGGCAACTAGGCCCGCTATAGCCAACGCTGCCGAAGCTCTTAGGTCACTGCCGGTGACGGGTGCGCCTGAAAGCTGAGTGACGCCGCGCACAATTGCGCAGTCGCCTTTGACGCGAATATCTGCGCCCATGCGGTTGAACTCAGCGACGTGCTGCAAGCGATTTTCAAAGACGGTTTCGCTGACGGTGCTGCTGCCGTCAGCCAGGGTGAGTAAAGCCATGAACTGCGCCTGTAGGTCGGTTGGAAAGCCGGGGTAGGGCAAGGTTTGAATGTCGGTCGGGAGGATGCGATCGCCCGGAGAAATCCGAATATTATTATTTTCTTCAATTGCTATGGTGGAGCCAATTTCACGCAATTTAGCCAATAGCGGCGTCAAATGATTAGGGTCAACCGGGCCGACAGTAATTTCAGAACGGGTGAGTGCGCCCGCAACTAAGTAAGTACCGGCTTCAATGCGATCTGGAATAATGGCGTAGTCGGTTTCGTGAAGGCTAGGAACACCGGTAATAATGATGGTGTTAGTGCCCGCACCGCGAATTTTTGCGCCCATGGCGATACAGAAGTTTGCTAAATCAACCACTTCTGGCTCTTGAGCGGCGTTTTCCAAAACGGTTTCACCCTCAGCTAGGGTCGCTGCCATCATCAGCGTTTCGGTTGCGCCAACGCTGGGATAGTCTAAGTAAATTTTTGCGCCTTTGAGCTTACCGCGCGCACCAGGTACGTAGGCATGAACGACGCCGTGATCCATGTGAACGTGAGCGCCGAGTGCCTGTAAGCCGCGAATATGAAGCTCTACCGGGCGGGCTCCAATAGCGCAGCCGCCAGGGAGTGGAACTCTAGCTACGCCTAAGCGAGCTAGCAACGGGCCGATCACAAAAAAGCTGGCTCGAAGCTTACTGACAATGTCATAGGGCGCTTTGGAATGGCTGACGTGGCTGGCATCGACATCAAGCATGTCGCCATTGCGGGCAACTTTGAGTCCAAGCGCTTCCAAAACGCTAGCCATACGGCCAATATCCATCAGATCGGGGATATTGCGAATGCGGCAGGTTTGTGAGCATAGGAGCGTACCTCCGAGGACAACGAGGGCTGAATTTTTAGCCCCGCTGACTGGAATGTGACCGCTCAAGGGGTAGCCACCCCAAATTTCCATCACAGAGGCTGGCTTACTGGCCAGTTTGATTGCGGAGACTGCGGCTGTAGGCAAAGCTGAAGAGGTGAGAGGAGCGATGGGAGTAGCCTCCATAAATTGATAATGTTGATGAAATGTTGATGAAATGGATTAACCAGGTAAAGAGAATCCGCAGAATTTGGTATGGATTCTACCCGAAAGTTCAGGGTTTCTCCCGACTGATTTGCACAAAGTTTGGGCTACTTCAGTGATCGACATCCGCTACAAGACGGATTCAATCCAAAAAACATGGATGGAATCGCATCATATCTTGGATTAAGCGTAGATTAAGAACACTATGCGGTTGACGGATGTCACGGACTGCTAGATTATTGTTAGTCGCAGCCTTGAGCAGATTATCTAGAGGATTTGTTCTGCGCGCAGCGTTTTCAGCTGTCATGCGCAGAAGTAGCCCAGAGATAACTAGGAGAGCAGCGTTTTTGCGGGACTGGCGAAATTGGTAGACGCGCTAGATTCAGATTCTAGTGTTCGCAAGGACTTCCGGGTTCAAGTCCCGGGTTCCGCATCTCATGTTTGGCTGTGATTTGATTGTGATTCGATTGCGGTTTAATTGTAAGAAGCTCTTCAGTTTTGATGGTCTGAGGAGCTTTTTTATGCGTTAGTGAGTCTGGAGAATTTGATGTTGGCTAATTGCAGTCGGCCTAATCAGCAGCCTAATTAGCAATTGAACCCACATTCCGCCCTTTGAAGTGTCACACTCAGGTATTAATGATAGAGCCCTGTTTTGGAAAGACTTTCATGGCTTAGCAGTTCAAATGAACTAAGTCATAAAAATTCTCAATTAAGGTTAACTATTGAGAAC
>JBGTIK010000049.1:0-9123 GCA_041745715.1 Phormidesmis sp.
ATTAAAGACTACATTTTGCGCGGTCAGCTCGATGAAGTCGAGGCGATTTTGCCGAACTGTACGTTTGATGGCATGTGTACGATGAACCAAACGCTGTACGCGCTGTACGAGGCGGGCCGAATTACCGAAGAGACGGCGCTAGAGTAGTCTCCGAAGCAAAATGAAATGGCTCAGATGCTGCGTGGTCGCGTTTAGAACCCTTTTAGCTCTCTGACATGCTCTAATCGCGCCACTTTTGCACGGCTGTCTGAAGATGGTTAGGCAGCCAAGCATCATATTTCTCATATACGGGCAGTCGCCGCCTTAGCGTCCATCCCTGAGTTTGCAACAGCTTGGTCATGGCGTTTTGGGGGCGATGGTCGTAAGTGGGGTTGACTTCATCAATTGGGCCAATGCCGCCAAGATCGCGCGCGCCTGCATTCAGGCAGTCGAGCAGAGCCTGATCGGATTGGATTAAATTAGGTGGAATTTGAATCGTGATCTCTGCGGGCAAAACCTCGCGGGCGAGGTGAATAGCTTGTAAGAGCGTTGGGCCTTGGCAAGCGGGGCGAGTTTTGGTTTGGCTGTGACCGGGCTGATGCGGCTGCAAAATTACTTCTTGAATGTGGTGCCATTGGTGGTGGGATTGGGCGATCGCCTCCAAACTCTGCGCCCAGTCCTCTGGTGTTTCCCCCAGGCCCAGCAGCAATCCGGTGGTAAACGGAATCTTGAGCTGCCCCGCAAAATCGAGTTGCTGTAACCGCACAGTGGGCCGCTTACTCGGTGCATGAGCATGAACGGTTGCTAAAAGCTTAGGCGTCACTTGCTCTACCATCAGACCCATCGACACGTTGACTGCGCCTAACTGCTCCATTTCGGCGTAGCTCAGTGGGCCGACGTTCGTATGGGGTAAAAAGCCAAGCTCTAGCGCCAGTTCGCAGAGCTGATAAATGCGCTGAAACCATGCAGATCGGCGCTGACTTTGCGGATGCACTTCACCGCTGAGGATCAAAATTTCGATCACCTTTTCAGACTGCAAGCGCTCTAAGACTTCTCTGGCAATGGCTAAGCTCATCCACTCATCTGCCCCCGAATCGCGGCGAAAGTTGCAGTAGGTGCAGCGATTAAAGCATTCGTAGGTCGGCACCAGGGTGTAGGCCGAACTGTAGGTAACCGTTCTCTCCATGCTCGTATTGTAAGATAGCTCTGGCGTATCCATTGGCGAGGTCAGATCCGTTGAAAACTACCGTTATTATTGTTCGTCATGGGCAGAGCACCTCTAACGCCCAGCGCATTATTCAAGGACATCACGATTCGTCAGTGCTGACTGAGCTAGGCGAACAGCAAGCTCGCAAAGTTGGCAAAATGCTCAGCGGCCTGAAGCTAGATGCGGTGTACGCCAGCCCTTTGAAGCGTGCGGCCAAAACCTGTGAGCTGATTATGGAAACGATGGGTGCTCATGCAGGCGCTGAAAAACTGCCGCCCATTCAAACCACCGATTTGATCAAAGAAATTAGTCTGCCGCTGTGGGAGTCCAAATCTTTCGCCGATGTAGAGGCTCAGTACCTTAATCAATACAAAGCTTGGCGGCAAGATGCTAATAGCTTCAAAATGGCAGTTTTGAATGACGATGGCACGACCAGTGACTTTTATCCGGTGCGCGATATTTGGCAGCGGGCGAGGCAGTTTTTACAGCCCTTAGTTGAGCAACACAGCGGGCAAACCGTTCTGATAGTCGCCCATAGCGCCATTAACCGGGCTTTGATTGGGGCTGCTATTGGTCTTGGCCCAGAAAGTTTGAACAGTATGGGTCAGGAAAACTGTGCGATCAGTGTGCTGAATTTTTTAGAGGGCTGGGAGGCAGGGGCGCAGCTAGAGTCTATGAACTTGACCAGCCATTTGGGTGAGACTTTGCCCAAGCGCAAGGCAAAGTTCAAAGGGCCGCGTCTGCTGCTGGTGCGTCATGGTGAAACCAATTGGAACCGCGATGGCCGCTTTCAGGGTCAAATTGATATTCCGCTGAATGATACCGGCCATCGGCAGGCGGCGCAGGCGGGTGAATTTTTAAAGGTGATCAAAATAGATGCGGCGGTGACCTCTTCAATGCTGCGGCCCAAAGAAACGGCAGAAGCAATTTTGCAGCATCATCCGCAGGTAACGCTAGAGACGACTGAAGACCTGTGGGAGATTAGTCACGGTGAGTGGGAAGGCAAGCTAGAGGTTGAAATTGAGGCGGGCTATCCGGGGCTATTGGCTCAGTGGCAAAGCCAGCCAGAAACAGTGCAGATGCCGGGGGGTGAAAACCTAGACGATGTGTGGCGACGGGCAAAAAAGGGCTGGAGTAGTATTGTCGCAGCCTATAGCGAATTGAGCGCTACGGGGGAGTTGAGCGAATCGGGTGCTGCGCCGACGGTGATGGTAGTGGCTCACGACGCGATTAATAAGGCGATTTTGTGTCAGGTATTTGGCTTGGGGCCGAAGAATTTTTGGCAGTTTAAGCAGGGCAATGGGGCGGTGAGTGTGATTGATTATCCGGGCGGGCCAGAAGGTAAATCAGAAGGTGTGCCAGTGCTGAGTGCGGCCAATATTACGACTCACTTGTCGGGCAGCATTTTTGATAAGACGGCGGCTGGAGCCCTTTGAAGTAATGGCTTCTGTACGTAGTTTAATGATTCAGCAAGCTTTTATTTTAGGGCTGGCAGAGGGTGAAGCGGCTGAGCAGGTCGATGCGCAGGGTCGAGGTGATGTGCTGATTGAAGATGGGGTAATTAGCGCGATCGCCCCCACTCTCCCTATCCCACTACCCACCACCGAAGTCATTGAAGGCCACGGTCAATTCATAGGTCCAGGACTCATCGATCTATACAGCCAAAGTGGCGAACCCGGTCACGAATCGCGAGAAACCTACGAGTCGATTAGACGCGCGGCGGCAGCGGGTGGCTTTACCCAAATTGGCCTGCTACCCAACACGCGGCCAGCAGTTGATAACGTCAGTGCCCTGACGAGCATTCAGCAACTCAATCACCGGAGCGATCCAGCATTTCCGCTAGCGGCCCTTTTGCCTTGGGCAGCGCTCACACTAGCAGCGGCAGGCAACCAGCTCACCGAATTGGCCGAACTTGCAGCAGCAGGCGCAGTGGGTTTTACCGATGCCCAGCCGCTGCCGTCTGAAATTGGGCTGATTCGGCGTTTGCTAGAGTACGCGCAGCCGCTGCAAAAGCCGATAGCGCTTTGGCCTTGTGACGTTCGCTTGGTGGGGCCTGGGGTAGTCAGAGACGGCTTGGACGCGCTGCGATTAGGACTGCCGGGGGTGAGTGCATTAGCTGAAACTACGGCCTTAGCTACCCTATTAGAATGCGTTGCCGAAATCCCCACGCCTGTACATATCATGCGCGTTTCGACTGCCCGTAGCGTGGCTTTGATTCGTCAGGCCAAGGCCCAAGGCATCCCTATCAGCGCCAGCGTTCCTTGGCACCATCTAATATTCGATACGCACGATTTGCAGCAGTACGATCCTCACCTGCGTCACGATCCGCCGTTAGGGACACCGGCAGATCGGCAGGCTTTGATTGCAGGCGTTGCAGAGGGCGTCATTGAGGCTATAGCCATCGATCACAGCCCCTACACCTACGAAGAAAAAACCGTTGCCTTTGATAGCGCTCCGCCCGGTGCCATTGGCCTAGAACTCGCGCTGCCAGTGCTATGGCAAACGTTTGTCAGCACTCAGCAATGGAGCCCAAGCCAGCTATGGCAAGCCCTCAGTCAAGGCCCTGCAAAGTGCCTCGGCTTTACCCCAGCGGTGATCAAAGTCGATGGCCCTGCCGACATTACCCTATTTGACCCCCAAGCTGACTGGCAAGCTACCCCTCAAACCCTGCATTCCCTCTCTCGCAACACCGCGTGGCTCAATCATGCTGTCAAAGGTAAAGTTACTCTAATCCACCGATTCGATCCGGTGGCCAAAAGCGCACCACCGCCCGTCCAATAATTCGATCTTGCGGCAAAAAGCCCCACACATGGCCATCAGAACTCTGGTTGCGATTGTCGCCAAATACCAAATATTGCCCTTGAGGGACGACTTCTGGCCCCCAAAGATAATCGGGCGGCGCTTTGATGTAGGGTTCTGCTAGCGCTTTGCCATCGATCAAAACCTCGCCATTTTTGACTTCTATGGTTTCTCCTGGCAAGCCAATCACGCGCTTGATATAGGCGTCTTTGTGGGTGGAGCCAACCGCATCTAAGGCTGCTTGGGGAGCTTCAAAGACAATGATGTCGCCGCGCTTAGGCGGATTGAATCGGTAGCTAATTTTCTCGACGACGAGGCGATCATCAATTTGGAGGGTAGGCTCCATTGATCCAGACGGGATAAACCGCGCTTCGGCGACAAATTGCCGAATGCCCAACGCCAATACGACGCTGAGGGCAATGGTTTGGAGCCCTTCAATCCACGGATTTGGTTGTTTTTCAGACACGGCTTTCGATGGTCAAGTTAGGATTTTGGTAGATGAGAAGCCGCAAGATGGCGACTGTTTTTTTGATAGCGTAGCGGTTGATGGGTTAAAACGTTCGGCTAAGTTTTAATGAAAGTCGTCACTGAAGTTTTGACTGAAGCTTGGGCTCGGTGTTAGGTAGTTCCCTAACGTAGCAGACAATTTTGCCTTCGCTGCCACATTTTCCGCTGTATTCATTTAAGTTTAGGTAAGCCAGATGACGGATATCCGAGTGGATCCTTCTGTAATTTCTTCACAAAACAGGCCGCCGCTGATTATTCAAGGGGCTCAGGTATTGCTGCCTTCGGGGGCGATCGCGCCGAGAGAAGTTGCGATCGCTGGCGGCAAAATAACTGCTGTCGGCACCCGCTTAGAAGTCAGTGCGAGCACTCGCACCGTTGACGGATCGGGCCTAACGCTGTTGCCGGGGGTGATCGATCCGCAAGTGCATTTTCGCGATTCGGGCCTGACGCATAAAGAGGATCTCTTTACGGCGAGCCGAGCCTGTGCGCGAGGCGGGGTTACGTCTTTTTTGGAAATGCCGAACACGCTGCCGCTGACGATTACGCAGGACATTTTGAATGATAAGTTAGCGATCGCTGCCGCTAAAAGCCTGGTCAACCATGGCTTTTTCATGGGCGCAACTGCCGACAACCTGCCCGACTTGCGCTCTGCTAACCCGACCTGTGGCATCAAAATCTTCATGGGCTCAGCTCACGGTCCGCTCTCGGTCGATACTGCCGAAGCGATTGAGCCGATTTTTGCGGTTGGCAGTCGCCTAATTGCCGTTCACGCCGAAGATCAGGCCCGCATTTTAGAGCGCCGTCAGCTATTTGCCGGTGAAACTGACCCGGCGACGCATACCAAAATTCAAGACAATGAAACCGCTTTGCTGGCGACCAAGCTAGCGGTGAGTCTATCTAAAAAGTACCGGCGGCGGCTGCACATTTTGCACCTTTCTACGGGCGAAGAAGCCGAATTTTTGCGGCACGATAAGCCTAGCTGGATCACGGTTGAAGTGACGCCTCAGCATCTGCTATTAGATGTCAGCGCTTACGAAACCATCGGTACCCTAGCGCAAATGAACCCGCCGCTGAAGTATCCGCGCGATCGCGAAATTCTATGGCAGGCGCTGCTAGATGGCGTGATCGATTTCATTGCGACCGACCATGCCCCACACACCCTCGAAGAAAAAGCCAAAGGCTACCCCAATAGCCCTTCGGGAATGCCCGGTGTGGAAACCGCTTTGCCGCTGATGCTCACCCAAACCAAAGAAAACCGCTGCACCGTTGCCCAGGTCGCCAATTGGATGTCTACCGCCGTCGCCCGCGCCTACGGCATTCCTAATAAAGGCTTAATCGAGCCGGGTTACGACGCTGATCTTGTACTGGTGGATTTGACCACTTACCGCCCCGTGCTGCGCGAAGAGCTGCAAACCAAATGCGGCTGGAGCCCCTTTGAAGGGTGGAATTTGACGGGTTGGCCGGTGATTACCTTAGTCGGCGGACAGGTGGTGTACGACCGAGGCAAGATTGATACCAGCGTGCGCGGTCAGGCGCTGACGTTTGGAGAGAACTGATACTGTGTGTTTACCGGACGGTTGCTGCACGTCAACAGGCGTTGCTGGGCGTTAATACCTGATAAGAAACCTCGCTAAAACCGCTATTCAGCTGTGAGAATCGTCACTTATGACCAATCCATTTCGGTCTTTAAAGTATCTGCCTTGGGCTACGCTGTTGCTGAGCGCTGGGCTAACGGTGCTAATTGCGACGGCGATTGATATTTTGCTGTGGTACGCGATCGCCGCTGCCCCCCAAATCGGTGATGTGTTGCTAGAGAGCCCGATCTTGCAGCTCATTTTGTTTGTCGGTGCTTTTTTCGGCATTGGAGCCCTCTCAATTGTGGTGACGTCGCGCTTTTTTAATCAAGTACTGCTGCGAGCCAATACGATGTGGGCGCTGATTGGCTGCGTGTTGCTGCTGCTGTGGGTCAAATCTATTAGCCCTGGTATGCCTGCCCTATTTTTAAGAGGGCTCGATTCCATTAGCTTAGTGGCGGTTGTGGTCGGCGCTTTTACTTACGGCAAACGCTATTGGCGATAAGGCACGAGCGATCGCCTACGACCTGTAAAATAATTGAATTTTTAAGGTTATGGCCCGCCCCAAAACAGCAAAAGCAGCTCAAGAAGAACCCCTAGAAAAGCAGCTTTGGAAGGCGGCTGATACCCTACGTAAAAATATTGACGCGGCTGAGTATAAGCATGTTGTGCTGGGCCTGATTTTCTTAAAATACATTTCCGATGCGTTTGTAGAGCTTTTTAATCAGCTAGAAGCGGGCGCGGGCGAGTACGCAGGCGCTGACCCAGAGGATAAGGACGAGTACAAAGCTGAGAATATCTTCTTTGTGCCGTCAGAGGCCCGCTGGTCTTTTTTGCAGCGTCAGGCGAAGCAGGCCGATATTGGTAAGCGGGTTGACGCGGCGATGGATGCGATTGAGGTAGAGAATGCTTCGCTTAAAGGCGTGTTACCCAAAGTGTTTGCGCGGCAGAACCTTGATCCGACGAGCTTGGGTAGTTTGATTGATCTGGTGAGCAATATTGCGCTGGGTGATGCCAAGGCCCGTAGTGCGGATGTGCTGGGGCATGTGTTTGAGTATTTTTTGGGTGAGTTTGCCCTGGCGGAAGGCAAGCAGGGCGGGCAGTTCTATACGCCGCGTAGCATTGTAGAGCTACTGGTGGCGATGCTGGAGCCGTATAAGGGGCGAGTGTTCGATCCTTGCTGCGGGTCGGGCGGGATGTTTGTGCAGTCGGAGAAGTTTGTCGAAGAGCATCAGGGCCGGGTGAATGACATCTCGATTTACGGTCAGGAGAGTAATCAGACGACCTGGCGACTGGCGAAGATGAATATGGCAATTCGCGGCATCGACAGTTCGCAGGTGAAGTGGAACAACGAAGGCTCGTTTCTCAATGATGCACATAAAGATTTGAGGGCGGATTTTATTATTGCCAATCCGCCGTTTAACGTGAGCGATTGGAGCGGCGATCAGCTGCGCGGTGATGGTCGCTGGCAGTATGGGGTGCCGCCTGGGGGCAATGCGAACTTTGCCTGGATGCAGCATTTTATCTATCATCTGGCACCGGGCGGGAGAGCGGGTATGGTGCTGGCGAAAGGGGCATTGACCAGTAAGACCAGCGGTGAGGGCGATATTCGAGCGGCGCTGGTGAAGGAGGGCAATCTGATTGACTGCGTTGTGAATTTGCCTGCGAAGCTGTTTTTGAATACGCAGATTCCGGCGGCGCTGTGGTTTTTGAATCGGGCGCGGAACAATGGCCATCCGCGTAAGGGCGAGATTCTGTTCATTGATGCCCGCAATTTAGGGCACCTGATCAATCGCCGGACGCGGGAGCTGTCGCCGGAGGATATTCAACAGATTTCAAAGACTTACCACGCTTGGCGCATAGGGGAAGCGGGTTATGAGGATGTAAAAGGGTTTTGTGCGTCGGTGCCATTGGCGAAGGTGGCCGATCTCGACTATGTGATGACACCGGGGCGCTACGTGGGACTCGCTGAAGAGGAGGACGACTTTGATTTTACGGAGCGGTTTACGGCGCTGAAGGCGGAGTTTGAGGCGCAGCTAAAAGAAGAGGCGGCTTTGAATGTGACGATCGCGCGCAGCTTGTCCAAAATACATTTACCCCCAACTCCCATAGAATAAATTAATCTACACAGACAACGGCAATGGTTCAAGCGCCGCCTTTAGCACTGCATGACTTTTTGCAATTAGCAGAAATTCAGCCTGCGCGTGAATATATAAACCATAGGGTCAGCCAAAAACCAATGCTACAAGGAGAGCGCAGTCTACTTCAAGTCGCCCTTTGCAAAGCGATTGACTTGGCCGCAGCGCCTCAGCGGATTGCCAAAGCATTTTCTGAACTGCGCTGTGTTTTTGGGGGGGCTGCAATTGTCCCGGATGTATCTGTTTTTCGCTGGCAGCGGATTCCTCGCGAACCTACGGGCCGGATTGCAAACCGCTTTGAGATCTATCCAGATTGGGCCATTGAGATTTTGTCACCCGACCAGGCCCAGGCGAGGCCATTATAAAAGCTGTTGCACTGCGCAGAGCATGGCACAGAGCTGGGATGGCTGTTAGATCCAGAGGCAGACAGTACACTGACGCTTTCTTCAGAGTCGCAATTAAAACTTTACAGAGGCAGTGAACCATTGCCGGTTTTATCTGGGATGGCACTGAATTTATCTGCAAATGATGTGTTTAGCTGGCTGTGCCTACCTGAGTAGCTCGCACAGAACCTCGCGAGCACAAAGCTGCCGAAGGGATCAGACTAGGGTCTTCGGAGGCAAGCAGGGCGATAGGAGGTGGCGGCAAGCGAGCATGAATGCCGCCTGATTTAGACAGGTAGCGGCTTAAAATAAGGGGGCGAGCTGGAGAAGCGCAGATATGAATACAAAATTAGTGGAGTCACTCGCTGAAGCTGTCAATGCGCTCTCTGCTGATGACTAGACCTGTTGGGAAATAAAGGGTAGTATAAAGCAACTATATCTAAGACCAGCGATGCTAAATTTAGAGCGGATACTCGCCAGTGATCGACTAATGAGAGCGATGACAGGACTGAACCTCAAAGCATTTAAGGCCCTCT
>JBGTIK010000050.1:0-27738 GCA_041745715.1 Phormidesmis sp.
GGCTTATTATCAGCCTTCGCCGTTGCTAACGCCTGATCGCACCAAGGCCACCAATCCACCGGATTTTCAGCGTGCTTTCTCAAATACAGGCTACTGCTGTGGGCCAATCGATTTGTCATAGGGCTGATCAAACATTAAAGTCAAGAACTACAAAATCAAGAACTACAGTCGCAGATTCAGTCAGCTTCATCTGCATTTATGCAAATATCTATCAGAAGACTCATTTGCTGAAGCGCAGAAAACAGGGGAATATGACCCATATAGCTGGCGTAATCATGATAATCTTGCGCCCATACTTTCTATTTTTATAAGCTAACACTGCGTACAGCTATTTCTGGCGCCGTCTGCCATTCCCTTGCCATCTATCTTCCCTTGCCATCTAAAGAGCCCTCTAGCTAATAGGCCCCTGTTCTTGTGAACCCATCTACTCCACCCAACAACGACCCAGCTAACAACCCTGCCGGTGCTTCAGACCGTCCGGAAAGCGACTCAGAAATCGGTGCTGAGGTTCGCGCTTCAGCGGCTAACGACCTTTCTGCTGGCCCTAGCCGCCCCTTGGCTTTTGATGAAATGGTGGCGCTGCTCGTTGCCTTTTTGTCTTTGGGCACTGTTTTATTCTGGGGCTTGACTCGCAGTGGCACGACTCTTTTTCAAGACCCACTGACCGGTATCAGTTCGACGTTAGAGTCTCCAAACGCTGATTCCACGACCCTGGAAGACTCTACTGCTCCTTCCGTTTTAGGCTCCTCTCAACGTGTTCGCTCCCGCTCTGCTAATGCCGATATACCCCTGTCAGCCCGTGAGCAGTTAGCCGCGCAGGCAGCCGCCAAGCGTGAGGCTAATCAACTCCCTCGGCGGAGCCTGTGGGGCAGCATGAGAGGGGGCGTGGCTGGCGTAGCTGGCATTGCCGGAGTCACGGCCCTAACTGATGGCGCGGCAGCAACTTCCCCTGATGCTGTTACCACACCACCCACGGCGGCGGCCCCGGCAAACTCCTCAGTACCCAGTTCAGTTGCGCTTTCTGAAGCCGCGACTGCGCCTCCCAAGGCGGCCCGTAGTTTTGACGATGTGCCCGACAACTATTGGGCCAAACCCTATATAGATGCATTGAGTAGCCGAGAGATTATCTCTGGGTTTCAAGATGGCAACTATAAGCCTGACATGCCGGTGACGAGGGCTCAAATCGCAACCATTGTTGCCAAAACGTTTGATCTGACGGCCGACAAGGAAAACTTAGCTTTTTCCGATGTTAAAAACGATTACTGGGCCCGAGAATCCATCGAAGAAGCGGTACGAGGCCGGTTTATGACGGGCTTTCCCAATAACACGTTTGATCCAAATGCGCCAGTCACTCGCGCTCAAGCCTTGACGACATTGGTAACCGGGCTAAATGCCGAGCCGCCATCGAACATACAAGCCGCCTTGTCACGCTATACCGATGCCAATGCGATTCCTCAATGGGCTACTGAAAAAGTAGCGGCTGCGACAGCCAGCAGTTTTGTCGTAAATTATCCCGATATAGATCAGCTCGATCCGACCACACCGACGACCCGCGCTGAGCTAGCTGCGATGATCTATCAAGCGTTGGTGAAAGAGGGAGCCGTTGAACCGATTGAGTCTAAATACGTTGTGAAACCGTAGGGTTTGCTCGGTTGGATTCTAGTAATGCGTAATAGCAGTTGTAGGATCTAATAAATTGGGGCTAACAAATTAAAGCTAATAAATCTAGGGCTAATAAATCTTAGAGGCTAGAAGCCTTAGCAAAACTCGGCATAGAATTCTCGCCTAGCATTTCACTAGGGAAAGTTGGTAAATCTACCTGGTCGCTGCCCTTGCGGCTTCGTACGGCCAAGCGATAGCTTGTGCTCTGTAATTCGGCCTGTAGCTGACGATTTTCCTGTTGAATTTTGGCTACCCTGTCTTTGACAGCGTTCATTCGTTCGGCAAATTTTTCTTTGTAAATTCTCGGTAGTTCCTGCACGACCTGCTCTAGCATCCGAGTTCTATCGGTCAGCTCTTGGGTGGTTTGGCGAAGCTGATAGGTTTCCTCGTCTCGGCTCTCAATTTGTTCTTGGTAAAAAGTCACCTGCTCTTCTAACTTCTGTAGCTGATTGCGTAGCGAACTGACCTCTTGCTGGTGCTGCTCAGAAACTTCCGGGGCAGGCATAAAATCTTGATTGCCTTTGACTAGGCGAAAAAGCTCTTGGGAAAGCTGTTGCACCAGCTGATCGCGCATGGCTAGCTCTTCTCTAAGCTGCACGACTTCTGACTGATTACTCGAAATATTAGCGCTCGAAGCGTTCTTTCTCGCTAGCTGAATCATCTGCAACCCTTCCAATTAATTGAATCTCTGGCCTGTCTCATGCACCTTTTTTGATATATACCACTTCCAAACCGATGGGGAAAACCTAAAGAAGACCTATAGGTCATGTGATAAAAGCTACCGGTAGATGACGGTATGAAACTCAAAAAGGCAGACACTACTCACGTAATGTCTGCCTTTTATGCGGATTTTATGGGTTAGTTTAGAGTTCTTATGAACCTAGGGGCGCTGCTGATGCCGGAACAGCAGCTTCCATGTCGCGATCGCTTGTTTCGGAAGGCTCTTCAAACAAAATGGTGAGATAGCGAATCACCTCTTCGCTGAGGCGCATGGCCCGCTCCATAGGCGCTATAGCTGTTCCGGGCGCTTGGTAGTTCATCTGAATATAGATGCCTTCCCGGTAGCGATTGATTTCGTATGCAAGGCGGCGCTTACCCCGGTGCTGAGTTTCTAGCATCTCAGCGCCGCTTTCTTTGAGCATATCTTGATAGCGGCTAATTGCTTGATCCACGGCTTCATCGCCAAGATCGGGCCGCAAAATGTACATGGTTTCGTAAAGCGTACTCATAGCTTGTAAATTGAGATCCTTATGGTCATAGAGGCCTTTACCGAACAAGGTGCTAGCGCCTATCTGTTTTGCTGTTGAGCCTAACAGATTAAACCCTAAGCGTAGCGCTGGTAAAAGCAAGGGCTTACAATCATAGCAATAACTGAGTCCACTTGCATGGACAACTGAGAAACTAACCTATGGCGCAGCGCTACGTTCGAGTTCAAACTGTATCAGGGCAGCGTTACTACGGTCTGCTGCAAGCAGATCGGCGCGTTCAGGTCTTAGATGCGCCCCCTTGGCGAAACGCTCAAATGACGGCCACTGAGCTGTCAAAGGCAGAGTACCGGCTGCTGTCGCCTTGCTCACCGTCTAAAGTAATTGCCGTGGGCCGCAACTATGCCAAACATGCCGCCGAACTCGGCAACGAATTACCCACCCAGCCGCTGCTGTTTATGAAGCCGCCGTCGGCAGTCACGGCGGCGGATGCGCCAATTTTCTATCCGCCGCAGTCTGAGCGGGTCGATTATGAAGGGGAATTGGCGATTGTAATTGGCGATCGCACCAAAGACTGCGACATCAACGATGCCCATAGCAAAATATGGGGCTACACCATTGCCAACGATGTCACCGCCCGTGACTTACAGCGTCAAGACAATCAGTGGACAAGAGCCAAAGGCTTTGATTCGTTTTGTCCGCTAGGGCCATGGTTAGTGCGTGAAATTCCGGCAGGCGCGGATCTACGAACTTTCGTGCGGCGATCAGGTGAGGAGACCGATGAGTTAGTCCAGTCGGCTTCGATTGCTGAGATAATTTTTTCGCCTGAGTATTTAGTGGCCTACATCAGCCAAGTGATGACGCTGCTACCCGGAGACGTAATTCTTACCGGGACGCCAGAAGGGGTCGGCGCTGTGGGCGTGGGCGATCGCATTCGGATCGAAATCGAAGGCATCGGCAGTCTAGAGAATACGGTGCAAGTCAAAGCGAACCCGTCTCAGCTAACCGATGTGAGTGGATCGATCGTGCCAAAAGAACCAGCCATCCCAAAAACTATAGGTTAGCTATAGATTAAAAAATACCTGAGAAAATCCGATGTAATCATTAGCTTGAGTGATCAGTAAGGCATTTGCATGTTTACAGCATCTGAAATCGTTGGAATTTCAGCGTACTGGCCTCGCACTGATTGCGCTACAGAGTAAATCACAATCGCCATACCGCCCAAAAACAGGACATTTAGCAGCGTTTCGGCAATAATGCCCGTGATTCCCAGCAGACTCAAAATTAGACTACCAATAGAAATCATGAAGCTCACCAAGATCGCCTGAAGCACGTTGAATCGAATGAATCGGCTGATGTTGGTGTTTCTGACCACAAAGGCAAAAAGCAGAATGAAGACAGCTAACCCTAAGATAGGGCTGTTTTCAATCGCAATCAGCGGCTGTAGCGGCGTTAGCAAAATTAAAATAACGTTCAGCACATCCGGTGCCTGAACTCTTAAAAACTCAAAGAAATAAGCGCCTGCTTGCAGCGCCGAAGCCAGCGGCATTACATAGGCCAAGGCCGAAAAACCTCTATCCAAAGCAGCAGCAGAATCACTCATCAAAAACTCCTAACCCTCTGGCCCGACTTTAGACAAGGGCAATAGACAACAGTAGTTACGGACGTCAGCTGCGGATGTCAAAATCCAAAAACCTAATTCCAGCATAGCGCACCTATTCTTTTGCTATCTGGCCGCGCCGCTTAGATTTTTTAGCTGACCTGAGCTGACAGCAAATGGTTAATCGGCTGATCAATTGACTGATCAATCAGCTAGCTCTGCCACTCGAAAACCCATCATGCACTCGTATTGAGCCGGAGCCTGGGTCGGAGACTGAGCAATGGGCCGACCACACCGAAGTCGCCCTTGCTGCCATCTAGGCAGACCACTTTGATTTGCCATCGGGCAGCTATGGCAAATTGTTTCAGGAGTCAACAGCCGGTCTGCCATCAAAATCACTAGCATAGTCATCGCTCCATCTAAATCCTATCTAAATGTAGGCAACTAGGTAACCAAGTCAAATTAAAGCATGGCCCTATCTTAGGCTACCTACCGCTAGGATCTGTATAGATTTTTACATCTGCAACTCAGCTTAATCCTTAGCGCCTTTGAACCCATCGGCTATTCACGACAGCTTTTGGCTTCTGCTTCTTCTGCTTCGTTTGTTTCTAAAGGCGTGTCCTTTAGCAAGATGGGTTTGGGTGTCGGCTTAGAGGCGCTACTGGTCGGCTCATCGGCCCGGAGGTGAGCCGGACGCGATTGGTCATAAGCCATTTGCAGCGCCGCAGCGGCAATGGTGCGAATGTCGTACTCTTCACTGAGCTGAGACACAATCGGCAAAAATGAGGCCACCCGTTCGCTGGTAATAGCTTCACGAACCAGCGTTTGAAGCTTTTCTAAGTGCCGCGCTGCAATCTGCGCTTGAGTAGGCACCGTGCAGTACTCCACTTTCTTCTTAAAGCGTTTCTCAACTCTAGTGAGCTTGTACTTTTCCAGCGGCATCACAATCGAAACGGCCCGGCCTTCCTTACCCGCTCTGCCCGTGCGACCAATGCGATGCACATAGCTGTCCAGGTTGTCTGGCAGTTCGTAGTTGATTACATGACTTAAGTCATCGACATGGATACCCCGGGCGGCAATGTCTGTTGCCACTACCCAGCGCACCTGACGCTGACGAAAGCGCTGCAATAGTCGCTCTCTTTGAGCCTGATTGAGGTCGCCGTGGTATTCATCAGCGCTATGACCGGCTGACTGAAGCTGACGAGTCAGATCAGCGGCGGTACGGCGGGTGCGCACAAAAATAATTGCTGATTCTGGATCTTCCATTTCTAAAATGGGCACCAGCGCTCTAGATTTTGTCCAGCCTGCTGGCACCACGTAGGCCACTTGATTGATGCGCGCAGTGGTGGCTTTTTGCGGCTCTACGCTGATGGTGACGGGTGACTTTAAAAAACGGGTAGATAGCTTCTGAATGGCGGGCTCCATCGTCGCCGAGAAAAAGGCCGTTTGGCGCTCATCTGGCGTGTGCGACAAGATTTTTTCAACGTCTTGAATGAAACCCATGTTGAGCATTTCGTCGGCTTCGTCTAGCACCATAGTGCTGAGCTTGTCGAGCAGCAAACCGCTTCTATCGATCAAATCAATCACCCGCCCAGGGGTGCCGACGACCACTTGGGAACCCCTTTTGAGCTGATGCAGTTGCTGGCTAATCGATTGGCCGCCGTAGACAGAAGTGACTTTTAGCTTACTGTCGATGTTGAAGCTTTCTATCGCCTGGGATACCTGCAAAGCTAGCTCCCGAGTCGGGGTGAGTACTAGCGCCTGGACATAGCGATTACTGGCATTGATCTGCTCTAAAATTGGCAGGGAAAAAGCGGCTGTTTTGCCGGTGCCGGTTTGGGCGAGCCCAACGACATCGTGGCCAGACAGTAGCTGGGGAATGCCTTGAATTTGAATGGCCGTTGGCTCGGTAAAGCCCATTTTGCTCAGGTGGCTAACCCGAGCAGTGGACAGTCCTAAGTCAGCGAATGAAGAGGTCATACGTTCCTAAATGGCGAGAGATTCGATTGCAAGAGTGGGGGCAGATGCAGGGGCGATCAAGGCTACGGAACCGAACAGATCGTACGTATCTGCGGCTTCGATAGTGACCGAGACAATTTGTCCTAGCGCGGCCTGCCCTTTGGCATACACTAAGCCATCAACATCCGGGGCAAAGCGAGCGCTGCGGCCAATTAGTTCACCTGTCGCCGGATTTTCTTGCTCGATCAAAACATCGACGGTTCTACCGACCTGGGTTTGGTTGCGGCGAAAGGAAATTTCTTGCTGGGCGAGCATAATTTCTTCGCGGCGGGCGTCTTTAACTGACTGCTCGATTTGATCAGGCAGATCGTAAGCAGCAGTACCTGCTTCTGGGGAAAAGGTAAAAACGCCTACATGGTCAAACTCGTGCTTTTGGACAAAGGCTTTGAGATGCTCAAACTGCGCCTCGGTTTCGCCGGGGAAGCCGACGATGAAGGTGGTTCTAAGCACCGCTTCCGGCAGGGCGGCCTTGAGATTTTGAATGATGTTGTCGTTGACTTGACCTTGCCAAGGACGGTTCATTGAGCGCAGCAGTTCGGGATGGGAGTGCTGCAAGGGCAGATCTAAATAGGGGAGCGCGTTGGACGTTTCTTGAATGGCGCTAATAACAGCTGGCGTTAGGCCCGTAGGGTAGGCGTAGTGCATTCTTACCCACGGCACATCGACTTCGCCAAGGGCTCGGATGAGTTCGGCGAGCTGGGGTTTGCCGTAGATATCAACGCCGTAGTTGGTGGTGATTTGAGAGATTAGGACAATTTCTTGGACGCCTTGGGCGGCGAGCTGATGCGCTTCGGTGACAATAGATTCGATGGGGCGTGATCGCTGCTTGCCGCGCAGATGCGGAATAATGCAAAAGGCGCACTTGTAATCGCAGCCTTCGGCTACGCGCACATAGGCCACGCCTTCGGAGGTAGTGCGGTAGCGAGGCACGGTTTCATCGGCAATATAGGTCGGCTCAAGCGAGACTGCTTTAACGCGCTCACCAGCTTCAGCCCGCTCAATGACATTGACAATTCTGTGATAGTCGCCCGTACCGACAAGGGCCACGGCTTCCGGGATTTCTTCAAGCAATTCCGCTTGAAAATTCTGGGCTAAGCAGCCCGTGATCACGATTTTTTTGTTGGCTTCAGCGAGTTCTACTAGGGTTCTCACCGATTCTTCTCTAGCCGTTTCGATGAAGCTACAGGTATTGACAATTACATAGTCGGCTTGGTCTTCATCTGCGCCGATGCCGTAGCCTGCCTGGGCTAAGAGGCCAAGCATATGTTCGCTGTCAACTCGATTTTTCTCGCAGCCTAGATGCGAAAGGGCAATGGTGGGCTTGGGTCCCATGAGATACTCTCTAATTAATAATTTGAGGGGAGTGATTAAACAAAATGCAGAAGATGGGAAGGTTTAGGGAAAAGCAATTCACAATAAAGCGGGTGTAGCGATCGCCCTGTGAATAAACCGCACCTTGCGCAGAATAGCTAATCATCTACCCCAGAATCATAACATAACTACACAATTGACGAGAGGGAAATCGCCTAAATACCATCAGGATAAGCGCTAGCTCAAACTCCGGCTTAAACTTCTTTGCATTGACTGTTAAGGTAGATCGAGGCTTAGCATTCTAACGATTTCTAGCGAGTCCGAGCTGATAAACCCCGTGGACTTAACCCCGATTTTCAAAACAGCCAATCCTGTGATTGGCGTCGTTCACCTGCTGCCGCTGCCAGCTTCTCCTCGCTGGCAGGGCAACTTGCAGGCTGTGGTCGCCCGCGCCGAGCAAGAGGCAACTGCTTTGGCCGCAGGCGGGGCTCATGGCCTCATCGTCGAAAACTTTTTTGATGCGCCTTTTCCTAAGTCTAGAGTTGACCCGGCGGTGGTAAGTGCCATGAGCTTAGTGGTGCACCGCCTCAAGCAACTAGTGACGCTGCCGATTGGGTTGAATGTGCTGCGCAATGACGCCCGTAGTGCGCTCGCGATCGCCAC
The DNA here is from genome assembly GCA_041745715.1 of Phormidesmis sp. Taxonomy (GTDB): domain Bacteria; phylum Cyanobacteriota; class Cyanobacteriia; order Phormidesmidales; family Phormidesmidaceae; genus Phormidesmis. Next base: position 8,461 of record JBGTIK010000050.1, read on the forward strand.
CTGCACAGGCGCAAGTTTCATCCGCGTAAACGTGCTCACAGGCGTGATGGCCACCGATCAGGGCTTAATCGAAGGTGAAGCGCACGATATTTTGCGCTATCGCCGTGAGCTGGGCGCTGATGTGAAAATATTTGCTGATGTGCTGGTTAAGCACGCTCATCCGCTGGGTTCACCCAATTTGGCGACCGTGGTGCAAGAAGTCGTGCAAGATACTATTCATCGCGGACTAGCTGATGGCGTGATTTTGTCAGGAGCTGCTACCGGTATTCCACCGAGTCCGGAAGATTTGATTGCAGCGCGTCAGGCCGCAGGTGATACGCCCATCTTCATCGGTAGCGGCGCGAGTATTAATAATATTGCTCAGCTAGTAGGCGCGGCTGACGGGGTGATTGTATCGAGTTCACTCAAGCGCAAAGGGCAAATAGAGCAATGCATCGACCCCATTCGGGTGCGAGACTTTGTAACGGCATTGAACCTAGCGGTTGCCGCCCGCACTGACATGCACAAGGCTGGGATGCCTGACCCGCTAAGTGCCAACTCGGCCCGTTCAATGGCGCTCAGCTAGGCGGCATCAATCCATCATCTGTGACAGGTCTTATCCTTGTTTGGGGTATTTTTGGCTAATATTTATTCGACTTAATATTCAACTTCATCTAACCCATTTAGTTGAGCTGATAGCTCAATTTAGTCCCTTCCTTAAGCACTTACCACCTCCGCACCCATTATGAGACGTCGCCACCCAGAAAAGCTTTGGATTCACCAGTGGTCACGACCTGTTATTGGGGCATTAGCAGCGATCGGCGCATCGGGCACCGGTTACTTAACCGCCGTCAAGCTAATGAACAAAACCGCTGCCTGCATTGGGGGCTGCGATCAAGTGCTCTCTAGCGATTGGGCACAGGTCTTCGGTTTGCCGCTGACTTTATTTGGCTGTTTGGCTTACCTATCTATGTTTGTGCTGGCGCTGTCGCCGCTGCTAGTTAACTCAGAAAGTAACAAAGACCTTCGCACCAAACTAGAAAACTGGACTTGGCCGCTGCTATTTGCCGGGGCCACTGGCATGATGGTGTTCAGCGGCTTTTTGATGTATGTGCTAGCGACCGATCTTAAAACTACCTGCATTTACTGCATCACCTCAGCCACGATGACGGTGGTAATGTTTACCCTGACGCTGATCGGTCACCGCTGGGAAGATCGCGGTCAGCTGTTGTTTTATGGTGCGATTGTCGCAACGGTTGCTTTAGTCGCGACGCTGGGCATTTATGCCGTGCCGGGCGGGCCGTTGAGTTCAGGCAATCAGGCCGCTGAAGTCGCCGGACAAGGCCCCCAAATCACCACGCCTTCGGGAGAAGCTGAACTAGCGCTGGCTCAGCATCTCACCGACACCGGAGCTAAGATGTATGGCGCTTATTGGTGTCCGCACTGCCATGATCAAAAGCAGATCTTTGGCAAAGAAGCTTACAAAAAAATGCCTTATGTGGAATGCGCCGCCGATGGCACAAATTCACAAGCAGCGCTCTGCACTGCTGAAAACGTGACTAGCTACCCTACTTGGAAAATTAACGGCGAAGACCTGATGGGGACACAAACGCTGGAGACGCTGGCATTGGCCTCTGGCTATCAAGGCCCAACTAATTTTATTGATAGGGCTGAAGGCGCTGGCAGTGCTTCTAACGGCGGCTAGTCAATTTGAGAAGTTAACAAACTACTGCTGCCAGCGAGATTTGAGGTCTAGCTTGGCTTTTAGCTCAGTGCGGATTTGGCTGATGATGGAGTCTTCGTCTAATTCGCTGATGATTTTGGTGACAACGGCTTTGGGGCTATCGTCGCCCCAGGTTGCGCCGTTGGCGAGATAGGTTTTGGTGACTTGCGCGATGGCATAAGTCGATACGCCAGATACAGCCGCCTGCGTCAGCGCCACTGAAACATAGGGGGTAGCGGTGAGGCCACCGGTCGGCAAAGAGGCCGCTGCTAAAATGCTTTTAAGACCGCTAAGGCCAAAGCTAACGACGAGTTCACTCGCTGTGAGGCCACCCATTGCGATCGCAATTTTTCGCAGTAGCTGCACCGCCCCATGCTGGGTCATCTCCAATCCATATACCCTTGCAAGCGTGACAATGAGGGCGATATCAATCGCTGCGCCGCTGAGCAAATCAACCATCATCACGGGGTTTAGGGCCACTGCGATTGATTTGGTAATGACCGTTTTCCAAATGGTGTCATCGGCAGCGCGATCGCGTAATTCTAGCTTACGCATCACCACCTGCTGATTAATGTCATTGGCATATAGCATCGTATTGAGCGCGATTAAAGCCTTGCCTTCTCGCTGTAAAATGTCCAGAATTTTGAGCTTAAGGGCGCTGACATCGGGGGCGGCGCGCTCGGTGTGAAGGCTGAGTTGGCCGTTAGGCGATCGCACTGCCTGAGTCACCAAAGGAGCCGCTGCCGCTGTCACCATCTGGCTCGGCGGTAGCAGCTTGGCCAATCGCTCTGCTTGTAGCGTCATCAAAATTTGATCGCGATCAGCCGTTGGGTACTGATCCACTTTATTAAATACGAGCAGCATTGGTTTACCTGCCTGCCGCAGCTCGCTGAGCGCCGTGTATTCGAGCTGAGTCAGATCGCCTGCAATCACGAAGAGAATCAGATCGGCCTGATGGGCGATTTTTTGAGCTATGGCCTGCCGCGTTTCCCCGCCGACTTCATCGATTCCGGGTGTATCAATCAGCTCTATGCGTGAAGCAACTCGGCTAGAATCAGCCGATCTTGGGGCACTCGGTAGCGTCGCTCGATAGACATTATCTGAGCTGGATTGATCTGAACTCGCTTCATCTAGGTTTGCTTCATCTAGCTTTGCTGCTTTCCAAAGGACGCTTTTGGCCTGCTGAGTAACGCCATGCAGCGGCCCCGTTTTAAAAATGGGCTTACCGACCAAGGCATTGAGCAGAGACGATTTACCTCTGCCGACCATGCCAAATACGGCAATATGAACTACCTGAGTCTCTAGCTTCCTCAGTACGCTTTGGAGATTATTGACCTGCGCGTCTAGTCCTGCCTGTTCGCGCGGTGAGAGATTTAGCTTATTAATGAGTGTGGTGACGGCAGCGATCGCCTCCCCGTAACGCCCATCATCAGGCCGCTGATCGGGCCGTTGATCAGGCAGATTGGCATCTAATCGGGCAAAATCGTCCATCGCGGGTAGCAAGCTTAAGTGCAGGCTATGACTCTACTAAATCGCTAGCCTAGCATCTAACACTAGCTGTGAAATGATTCTAGTACCTAGCGCTCTCATTAAATAATGAGAGAATAAAAATAGGCCCTTTAATCTTTTTAGTTCTTATGAAGTTTGAGAGTACCGCACAGCGAGCTTGCTATAACCGCATCGTTCCTTGGATGGAGGATCTGTTCGGCGAAGCCGCTGTTGTCTTTGAAGACGAGCCCTTATTCATTGTAACTATCGGTTCGGCGGTAGCCTCAACTCGCATCGCCCCTTGGGGTGAAAACGACGCCCTGATTACCAGTCGCTCTTTTGTCGTCACCGACATCACAATCACTCCAGAGCTGAGCTACTACCTACTGCGGGCCAATAACGGCATTCACTTCGGCAGGTTTGCCCTCGACAATGAAAACGACATTATATTTGAGCATAGTCTTGTGGGCTCAGCCTGTGACCAGATAGAGCTAAAGCACTCTGTCAAGACCGTGATTCGCATCGCTGATGACTACGATGATGAAATCGTGGCCCGCTGGGGCGGTCAGCGAGCCTTAGAGCGCTGGTCACTTTAGCAAAATCAAAATCGTTCAATCGCCTAAAGTTGCTCAAAATCACCGGACTGCTCAAGATACCTATCGGCCAATGCCAATGTATTGGAAGCCTGCCCGCTCTAGCTTTTTCTGATCGAGAAAATTGCGACCGTCAATCATCACGGGCGCATTCATTAAGCTGGCCATTTTTTGATAGTCCAAGTCTTTGAACTTAGCCCAGTCAGTGACCAGCACTAGCGCATCGCAACTATCAGCTAGGCGCTCAGGATCAGTTTCGACAATTACGCCCGAAAGCCCCTGACTAACGCCACTTTGAGAGACAATAGGGTCGTAAGCTTTGACCTTAGCACCTAGGCGATTGAGATTTTCAATCATGATCAGTGAAGGGGCATCGCGCATGTCGTCGGTGTCAGGTTTAAAGGTAAGGCCCAGAAGTCCAATGGTTTTACCTTTCAAAATTTTCAGCACCTGCTGAAGCTTTTCAACGGTAAGCAGCCGCTGGCGATCATTGACGCGAATGGTGGCTTTGAGCAGCTCGGCTTCGTAGCCATAGTCATCGGCGGTATGGACTAGCGCTGAAACGTCTTTGGGAAAGCAAGAGCCGCCCCAGCCGATGCCTGCTTGCAAAAATTTGCTACCGATGCGCGAATCTAGACCGATGCCACTAGCGACTTGGGTGACATCTGCGCCAACGCGATCGCAAATATTGGCCACTTCATTGATAAAGCTAATCTTGGTTGCCAGAAAAGCATTCGATGCATACTTCACCATCTCGGCTGAGCTGAGATCGGTGACAACGACAGGTACTGGCGGCGCATCGGCGTCTTGAGCAAACCGGCGCTCAACGATGGGCGTATAGAGTTCTTTCATCATCGCTATCGCCTGCCCGCTACCACTACCTAGCACAATCCGATCAGGATTGAAGGTATCGTAAACGGCTGATCCTTCCCGCAAAAACTCAGGGTTGCTGACCACATCGAAGGCCGCTTCAACCGGGGCGCTATGACCACTTGCGCCAACGCCAGCGCCGACCGGCACTTTTTGCCGCTCCGAAATCCCATCGAGCACAATCATCCGTACCCAGTCACCGGATCCAATCGGCACTGTGGACTTGTTGACAATGACCTTATAGCCCCCGTTCAGGTGTTCGCCAATGCCGCGAGCAACCGCTTCTACATAGCGGGTATCACTCTCCCCAGTCGGCAGTGCAGGCGTGCCGACCGCAATAAATAAAATATCGCCGTGACTCACACCAACGCCCAGATCAGCGGTAAATTCTAGATTGCCAGAAGCCATTGATGACTTCATCAGATCCGATAGGCCCGGCTCGTAAATGGGAGATTGACCCGATTTCATCAGGGCCACTTTTTCTTCATTGTTGTCAACGCAGATGACGTGGTGACCGATATGGGATAGGCAAACCCCAGTAACTAAGCCTACGTAGCCGGTTCCAATAACACAAACACGCATAATGGCAATACTCTCTTTAGGTTAAATCGACAGGTGAAGCTAGCAGATTGAATTGATAGATCTGGGCACAGATAGTGGGTGACTAAGCGTTAAAAGACGGCTAAGAGACGGCAGCGGCGGTTTCGCTACTAAGGGGCTTACTCAACGTAGGACTTAGGGTGCCGTTTGCGGCCATGCGATCGCGAAAATCAGCAATGGTTCTTTCTAATCCAGCCTGCAACTGCACTTCAGGCTCCCAGCCTAAGAACTCTCTTGCTTTGGTAATATCCGGCTGACGGCGACGGGGATCATCTTGAGGCAGCGGCTTATACTGCACTTCAACCGCTGGATTGACCATTTTTTGAATGGTTTGCGCCAGCTCTAAAATGGTGTATTCGCCAGGGTTACCCAAATTAATCGGCCCAATGTGATCGCCATTCATCAGGCGGATAAAGCCTTCTACCAAGTCTGAAACATAGCAGAAGCTTCGAGTTTGAGAGCCGTCACCATAGACCGTCAAAGGCTGACCACTCAGGGCTTGAACAATCAAGTTGCTGACAACTCGGCCATCGTTTTCGAGCATTCGTGGGCCGTATGTATTAAAAATTCGCACGACTCGAATATCCACATCGTTTTGACGGTGATAGTCAAAAGCCAATGTTTCGGCGATGCGTTTGCCTTCGTCGTAGCAGCTGCGAATACCAATGGTGTTGACACTGCCCCGATATTCTTCCGGCTGCGGATGCACTTCCGGATCGCCGTACACTTCTGAGGTAGAGGCCAGGAAAAATCTAGCCTTTACACGCTTGGCGAGGCCCAGCATATTGAGTGTGCCCAACACGTTGGTCTTGACAGTTTTGACAGGGTTGTACTGATAGTGAACCGGTGAGGCCGGACAGGCCAAGTGATAAATCTGATCGACTTCTAGACAAATGGGCTCAGTAATATCGTGACGGATCAGCTCAAAGTAAGGATTATCTAGCCACCGCAAGACGTTGCGCTTGTGGCCGGTATAAAAATTGTCGAGGCAAATAACCTCATGATCAGCAGCCATTAGCCGATCAATCAGGTGGGAGCCGATGAAGCCAGCGCCCCCGGTGACTAAAATTCTCATAGGTTTTTGAGGTCTGAAAGAGCACGTATCAGTGAGATTGGATGGCGATTTCCAAGAAATGAGTAGCAACCGTATCGATGCAGCATTCCATACATAAAGACGACACCTACTATCCAAGGTTGCCTAGAAATGTAACAAAGTTTGCCTGCTTTAATGAATCAAATGTTTTAAGTTCACCGAAACTTCAACCGCCTTTATCAGTACCCACAATACTTTATGCGTTATCACACACGTCATGAGTCGTTAGCTAGCTAGGCTGTGCGGCTTAACTGCTTGGGGTGAGTTTGAGCACGGCCATAAACGCTTCTTGCGGGACATCAACCGTACCGATAGATTTGAGTCGTTTTTTACCTTTGGCCTGTTTTTTCAGCAGTTTTTTCTTACGAGAAATGTCGCCGCCGTAGCATTTGGCCAAAACGTCTTTGCGCAGGGCCGGAATGCTTTCACTGGCAATGATCCGGCTACCAATAGAAGCTTGAATAGGAATTTTGAACTGATGCCTTGGAATCAGCTCCTTTAGCTTTTCAGTGAGGGCTCTACCTACGTAGTAGGCTTTGTCTTTGTGAACAATGGCGGCTAGCGGGTCTACTTTGTCACCATTGATCATGACATCGAGTTTGACCAGCGCGTTGGTGCGATAGCCAATCAGGTTATATTCCATGCTGGCATAGCCTCTGCTGCGCGACTTCATTTGGTCAAAAAAGTCGGTGACAATTTCAGCGAGTGGCATTTCGTACATCAGGGTAGTGCGACCCGGCGTCAGGTATTTCATGTCTTTAAAGTCGCCTCGACGCTTTTGGCACAGCTCCATCAGGGTGCCGACGAATTCTTCGGGAGTGATGATATCGACTTTGACGTAGGGCTCATCAATTTTTTCGCGCTGCTGCGGATCGGGCAGCATACTGGGATTGTCGATTTCAATCACGTCGCCTGAAATCGTCGTCACCCGATAGATCACGGAAGGCGCAGTGGTGATTAAATCTAGGTCATATTCCCGCTCTAGGCGCTCTTGCACAATTTCCATATGCAGCAGTCCTAAAAATCCACAGCGAAAGCCGAAGCCCATAGCGCTAGAGGTTTCGGGCTCGTATTGCAGCGCGGCGTCGTTCAAGCGCAGCTTGTCGAGGGCTTCACGCAGATCTTCGTATTCGTCGGAATCGGTGGGAAATAGGCCGCAAAAGACCATCGGTTTGGCTTCGACGTAGCCTGCTAAGGGTTCGTCGGCAGGCGCTTTGACGAGGGTGATGGTGTCGCCGACGCGGGCATCTTCGACTGATTTTATAGAGGCGGCAATGTAGCCAACTTCACCGGCATGAAGTTCTTCAACTGGGACTTGATTAGGTGAAAGGACACCGAGTTCGTCGATATCATATTCTTTGCCAGAGGCCATCAGGCGAATGCGATCGCGCTGATTAATCACCCCATCGGTCACCCGAAAATAGATGATCACTCCCCGGTAGCTGTCGTAATAGCTATCAAAAATCAGCGCCCGCACCGGCTTTTGGGTGGTGTCCGCAGGCGGGGGCACTAGATAGGTAATCGCTTCTAAAATTTCTTCAATGCCAATGCCTTCTTTGGCTGAGGCCATAATCGCATTGCTACAGTCGAGGCCCACAACTTCTTCAATTTCCGCTCTCACTCGCTCTGGATCGGCCCCAGGCAAATCGACTTTATTCAGCACTGGAATAATTTCGAGATTGTTTTCGATGGCTAAGTAAACATTGGCTAGCGTCTGCGCTTCTACGCCTTGCGAGGCATCGACAACGAGGAGCGCGCCTTCGCAGGCTGCAAGCGATCGCGACACCTCATAGGTAAAGTCCACATGCCCAGGCGTGTCGATTAAATTAAGGACGTAGGTTTCGCCGTCTTTGGCGGTGTAGTTCATCCGAGCTGCTTGCAGCTTAATGGTGATGCCCCGTTCACGCTCGATGTCCATCGAATCGAGGAATTGGGCCTTCATGTCGCGATCGCTCACCGTGCCTGTTTTCTGCAAGAGCCGATCAGCCAGCGTGGACTTACCGTGGTCGATGTGGGCAATGATAGAAAAATTACGCAGACGGGAGACAGGTACATCGGTCATGAAGAGAGCGCTGAAACAATGGGGAAAATTAAGCGTAAATTTTGAAGAAAATTCTGGGGACAATCTAGAGTGCCGATTAATATGGACGCTCATCTCCTAATCTTAGGCTTTAAGGGTAAGAGTTTGAGTCCTTCACACCGCCTTGTGTGATGTTGCCTCCGGTGATCTTAGCCAATAAGCGATAATCTTGATGGAAGCGATCGCAAAAATGCTTCACTCCAGCAGTGCACCATGCAGATACCATGAACGTATTTATATGCACACAATTCTAAACACCATTCTAAGTCTTTCAAGTTGAGTGTGATGCCTCAGCCTAGCCGCCCTACTTCACCCATTGAATCGACATCATCGCTTCATGTTGATTCTGTAACCGCCCCAACGGCGGTTACAGAGGACTGTGCTCAAGATTCGGGCAAACCCGAGGCTATTGCCTCTAACGTTTTGGTCGTCACCCACACCGCAGAAGGCGAAATCTTGTCACTGCATTGGCCTGAGTCAGTAGAGTGCCAGACTGGCCACAGCCTGGTAGGTGAATCGATCGCTGCTATTTTTGGCCCCGTGGCTCTAGCGCCCTATTTACAGCGAGTGCAGCAAGTTCTCGATACCCAGAAGCCTCAGGAATTCCAGTGTGTCGTGCGCTGCGGACATCAGCCAGTTAGCTTTGAGTTTTTGTTAAGTCCATTGCCCAGTCAAGTGCCCAGCCAGGCGCTCAGTCAGACTGCTGGGGTGCGATCGCTCGATCCAGCAGTTGCACCCCCAGGTTCAATTACTGGCGTAGTGGGCGTCGGTCGCCGGATCGTCCCGGAAATGGGTCAGCTCCTCAAAGTTCGCTTAGCCAGCAGCAATGGCACTGGCGGTAGCAGCTACTATGCCTTGCTCTCAAGTGTGGCCTCTAACATCCGTAAAACGCTCGATCTTCAAACCATTTGGCAGGAGACTGTCAGCGGCCTAGGTAATATGCTGGAACTAGATCGCTGCTTGGTCTGTGACTATTCTCAAGCAATGCAAACACTGACTGTGGTGGCTGAACATCACCAAGCCACGCTGCATCCTTGCCTGGGTAAAACGTTTGATCTCGCTCTCAAATCAGACTTTTTAGAGACGCTAGAAAGTTTGGAGCCAGTTATTTCTGACTTTGCGCGTGGGGATCGGCTTGGCGAGGTTGATTCGCCCTACACCGTATTAACCGTTGCCACTTGCTACCAGAGCGAACCCAACAGCATTTTGGTACTGCAACAGCCACCCTACCGCCCTTGGCAACCGTTTGAAATTGAGCTAATTAAAGAATTAACCGATCAGGTCGGAACCGCCATTGCTCATGCCACGCTCTTTAATGACAGCCAAAACATCACCCAAGAGCTGCGCAAAAAGTCTCAGGCGCTGCGGCAGACCAACGGCGAGCTCAGGCGCAAACACGATGAGCTAGAAGAAGCCAAACGTCAAGCGGAAGAAGCCTCTCGGCTGAAGAGCGATTTTTTGGCGAATACGTCTCACGAACTGCGAACGCCGCTCAACGGCATGATCGGTTTTTTGCGGCTTGTGCTCGACAATATGGCCGACGATGAAGCTGAGCAAATAGAGTTTATCCAAGAGTCCCACAACTCAGCGATTCATCTGCTGAATTTGATCAATGACGTGCTCGATATTGCCAAAATTGAAGCTGGCAAAATGAATCTGACGATGGAGGCGATTGGCCTTGAAGAACTCCTGTCAGAAATTGAAAAATCACTGCGTCCTCACATTGAGCGCGGCGGCCTTGAGTTTGATATTTTGCTGCCCGCGACTTTGGATGAAATTAAACTGTACGGTAACTATCAGCGGCTGAAACAGGTGCTGCTCAATCTGGTGGGCAATGCTAATAAGTTCACGCACGAAGGCGGGATTACGATTCGCGCTGAAATTAGGCTTCATCCCTTAGAATTTGGAGGCCAAACTTGGCCCGGCTTGGTGAAGCTGAGCGTCGCTGATACCGGCATTGGTGTGTCGCTTGAAAAACAAGATCGATTGTTTCAAACGTTTAGCCAAGTAGATAGTGCTCGTACCCGTCAGTATGAGGGCACTGGGCTAGGATTGGCAATTTCGCAGCGGCTCGTCGAAGCGATGGGTGGAAAGGTGAAATTTATTAGTATGGGTGAGGGACTGGGTTCTACGGTGACGTTTACGGCGATTTTGTATCAGGAGCCGGTGATGGCGCTTGGGGGTGCGTAGCGGAGCTTTGTAGAGCATATGGAACGGCTTTCTCTGAAACAAAAGACTCTCGGCCAGCTTTGGTGGCGATTAGCTTTTGGGCTATAGCGTCCCAATTCTTTTGCTCTAGCTGCTCGATAGTCGTGGAGATTGCACTTTGGTAGCATTTGAGCGATCGCAGCACTTCATCCCGGTTGTATTGTGCCATCATCATCCCTAGCTCAGGGTTGCCGCCACCAACTCTGCTCGTATCTCGAAAGCCTGAACTCGCAAGCTGCTGGGCGAGCTGCAAAATTTCGAGATCGCGCTCCTGTAGCGCCGCATAGATCAAATTTGCACTCACCATCACGGGTAAATGAGAAATCCAGGCCACGGCTCGATCATGGGCTTCAGGAGAGCAGCGATACAGCCGTGAGCCGAGCTGCTGCGCAAGCGTTTCGACGGTGGCTAAGGCTTCTGGCTGCGTCTGAGGCAGCGGCGTGATCACATAGGGGCGCTGCCGAAAAATACCCGGTTCAGCAGCGTCCAATCCGGCTTCACTCTTGCCGCTCATGGGGTGGCCGCCTACAAATAGCGGCCATTGGCGAGTTGCTTCGGCTACAATCGCTGCTTTTACAGAACCCACTTCGGTGATGAGGGTGCTAGGCGTGAGCACCGTGGCCAAATGCTTCACCATCGGCACAATCGTGGCAATTGGCGTACAGATGAAGACAATATTGCAGGCACTTAATGTCGCGGTATCGGTGCTAGCGGAATCGACGACATGACGACTAAGGGCTTGATCGCAAGTTTCTGGGCGGCGGGCAATGCCATGTACCTGATAGCCCAGCGCTCTAAAGTCCAAGCCAAGGCATCCACCAATGAGTCCAAGTCCTACAATTCCGATTTTCATAAGAGCCAATTCTGCTGCACGTTATCCGAACCTCTTTATCATCCCTGACCATTGCGCTGGTTTTATCATCAGGTTCGCCTTTGGCAATGTGTCACAATAAAAGCCATTGTCAGCGTTCATTAAAGTGTTCATCAGGCGCTTTAGCTTATGCGCTCATATTACTTAGCCCTTTTAAGCCCTCATTTTTACGCCTGTGATCGAGACAGAAGTTCATCAGCGCCTTCGGGCTTATCTCCAAGCGCAAGGACAGACTCAATGGCCCCATCATTTAACGATGGCACGGCTAGTCGCTAGAGCCCTGCGGGTTGGCCGGAGCGCGCTGATGCAGGTCGATAGCTTAGCGGCCTATCAAGGAAGCTATCGACTCAGCTATTTGATTCCAGCTTTGCTGTGGCCAGAGCCTGCCATCTTGGCTTTGCCTGAGAAGATTTTAGAGACAGTGCTTTGGCAAGATATTCCCAATTTGCAGCAGGGCTTGCCCGTGGTTAAAACGGTGCGCTCAGGCGATCGCTGGCCAGCGCCAAGGACTCTAGAAGGCCCTGGCGAGGACTCGGCGGACAGCTTTAGAGGATTGCTGGTGACGTCGGCTGAAGGCTGGTTGCGCGATCGCCTCACCCCTAATTTATCCCCTCACGCTGGGCGCTTTCCGGCTGGCATTACCACGCTGATAGACGGCGTCAGTGATCTTGAACGCTGGGCGCGATCACAGCTCAGTCATTCTCTCTGTGCCCAAGACTGGGATCTGCTGATGCTGGCTTATCCAAATTTGCGCGATCGCCTTCGAGATTTTCGGGTACGGCTCACTCATGTTGTTTTTCAGCATCCGGCCAATCCCTATGGCGCGCATCTCATTGAAGCCACCGAAAAAACGCTGCTAGACGATCTGCTTCAAGCTTTAAAGGCTCAGGGAGAGAGCGATCAGATGCCGCTGCGGTGGGCGCAGTTTTGGCAACAATTTTCACAGCCCGAACGACTGGCTTGGATCAGCTTGGATCGCACTTCAGGCAGTGTGACGTTGCACTGCGGGCCCACCGAAATTTGCCATCAGCTCGCCTCAGTTTGGGCGCAGCAACCAGTGGTCTTAATCGGCACAGCCCTTGACACGCAGCCCAAAGCTGAACAGTATCGGGATCGTTTGGGCCTAGCAGAAATGACCTGTCTGAGCTTTGGCCCTGATCGCCACCACGATTCGCTTCAGCTCTATGTGCCCGATCATCTCCCCATGCCCAACACCAGTCAATTCAAAGCCGCTGCCCTCGAAGAAATTCGAGCCCTGCTGAGCGCTCAGGGGCCGACGGCTTCACCAACCGTGATTATCATTGGCGATGTGCCGCTGAAAGATCAGTTTGCAGCTATTTTGGCGGCTGAATTTGGCTCTAGAGTTAGGGTAGAGTCCCCGGTTGAAGCGCAGGGCATTTTGATTACTGGCTGGGAGTATTGGCGATCGCACCGCACTCATTACTCAGCGAGCCTAGCCGCTCACGCCACCGCTCCGGGGCTATTAATTATCACGACCTTACCGATCCCCTCGCTAGAAAACCCTCTCGTCGCGGGTCGGGTGGCTAACTACAAACGCCGCCGCCAAGATTGGTTCAAAGCGTACCTGCTACCGTCGGCTATCAGCGAACTGCAACAAGCCGTGGCTCCTGTGCGATCACGTCGCCATTTAGAGGGCCATCTAAATGGTCACAGCAACAGAGAACCTAGTAGTGGCATCGTTGCTTTACTCGACAACCGAGTCAATTATCGTAGCTATGGCCACCAAGTTTTGGCTGCCTTAGAACCGGCCTTACGCAGTAGCCGCCTCAACGAAGAGTGGTTCGTTAAATGATTTCATTTAGGGACAAATTTAACAATTCATAAACTCAGTCAAAGTATCCGTCCGTTCTCGAAGATGGCCCGCTATGATAGGGCCACAGCATTTTATACCCTCTTAGCCCCCTCATCCAAGTCAACACCATGGGAGAATCCAAACGCCGTCAAGAAGCAATGGGCGACAGCTACGGCAAACCAGAGCCCGTTCTTCCTGGCATTCCCATTAGCAAAGATACGGCTGCCAAATTTGTTAGTTGGAGCACCAAAGGTGCTTGGGCTGGCATCATCTTAATGATTGGAGCTTGGCTAACTATCCGCTTTATTGGCCCTGGATTTGGCTGGTGGACGCTCACGAATTAGCCTTTGTTCACAGCTGATTATTCTATTAACTATCCACGGCTGACAATTTCTAGCGGCTGTTCTTAGCTGGCTGTCCGTAATTACGACTGCCGACTCTCTTCTCATATCGAGAGCTAGGCAGACGAGAGCTAGACAAAATTTAGGCGAGATCTAGGCGTACTTACGGATCAGTTATGTCAACTTTTGTCATATTTTTGATCCTTGCTATATCTGACACCATTGTTAGGCTCCAGATAAGCTAGAACAGATAGGCACCTTGCGTATCTGCCCTTAATTTGTCAACGGGAAAATCTTCATTTGCTGCACTCAGCGGATCTCAGAAGCTTTCACCAGTTGCACAGGCTCAGTGCAGTCATGTCTTGACTCTTCTCATGGCTTAGCCGTTAGGTTGAAGCCCATAACAGATAGGTTTGTTACAGGTGAAGAAGTTTAGAGCTGATACGCTCGTGAGCGTCAGTTTTTAGAAATAGGGCGGGTATCTTCCGTTATCCATTGGTTTAAATTGTTATAAAAGATTACATTTGTCTTAGACCTTGGCTACCGTGGTGAAAGGGCAGTCTTGAAAGGGGCTGTGTTCTTAGCGAGGGTGTACTCAGAAGACTTGTTAAGAAGAAATTAAGTAAAGTATGTAAAATCAAGTAATGGTGTATGAGGAAAGACAATGTTTGTGAGACTTGCAAATCAGCACCGACAGTTTGTCCAGGATCTGGTTTTAGATCTAAAGGCGCTAGCGGTCGTTTTAGAAAAAAGAGGGTATCTAGCTTCTTGCTATACCTGCGGAGAAGAGCTAAACAGCGCTTCATTTATGGTGAGCTTAGGCGGCGATCATCTCATTCGCTTTTTGGTCTCTGATTACGGAATCACTTGGACTGAAATGCGCGATGACCGTGAGTTGATGAAGCTAGAAGGCGCTGAAGCCATTAATCAGCTTCAAGAGCTCGCTAATTTGATTAAATATCAAGTCAGTCCGGCTGAATGTGAGGTAGTTGCCTAACCAGGTACTGCTGAGCGCAAGACTGCTAACGCAGATTACGGCTCAGTTTTTTAGCTGCTTTCTTAAGTAATTAAACAATCTTTACTTTTATTAAGATCTCAATTAAACCTGATTAACACAGCTTTTAGACTAAATAACGTGATTTGGTAGCCCATTGCTACGGCATTGATGCTACTCACATGATTAAGCTTTGAAATAAGCCTAGATGGGAAGCCGTCTAGGCTTATTTATTCAGGGCTAACCGGACGGCAGGCTCTATCTGTAAGGCAAATTCTGGATGGTCATACAGATAGCTAATGGCATTGTCTCTGCCTTGAGCAAAGTTCTCGCCTAAGTAGCTGTACCAAGCCCCTTTGCGCTCGACTACACCCGTTTGCTCTGCCAAATCAATCAGGCAACCGCCGCTAGAAATTCCTTGGCCGAAGAGAATATCAAATTCGGCAGTGCAAAACGGCGGCGCGATTTTGTTTTTGGTGACTTTGACTTTTACCCGGTTGCCAAAGGTGTTATTGCCTTTTTTTAGGCTTTGAAGCGGGCGAATCTCAAGTCTGGCGGAGGCATAAAACTTTAGCGCATTGCCGCCTGGCGTGGTTTCTGGGCTACCGTAGACGACGCCATTTTTTTGTCTAAGCTGGTTGAGAAAGATCAAGGTGCAGCCGGATTTTCCTAAGCTAGCGGTGATTTTTCGCAGGGCTTGGCTCATTAACCGGGCCTGCAATCCCATGTGGGCATCGCCAACTTCGCCTTCTATTTCGGCGCGGGGTACGAGGGCTGCGACGGAATCTATGACGATGATCTCGACGGCTGAGGAGCGCACGAGCTGATCGGTGATTTCTAAGGCGGTTTCGCCATTGTCGGGTTGGGCAATGAGTAGCTGGCTAATATTGATGCCGATGGCAGCAGCATAGGAGGGATCTAAAGCGTGCTCTGCATCAATGAAGGCAGCGGTGCCGCCTTGCGACTGAATATTCGCGATCGCATGAAGTGCCAAAGTCGTTTTGCCAGCGCCTTCAGGGCCATAAATTTCAATCACTCTGCCTTTGGGCAGGCCACCACCCAGCGCCATATCGAGCGGAAGTGCGCCAGTCGGAATGGTTTCTACTTGAATTTGTTGGGCGTCGCCTAAGCGCATAATGGCACCTTTACCCAAGTTACGCTCAATGTTACTGAGCACTTGTGCTAGCGCCTGTTGCCGCGCGGTAAGCTGTTTACCAGCTCTATTAGACTTAATATCAGACTTATTACTATCAGCGATCAGACCTACATCATTTGCCAGATCGCTCAATGTCAACGCCGCCGGGTTTGCCAAAACGTTTTCCCAACATTAAAATACATGTGTACTATTTTTTAATTGATTTTTAGTCGATTGTCTAGGGGGCAACGCCACATTTTCAACAAATATTTTTGATAGATAGAAGCTGCTGGCTCTATTGCTCTAAGAATTTTCTCAAAAAATTTGCTCAAATGTTAGATCCTATTGCCGATTACCCCATCGAACAAACTCATGAGCTAGCCATCGGAGTGGCAGGCTTAACTGATTATCTGAAACTGCTCATAGAAGATAATCCACAGCTGCAAAAGATTTGGGTGGTTGGTGAAGTGTCAAGTGCGCGCAGCCACCGTCAGGGCTGCTTTTTCACACTGCAAGAGCCCGATGGTTCAGCCGCGATTAACTGCGTGGTTTGGCAATCTCAGCTTTCGCGGCTCAGCGCGATGCCAGCAGTCGGCGAGCAGATCACTGTATTGGGTCAAGTGCGGCTGTATCCTAAGCGCGGCTCCTACCAGCTCACGGTATGGCAGGTATTGCCTGTTGGTGAAGGATTACAGGCGCTCAGGTATCAGCAGCTGCGATCGCGCCTAGCTGCCGAAGGTCTATTCGATCAAGTTCGCAAGCGCCCTCTCCCGGCCTACCCACAAACCATCGCGGTAGTCACTTCTCCAGAAGCCGCCGCTTGGGGCGATATTCAGCGCACGCTCAGCCAGCGTAATCCTACTCTTAAAATTTTGCTATCACCAGCGACGGTACAGGGCGCACTGGCCCCGGCTTCCATTGCTAGTGCGATCGCCCGCGTTACCCGTGATGGCCGAGCCGAGGCGCTGCTGATAGCGAGAGGGGGCGGTGCCAGCGAAGATTTAGCTTGTTTTGACGACGAGCGGGTGGTGATAGCCATAGCCCAGTCCCCAATTCCAGTCATTACCGGCATTGGCCATGAGCGCGACGAATCTTTGGCCGACTTAGTGGCCGATGTCTGCGCGCATACTCCAACTGCTGCCGCTGAGCAGGTCGTGCGGAGCCTAAGCGACCTGCTCAGTGAGCAAGTACAGCATTTGCAGCGCCTTGACCAGCTCGTAACGCGCCGTCTTAGCCAAGCGTACAGCCAAGTTTTAGAGCTTCAAACCCGTCTCCAACGCCTCCAATTAGATAAAAAAGTTGCCCAGCACCAGCGCGATCTTCGCTGGCAGCGGCAGCAGCTCATTGCTAACGTGACGAGACGGCTACAGCTAGCCCAGCATCAGCACCAATTATTTCAGGAAAAACTAGCTGCTCTAGATCCTGAAGCTGTGCTTAGACGCGGCTATGCCCTTGTCAAGGCCAACGGCCAAATAGCGACTGCTGCCGCTGAAATCGCCTTAGGCACTGAATTAGAAATTCAGCTAACCCAGGGTCAGCTAAAAGCAACGGTCACCGATAATAGTGCTGTATTGAATCATCCGGACTAAATCTCCCATGCCTCGCGCCAAAAAAAAGCCCCCGCTTCCAGACGACTGGAGTTACGAAGCTACCCTCGGACGTATTGAAGCCATTACCGCTCAGTTAGAAACGGGTGAACTTCCGTTGGAGACGGTTTTTGAGCAGTTTGCTGAAGCGGTGAGTGCACTTCAGCAGTGCGATCAGTTTTTGCAATCTAAACAGCAGAATGCTGATCTGCTGATCGAGCTGTTGGCTGGAGACGAGGAGTGAAGCGGTTTACACGCTCGCTAATGGCTGAGAAGCATGAGCTTGCACGGACGGATGGAGGTAGTTTTGAGAGCAGCTAGATTTGCTATCAGATGGGCTGACGAGATGATGAACCGGTAGCAAAATTTTGAAAATAGTGCCTTTGCCCGGTGTACTCTCTACCAAAATGCGCCCATTCATGCGATGGACTAGCTGCTGTACCAACGTGAGCCCTAGTCCATTGCCTGCCGCGCTGCTATACGTTGGTGGACGGTAAAACGCTGAAAACATGTGATCAATATCCGCTTTGGTAATGCCTTCGCCAGAATCTTCGATCGTGAGCGCGACAAAATTGGCATTATGCGGTGCTGCGGCTACCCAGACTCGACCCCCTTTAGGGGTGATCTGCATCCCGTTGTTGATCAAATAAATGACGATTTGCTTGAGTTCTGCTTCTGCGCCGAGGATGGCTGTTAATGTCGGTGGCACTGTGTAGGCCAGCCTAATGCCCCGCTCTTCGGCAATGGGTTGATAGGTGCTGACAATCCCTGGAATAATGTCTGCAAGCTGCAAGGCTTTGGGCGGCGTGCTCGGGGTTGTTTGAATTTGTAGCAGCTCAATGATGCTATTGATTAAAGAGGTTTGGCGATCGCACTGCATCGCAATCATCTCTAGATAGCGTTGTCGCTGAGTGAGCTTAAGCGTAGACGAACCCAAGAGCGTTAGGGCCGTTTTAATCGTCGTCAAGGGGGACTGTAGCTCTTGTCTGGCCTGCGCTAAAAAGTCAGGCGGCAGTGATTGTAGGGCTGCATCAGCGGCTGGTACTACAGTGCCTTTGGCAATTGCTAGCTGCGATCTCAACTCTACTTGAGCCTGCAACTGCCACCCCAAAAAAGCCTCCGTCAGCGGCAGGCTTTCACCGCTCAAAAGCTCATCCGGAAAATAGCGATCCCACTGATTGAGTGCAGCTTGAGCAGCTATCGACTGCTCAAAACTAGCGGCTTTCGCCAAATTATTTGAAATTGAACCTACGCCATTGGACTCCGGCCCATCAGTCGCCGCCGGGACTATTCCACCTTTTCTTTCCGGCAAAAGGCAGCTTGTTTTATCCGATAAGCTGCTTTCAATTAGCTGCTTAATTCCGTTGCTAAGTGCTGCTACTGTGAGGCCAGAGGTAGAGCAATAGAGCTTAAGCGTACGCTTATCAGGTGTTCCCTCAGAGGCCATAAGACCAGGTGTCCTCACTGCGAACAAAGCGCCCACAAAATTGCTTGCAACCGCTAAACACAGATACTCTCGCTTGAAGTCGGGGCTTTGCTCTAGGGGAATAGATCGCAAACTCGCCGCCAAATGATCCGGCGGGCTGCCAATTTGATCTCCTAATGTATAGATCGTGCAGCCCGGTGCCTGCTGCCCATATTGCCAAATATCAGTCCACCAAACGTCTTCTTTAGGGAGTTTCAGCCATAGTGTTGCCGAAACTTGATGCGCGATTAAAAATTGGCTCAGCGACTGTATCGCCGATTTGAAGCCGCGAGGATCAACCGCGATCGCGCTAGGCTGTGGCTGCAAACTGACCCACTGGCTCTGTAAAGATAAAGGCGACATTGGCATACAAAATTATGAACAACCGGCCAGTTAAGCCCGGAGCGCTATCTATAGAGGCTCTCACTTCAAAGAGTTT
>JBGTIK010000051.1:0-12792 GCA_041745715.1 Phormidesmis sp.
CGCAGACCGTTCAAACAGCGATCATCTAGCACGCTGGCATCCCCTAGAAACACAGCATAGGTGACATAGCGCAAGATAATGTCCATATCACGCAAGCAGGCAGATACCCGACGGTTGGTATAGGCGTTACCACCAGGAGCAACTAACTGAGGCTGCTCTTCGAACAAGGCCCGCGCAGCATTGGTAACAATCGCAGAAGAACTACTGCTAATGCGGTTGACTATGTCAGTGCGCTTGGCACCCTCTTGAACCATTGTGAGCAAGGCGTCAATTTGACTATTGCTGACTAGCTGACCTTGTCTGTCGGATTGGGCAACAACCTTAGTAAAGGCATCTAACATCGAATCAATCTCCTAATATTTTTGGGGTGATCGGTCAACTGTTGTTTCCTAACCGCTCTGACGAAACAACAGTTGACCGATCGGTTGGCTAAAGTTGGATAAGTAAGAATGCCTGATCAAGCGGTTGACTCGACTGGTCAGGCTTTTGAGCGTTATTCTTCTGAAGCCTCTGCTTTTGACGATGCTTCAGAAGCGATCGCCGCCTGCTGTGAGTTCAGCGGCTGAACATTTACAATCTTTCCACCTAGTGCCAGAATGCGCTGCATTTCATGATTCATGCGGCTCAAAGGCACTTGAAAAAATTGATTGTGACTATTGCGAATCGGGACTTGGGAAAGCGTCGTTACGTCGTTTTGACTTAAGCCAGCGACCTCATAGACGAAGATTCGACTATTCAAGTCAGAGATTCCACCCGTGGAAGATTGTCCTAACATGATTGACACCTCAAGGTGAGTAAAATAAGGTGAGTTGAAAAGGTGAATAGAGTTTTTTCCACTGGGAACGGTTGACCAGCTACGCAGGCGTAATGCTAGCCACGCGCCCTCCAGATTGGTTGATTTGCTGCAACGTTTGAGAGAGCTTTTCGTAGGGAACGACTAACACCCGGTTGCTGCGGCGGATGCTAGGGTAACCAGGCCGCCGTCTACCAGCGATTTCAATCCGGTACAGGCTACCGCGATCGCTCGTCGATCCGGGCCGACCAAACACGCGAGTAGAAACGCCTGCGCCTTTAGCAGCCTGATAAGCCCAGCCATTGTTGTTGTCTGCGCCGGAGGGGGGCACTACAGCAGAGACCGCATTTTGAGCCAGCTCTTTGGCTAAGCGAGAGGCACTGCCTGCGACTTGAGCGCGATCGCTATTGGCATAGCCTCGATACAGGCGAAACATGCGCGGAAAGCCCGCCATTTTTTGCCCGGTTTGGGTGCTAAAGCCTCGGCAGTAGGGCACGGTGCTATCGCCAAAGTAGCGCTCATATTCTGCGGAATCAATGTAAGAGTCAATGTCCGCATCAAAGCCCTCATTTTGATAGCGATCAAGGTGCTCAACAACTTCTGATTCGTCATAGGGCGCGCGACCCAACAAATGCTTAAAGTTCAGCTCAATGACGCGCGTTTGAAAATTGGGATAAAGGAACTTGGTTTTATACAGTTCCGACTTGGCCATGGCCCGAACAAAGTCTCTAACGCTCAGCGAGCCGCTGGTAACTAAAGATTCTAATACGACCAACCGCTCTGAGAGCATCAGGTAATCATTGCCCAAAACCTGTCGGTAAGCGGCAGTAACCACTGCTTGCACTGACTCAATAGAGTCATCTGGGCGAAGTTCAACCGACGTTTGGTCGGTAAACGGGGTGGTGCCTAAGCGGGCCGAGGCAGTTGTAATGGCCACAAATTTTCTCTCCTAATAGCGCTGTAAGGGATATAACAGGATCGCGGATACGTTTAAAGTTGCGCTTCTTCTAAAATTTGCGCTTTTAAGCAGAGGTCACACTAACAATGCGACTCCCTCTTTTATTGAGGCGCTGCAACGTAGGTGTGAGCTGTTCATAGGACACCACATATTCCTGAACGCCGAGGCGAACCTGCGGCGTGCGCCCACTCGCCGACTGCCCACTCGCCGACTGTGAGACCCGTACACGGTATAGCTGCTCGCGATCGCCCCCCGTAACCCCCTGAAGCTCTTTGCCTAAAGTCGAAGCTCTCACCGGGCGAACGGTATTGGTCGCGAGTTCTTCAGTCAGGCGGCCTTTTTTATGATTTACTCGGGCGCGATCACTGCTCGCAGCCCCCCGATACAGCTGAAACATCCGATTAAAGCCCACCGTTTTTTGGCTTCTTTGGGTCGCAAACCCCCGATAAAAGGGCACCCTATTCAGCCCAAAGTTCTCTTGGTACTCTGGCGAATCGATGTAGCTATTGATATCGGCCTCATAGCCCTCGTCAGTGTAGCGATTCACATGCTCAGAAATTTCCGCCTCATCGTAGGGCGCACGACCTAGCAAATGCTTAAAATTAAGTTCAATAAAACGCACGTGGGGCGTGCTGTAAAAGAACTTTTCTTTGTAGAGCTCTGAAAGTGCCAGCGCCCGTACAAAGTCACAAACTCTGATATAGCCTTGACTTAGCAAAGATTCAACACTGACCAGACGCTCTTCGCTCATCACATGGTCATTGCCAAACACCTGGCGATACGCCGCCCCAATAACACTCTGAATATCTGCATCAGAAGCGTTGTTACGCAGTTCGAGCGGGGGTGATTGAACCGTTTCAAACCCTAAAAGTCTTGCTGAAGCCTCACTGGTCATAGCTAGAATCCTCAAAGCCGGGGCATATAGTTTAGTTAAATAAAAGGAGAGTCAAAAAACATGTACACAAACCCGATGCCCACCAGACAGTTAGCTGAAGAAAGCAGCCATAGAGCGTGATCTCAAAAGGATCGCCACAGAACGCAGCTAAAGCACCAGCAGACATCGGGAATAACAACGCTACTGAGCTACTTAGCTTAGAGTGTTAATCGCGTAGTCAAGGTAGGTATTCGCTTCGACCGCAGAATCACCGCTCAAACCGTGGTTAGCTTTGATATGCTTGAGGGCTTCTACATACCAGCTAGGAGACAAATCAAACGTGCTGTTAATATCGCGAATACCTGAAATTAGGTACTCATCCATCGGGCCGGTTCCGCCAGCAATGAGGCAGTAGGTGACCATGCGCAGATAGTAGCCAATATCGCGGGCGCACTTAGCTTTGCCAGTGGAAGTAGAGGCGTAGTTGTTGCCCTCCATTTGGGTGGTGTAGGGAAACTTTTGGTAAACCGCTTGGGCTGCGCCATCGACCAATTTATCAGCGTTCTTAGCCAGTGTTTGAGCGGCAGATAAACCCGCTTGAGCCTGGCGAAAACGACCAAAGGCCACCTGCATTTCCGAGCTGCTGAGGAAGCGGCCTTGAGAATCAGCGGCTGCAACCGCTTCAGTCATGGGAGTTTTCATTTTGGAAGATCTCTCTAGAGTATAAACAGGGAAAAGGGAAACAGAAAAAAGATGAACTGGCCTAATAGATTAGCTAACCGCCGCCGCTGCCCGGTCGAAGTAGCCGCCTAGCTCGGAAATCAAAGAGCTACAGTCACCTGCTGTAACATCAGCGCGATCGTTCGCAATGGCGATCGCAGCCTCTTTCATTTTGCTAACCCCGTTAGCAACAGAACCACCCGGAACACCAAGCGCGGTGTACGTTTCACGCAGTCCATTTAAGCAACGATCCTCTAGGACGCTGCCATCACCCGAAAAAATAGCGTAGGTGACATAGCGCAAAATAATTTCCATATCGCGCAAGCAAGCGGCCATCCGGCGGCTCGTGTAAGCATTTCCGCCGGGGGCAATCAGCTGAGGCTGGTCAGCAAACAACGAACGAGCCGCATTCGCTACAATCGCAGAAGAACTGCTGGTAATCCGGTTAACCACATCAAGGCGCTTGCTGCCGTCTGCAACGAGCGCGTTGAGTGCATTAATTTTATCGTCGCTAATATATTCGCCCCGAGCATCCGCTTGGGAAATAACCTTGGTAAAAGCATCAAACATGGGAAACCAATCTCCTAAAGTGAACTTTAGAGATAGATAAAACTATCTCTATTCTGGCTCGAACAATAGCGCCTGTTGCGAGAGGTTTAAATCAAAATCTGTGGCCGCTATCAAAAGGCTCAGGGGCTACGAACCAGTGATTTCATTTAATCAATTCGCTTGTGCAGATCCTGTGCACAAACATGTGTCCAATAGTTTACAATCGCTTAAATGCTTGACTACAAAGGCTTTCACTACATCTTAAAAGCCTGTTATTCAATTCAGAAAAATTCATATTTCATTACACACTATTGCGATTACAAAGCGGCTTACTGTGCTATGACCTATGGCCTATAACCTTCTATACCCTATGGAATATTGGCTACAACTTTTGTTTTATTAATCCTGTGGGCGGCCTTGTCGCTATTCACATCAGGATGCGGAACCTCAAGATGAGAAGAGTCAGACACCACCTCATCATCAGCCGAAACATCAAATAGCATCGTTTCTAGGTATCGCTGTGCCCAATCTGCTCCAAAAGCCCGCTCCAAAATGCGTCGGGTTTTATCGTTTTTTTGTTGCTGTGAGCAGTAACGACGTTGACCTGCTACCACTGCGGTACGGGCTTCTCTAGAGCCCACTGCAATCGTTTCACAAGCCAACTGACAGTGAATGGACAAATAATGCATCACCTGATTAATAAAAGCCCTTTCCTCTTCCAGATTGCCCGGGCGAATAAATAAACAAAAGTCCGAAAAAATATCGCCCCAAGCGGGCAGTTCCCGGCGATGGGCAAACTGCATAACGGGCAGTTGGGCTAACGCCTCAGTATACTCAGCCGGTAGCTGACGATCATCTGCAACCGGTGACAAATCTACAATTGCGGCGCAAATGCTCCCGTGCGCCGCCACGATATCTACTCCAAAAATTGGCAAATCAAAACAAGGATGGGGAAACATCACGCAGTGCAAAATATCTAGCGTGTTACCGACTCGTGCGAGTTCTAAATGCAGCTTGCGAAACTGTAGCGTTTGGTAGCAGGTGTTCTCGATGGTGAGCCGTTCACCTTCAAGACTACCTTCTACGTAGCCTAAGTCTGTCGGGATGTCGTAGGGGAAAACTCTGAGCTGGCTTTGCCACAGGCTTTTGATATTCTCAGCTAGCAGATTAATGGCAGGATGCTGTTGTTTCGAGAGCGTTTGACGAGCAGATTGAATCATGAATTGCAGCTAAGCCTCGGTAAGGATGTTCAATGCTTACTGTGGCTTATAGGTCGTGCAGTCATCGTGCAGGCGTGCCCCCGCCTGATAGCGCTTTAAGCGATTGAGCAAGCGAGAGGCCAGATCTTTCCCTTGGATAGGCTTAGTAATGTAGTCGTCGGCCCCAAGAGCAAAAGCTTGTGCCTGCTTAGCAGGATCTGCATGAACACTCAAAAAAACGATGGGTAAATGTTGCCACTGGGCATGGCTACGCAGCACTTGGCAAAGCTCGAAGCCGTTGATATGAGGCATTTCAATATCAAGAATGATCAGATCAGGAGCTACTTGATTAAACAATGACCAAAAGCGTTGAGGGTTGGCAAGCGGCGTAATTTGAAAATCCCAGGGATGTAAGAGCTGAATCACTTGCTTTAAATAGTGAGCATCGTCATCAACAATCATGATTTTGCTGAGGCGGTAGCTGACGGGAATAGAGTGCGTCATCAGCGCTAAAACATCTGGCGGGACAATCGGAGACTCCAATACCATCGCGCCCCCTCGACGAATTAAATCTAAGCGGTTGCCAAAATCAGCTTGTGGCGTAATCACCATAACGGGCAGTTGGGGCCATTGCTGTCGCAGTTGTTCAATCAACTGCAACAGCCTTTTTAAAATGGGTTCGTCTAGCACTGAACTGGTTTCGCCTACGACTAAGTTAACTAGGACCAAATCGGGCAACGACGCTTCAGCCGACCTGCTTAAATGGGAAACCTCGAAGGGTGAAGCCAGCGTGAGCGTTTCGATGGCCGACTCGATAGAAGCCGTCAGCACCGTGTTGAAGCCCTGGGCCACTGACAACGCCATCAGCTGTTGAATGGCGGGTGTGTCGTTGACATCCACCATTAGGATTTTGGGCGATCGCGGCACGTCTTCAGGAGGGCACACCAGCTTAGGAGACTCATCGAGAGCGTGCCCCAGCGTGGTTACCAGCGTATGAAACTGCGCCGCCTGCCCCGGGGAAAGGGCCGTGCCAAACTGAAGCAATAGCTGCTCTATTTGGAGGGCCAAACGGTAGCCCTCCATCAGGCCAAAGGTGCCAAGCGTCCCGGCTAGGCTATGGGCGATTTGTTGCGCCTGACTTTGCTGCTGCTCGTTCAGTCCGGGTGTTTTGATCGTTTGGGAAATTTGAAGTAGCTGATGCCAGCGCTCTAGGCTTTCTCCTTTGTGAGCCCGCCAGGCTTGAATCAGACCTTCTAAGTACTGTGCCTGCCTTTCGCCTTGGTCAGAGAAAGGGGGCGTGACCGGGCGATCGCCTGGCACCCCAGGCGCTTTTAAGCGGTACCCTAACCCATGTACGGTTTCTACCAAATCAGCCGCTGCCCCCACCCCTTTAAGCTTTTGCCGCAGGCCGCGAATGTGCGATCGCACGGTCGCCTCACTAGGAAACTCTTCCGAAGACCAAATTCTATCTAGCAGCGTCGTCGCGCTAAACACCTGTTGAGTGTGCCGTAAAAACAGCTCCAGTAGCGAATATTCCTTTACCGTCAGCGACACCGGCTTGCCCTGATAGGTCACCTGGCAGCTCACCGAATCCAAACACAGCTTGCCCCAGCTCAAAAGCGGCGTAGACTCATCGAGCGATCGCCTAAGCAGCCCCCGAATCCGCAGCAACAGTTCGGCAATATCAAAAGGCTTCACCACATAGTCATCTGCGCCCGCCTTTAGGCCCGCGATTTTGTCTGGCTGCGCGTCTTTAGAGGTCAGCAGTAAAATGGGCACCCCATACCCCTGCTGGCGCAACCGCTGGCACAGCCGCACACCATCAAGCTGGGGCAGCATCCAGTCCAACACAATCAGGTCATAATCAAACGTAGAGGCGTAGGCCCAGCCGGTTTCACCGTCGGTCACACAATCGACAACGTAGTTCTGCGTCGCCAGTTGTTGGCTCAGCAAGGTCGTTAGGGCACTGTCATCATCAATTAATAAAACGCGCATTCATCTACAGGTTGTTTGATCTACAGGTTGTTTGATTTACCGTGTGATTTACAAGTTTTATTTACAGTGTCCAATTTAACAATTTGGCAATTTGGCTCGCCAGGGTTAGCGGGGTAAACGGCTTAGTAATGACCCCGGCCACCCCCATCGTTTGAAACAATCGCTTTTCAGCGGCGCGGGTCTTAGCCGTGAGCAAAATCACCGGAATCGAGCGGGTCTTAGGATTTTTATCTAGTGCTTCAAAGGTAGAAATGCCGTCTAGTTCGGGCATCATCACATCTAATAAAATAGCGTCGGGATGATGCTTTTCCGCTTGGGCAATGCCTTCTTTGCCAGAAGATGCCGTGATGCTTTCCCAGCTCGCTTCTAGCTTCAGGCTTAGCCCAACCACTTTTTGAATAGACTCTTCATCATCTACAATTAAAATACATTTTGGTTTCTGCATAGTCGTGATGCCAACATAAGGGAAACAAAGTAAAGATCGCTAGCGGTGGCGATTAGACAAGCGCCTAACTAATTAGGCGAGAGCGGAATTGTAAAGTAAAAACAGCTTCCTACCCCTAGCTGACTTTCTGCCCAAATTTTACCGCTGTGCTGCTCTACAATTTTGTGGCAAATCGTCAGCCCCAATCCTGTGCCCCCCTTTTTACGAGAATCCGACGAATCCACCTGCTGAAACCGCTCAAAAATACTGTTGAGCTTGTTGGTTGGAATTCCCTGCCCGTAGTCTTGAACAGAAAATAGAGCCATTGCAAGATCGATGTGGGGGCGAACGCTCAGGTGAATAGTACTCCCCGGCGATGAAAACTTAATGGCGTTCCCTAACAGATTGGTCAGGGTTTGAACAATGTAGTCAGGGTCGGCCCAGATTACCAGAGAAACCGATTGCGTTTGAATTTCAATATCGTGCTGCTGTGCGGTGGATTGCATCGCTTCAGCCGCCTCAGCAATCAAGCTCCCAACGTCGCACTCATGGGCATCTATGGTGACTTCGCCCGATTCTATTCGCTGCAAGTCCAGCACATTGTTCACCAGACGCACTAGGCGATCTGTATTTTCATCGGCGACTTCTAGCATTTGCTGGCCGTCTTCACTAAGCTGGCCCAAACGGCCCGTGGCCATGAGTTTTAGTGAGGTATGAATTGACGTAAGAGGGGTTCGTAACTCATGGCTGACCACCGCAATAAACTCGTCTTTCATGCGTTCAATGGCTTTGCGATCGCTAATATCAGTCGTCAGGGCAAAAAAGCCCTTAATCAAAGGCAACCCTGTACCGTCATCGTCGCCTTTTAAGTGCGGAATATTTAAGTGCGGAATATAGGTCACACTCACCGAGCGTACCTGCTCACCTTTAAAGGCCAGCTCACTTTCATAGGTCACCTGCTCACCTGCTAAGGCTGTTTCCACATAGGGGCGGATTTTTTCATAGTAGGCTTTGCCCATCACGCTTTTTATAGATTTTCCATTAATTTGAGCGGGCGGTTTGCCCAGCCAGTGCTGGTACACTTCATTATTAAACCGATAGCGCCCAGCGCAATCCACATAGGCAATTAGCACGGGCAAGTTGTTGGTAATCAGCCGCAGCTGCGCTTCACTTTGGCGCAGCGCTAGCTCCACCTGCTGTCGCTCTCGAATCTCCTGCTTGAGCGCCAAATTCGCCTGGGTAAGCTCACTGGTTCTGAGCTTGACGCGATCTTCCAAATACTCTAATAGCTGGCCTTGGGAGAGCGCTAAACTAATTTGCCCCGCTAGCTGCTGCATTAAGTCCAATTCAAAGTCAGACCATTGCCGAGGGCTGCGGCACTGATGAACAATCAACAGCCCCCACAAATGCTTGCCCGGATCACTGCCTAGCGAGGGCTTGAGCGGATGCACAATCGGTACAATCATTTTTGCCCGAATATCCCACTGCTCAATAAATTCGATTAAGCAGGCTGAAATCCCCGAAGCCGGATCGTGAACATCGGCGATCGCTCGCACCCGCCCTTGGGCATACAGCCCCTGATATTCTTCGGGAAACACCTCTTCGGGAAACGGCATCCCGATAATCGACGGATAGGGCGGCACTACTGCCTCGCTAATGGTTTGCCCGGTGCCATCCGGTAACACCTGATAAATCAGCACCCGATCCGCTGCGAGCAATCGCTGAATCTCGTTAACGGTAGTTTGCAAAATGTCTTTGAGTTGAAGTGACTGACGAATTTTTAGGGTGATTTCTGAAAAGAGCTGGGCGCGCTGAAGCGGCGGATTTTCTTGGCGGCTGCTCATTTGCGTCGCTTGCAACAGGCGGGTTTGGTCGATCAGGCCCAGCAACCGATCCTGTGTATCGACCACGGGCAGGTGACTAATGTGGTGATGCGCGAACTGCTTTAACAGGAGTGCTAACGCCGTTATTGCAGGCTTTGCGAGAGTAATCACAGGACTTGTCATGGCATCGGCCAGGGTCATCTGAGGCCACTTATCGGGCGATCGCACCATCACAGCCATCAAATCCTGACGCGTGGCAATTCCGACCACCTTGCGCCCGTGCACCGCCAAAATGCAGCTAGCCGCCGGATGCTCGGCCATCCTAGCCATTACTTTTGCCAGCCGGGTCTGACGAGAAGCCGTCAGCGGTTGGCTGTCAACAATTCCATCCCAAAGAGATTCATGCCCACAAGATGGTTCGCAGTTTCCCTGTTCGCAGTTTCCCTGCTTAGAATCTCTCCGTTGAGTTGACATCGGCTGTAACGCTCTATCACTAGTCATTCCAGACTATGAGATGACAGCGACATAGTGGCAAAACTGTTTCCATTCTTTAAGTAATAGGCGAACACAGTTAAGTATTTTTAAGCGGTGACCACCATTATTATCGGGTGTTATTGAGTACTATCGCGGGCTCGGTTCAGCGATGGGTTATTCCATATCTACGTTTTTGCGCAGAGATTTTAGCTGCGATCGCTTCACCTTAGACTCTATCCGTCGCCGCTGCGATCCTTTCGTGGGCTTAGTCACCCGTCGTTTTTTAGGCACAACCGCAACCGCTTTCACCATTGCTTGCAGCCTGCTGAGCGCCTCATCGCGATTGCGCTCTTGCGAACGATGCTGCTGCGATTTAATCACAATCACCCCGTCTTTGGTCAGGCGACTATCTCGCAAAGTCAACAGCCGCCGCTTATAAAAATCCGGCAGCGACGAAGCCGCCACATCAAAGCGCAAATGCACCGCTGACGCTACTTTATTCACATTTTGCCCGCCCGCGCCCTGGGCCCGGATGGCACTCATTTCAATTTCACTGTCGGGAATTGAAACCGCATGAGAAATTTCTAGCACCGAACCTCAGCTCCCGCTCCGACAACTCTTTTAAGATAGCGTCAAACCAGCAGTGAGCAGTTGTTCGTATTGATTTACCCACTTGGCGATCGGTTCTCATTTTTCTCAATTTTCTCGAACTGCTGCCAGCACAAATACATTGCCCGTGGAACATGAAAGCAGCCTTTCCACTTGCCACCTTTTAAAGGCAGCAGCACTTCGCCTCGGCGATTGAGATAGCCATACCACTCGTCGTACTCCGCGTCGCTGAAGTGCCCCCAAGTGTAGTCATGCACTTTTTCATACCAGGCCCAGCAGTCGGCCCGGCCCGTTAGCCGGTAGGCCATGGCCAAAGCGACCAGCGTTTCTAAATGCACCCACCACAGCTTTTGATCCCACTCTAGCTGCTGAGGCGGATGGCCCTTGGCATCTAAAAAGTAATAAAGGCCGCCGTACTGCTCGTCCCAGGCAAAGGCCAATGTGCTAAGCACCACCTCTACTGCCTGAGCAATTAAATCTAGGTTGCTCTGCCGTTCGCCAATGGCCATCATGAACCACATCGCTTCAATGCCGTGGCCGGGGTTAATTAAGCGGCCCTCATGACAGTCCACAGGCGTGCCATCGGGGGCAATGTGCTCAAACATCAGGGTGCGATTGCGATTTAAAAAATCACCCATCACCTCTTGAACCGTTGCCGCAAGCACCGCCTCTAACTGATCATCTGCCAATAGCCAGTCCATTTCTAGCGAAAGATTGGCCAAAATCATCGGTACGGCTAGAGATTTGAGCGATCGCGTCCCCGGATAAGCTTTGTCATATTGCCCCTTAGGATTATCCTGACGGCGCAGCACATTGCGGTAAGCCTGCAAAGCGATTTCTTTGGCCTGTTCTTTGGCCTGTTCTTTGGCCTGCGCTTGCTCGCCTTCTCCTTCTAAAGCCAGCGCATATTGACTAAACGCCATCGCCGCAAAGCAGTCTGAAAAAATACTGTAAGGCTGCACCAGCGGCTGACCCGCGCGATTCAGAGAAAAATACCAGTTGCCCTGATCGTCACGCCCATGCTGAGCCAAAAAGTCAGCGCCCTGTTTTGCCACCTTCAGCCAGCGCTGCCGCTTTTCGCGCGGCAAATCATCTAGCTGATTGCACAGCATCGAAAATGTCCACACCTGCCGGTTTTGGAGCCAAATAAATTTATCGGTGTCGTACACCTCACCTCTGCGAGTCAGGCAGGTAAAGTAGCCGCCAAAGTCAAGATCGAGCGAGTGGCGCTCCCAAAAAGGAATGATATTTTCTAGGAGGGCGCTTTTATACTGTTGGGCCAACATCGAAGAATTTAGGCATACGGCGTCTAAAACCATAGAACTAGCTTGTAAAAGAGGTAAAAAAAGTCGATAAAAGAATATGAAACAGGTTTAATTGTTTCATTCTTTTGGGAATAGTAGCGCTACTAAGATCCAAATTTTGTAGGTCTAAAATCGGCTACACACCCAATTTTTGTCGATAATTCGGCAATGGGTGATACCCTGGGGCAAACTCTAAGCGAGTCCCCGGAAAGATGGGTCAAGCCTGTGTATAGATAGCCTGTATATAGATAGATAGTCGATAGCCCTGCACCCTCTTTGCCTGAGCAACCTTTTTTACTGTTGGACAATTCCTATGCAACCCCCTCAGGATGTCGAGTTCTTACCACTAACCGCTTTTGCTCGGGCGGCGGCGGATCGCCTCAACTAGCCTGATGGTTCCTTTCGCGGCCTATGCCCATAGTCCCATAGCCACCGCTCAGATCGCTACTGACTTGAATGCCTCATCCATCGAATATCACGCCGAATATCAACCCGCCGAATATCAGTCAGCGCCTGCCACAACCCTGGCTCAAACCCTACCGCTCACGCCACGGCCTGTCTTGACGGTGCAACCAGCCTTTA
The DNA here is from genome assembly GCA_041745715.1 of Phormidesmis sp. Lineage (GTDB taxonomy): Bacteria > Cyanobacteriota > Cyanobacteriia > Phormidesmidales > Phormidesmidaceae > Phormidesmis. Next base: position 12,305 of record JBGTIK010000051.1, read on the forward strand.
GTTACTCCAGGGTGGCCCGCCCAGAGCAAGCATCCGCAGATCCTAATTTGCTGATTACACGGGCCGATGACGGCAGTTGGCAGTTGTCCTCTCGCGTTGTAGCAGGAATTAGCGCTTCAACCAGTGCTTCAACCAATACTTCAACCAGTGCTGCAATCAGGACTACGCCTGTAAGTGCTCCTGATCGCAGCGGCCAAGCTATACTAGCTCAAATTGTTCAAAACACTGCACTATCTAGCGCCGCTTGCGCTGCGGCTGAATGCCAGCCATTGCGCAGTACTGCCCTTGCGCAAAACGCTAGCTTGAGCGGTGAACAAGGTGATTCAGCGATCGCCCGCGCCCAGATCATGATGGCTGATTTTCCAGACGGCAGCTTACCTAAAGCAATTCTGAGTATAGTAGTAGCGGCAGGGGCAATCGCGACCGCAACGGCAATTGCTAAGCAGCAGGCCAAAGCCTTACCATCCAATCCGGTTGGGAATCACTTA
>JBGTIK010000052.1:0-9112 GCA_041745715.1 Phormidesmis sp.
GCCGTAAAAATTTCCGAGCGGGTGCACTTTTGGCGCTAGTTTTGGCGCTAGTCATAACGCCTGAAGGGTGCTAATTTGCTCACAATCCCTTACTGGTTGAACAATGGCCTTTTTTGAGAACTTTACGTCGGTTATTCGAGATAAGTGGTTGGACTACTTTCGCGCCAACCGCACTTGGCTAGAAGTTCAGATGAAGACAACATCGGTACGCACGCCAGAAGGCGGCCGTCGCCCCTCTTCATTTTTGATTTTGGGTGTAGTCAATGCCCTAGAGCCAAAACTATCTAATTTAATGGTGCCGTTTTATCAGCTCAATTCTGACGAGGATGCGCTCATAGATGTCTTAGGGCTGAACTTTGATCCTGAAGTGGTGCTAGATAATGGGGAGGTGGGTAAAACCATTGACGCCACCTCTGAAGGTGATACGCCTTTGCTGAGCGATCCGGCCCTGAGTGCGAGTGAAGATGGCTGGCCGCCCAACTAGACATCTGCGGCGACAGCGCCGTTTCTCTCAATCGCGCGTGATACGATTGATTGGCAATTAACGTACAGGCGGATAGATCATGGTGGAGCGTCCTATTAAAAAGAGTGAGCGCGAAGCTGCTAAACAGGCTGAACCAGAGCAAAAGGCGGTAAGCAACGTGCCTCGGCCTATTAAAAAGGGCGATCGCAAACCTGAGGAAGCAGGGAGCAGCGAATCGGGTGCTGAACCGGGCCATAGCAATCGCGGTGGCAAAGGTGATCAGGACAAAGGGCAGGACAGAGGTCGCAGTAAAGGGCGTGGTAAGGGCAAAGGTCGCGACTATGACGATGCCCCCAAAGCGCCTGCTAACCCAGCACTTGTGCGTGGCCCTAAGCCAAGCGCTAAGGTGGAGATCCCTGTAGAAGCGCCTGTAGAAGCGCCTGAACCGCCCATCGATGAGGCTATTGACGAGGTGGCTGAAGTAGCTGAGGTAACTGAATCGACTGAAGTGACTGAATCGACTGAAGTGACTGAATCGGCTGCTGAGGAATCTATCCCTGAGATCGGGGCTGAAGTAGTAACTGAAATAGCGCCTGAAACACTTGCCTCATCAGAAACGGCTGATAGTTAGCCCTAATGGTGAGTTCTAATGGCTATGAGGTGATTGCCTCCACCGTTTTAAAAGCTCCCATGGTCAGAAAAGTTCCCTAGCGCTCAAGCAGCAATAGGGAACAGTGGCGGTACATCTACCGTTTAAGCATTCTCTATTGAACGATGGCTTCAGGATAGAACGCTTGAAGTAACTGGCCAGACGCTGGCAAAATACTGGCGACCTAAAAAAATCCTCGGCGCTTCATTTTAAGAAAACGAGCGCCAAGGAAACATCAGGGTGCATCTACCACCTATTAGTACTTTGTTTCCAGTCGTCGTCAGGAAGGTTTTCAGAGAATTTGCTATCACGCCAAAGCGTTTAGTGTTCACTCAATTCATCCTAAAACTTTGATGCTGTGCTAGGCTGACGGCCACTCAGAAAGGCTATGCCGAGGATGTTGCTCAGAGACTGTGATGATTTTTTTATTCTTTTCACTTCGATTTTCACAAGTATCTTTACCTGATCGGCTTTTGAGGCGATGCCCTTGGCAGACTTCGCAATCACGCCTTACCTTTTTTATCTCCTGTGTTTTTCTAGGACTATTGATTGGGAGCTGTCGGCCGACACCAGAGGTAGTGGTACCGCCAGCAGATGATGGCGCAACCGAAGTGAGCGATCGCAACGAGTCAGTTCTGAAACTGCTTTACAGCCGTATTCCCACCACGCTTAATCCCCACTTGGCCAACGGCTTTCAAGACTTTGAAGCGGCACGAATTGTCTACGAACCGCTAGCAACTTACGAAGCCGATGGCCGCATGGTGCCAGTGCTGGCAGCGCTGATTCCGACACCCGAAAATGGCGGCGTTTCTGCCGATGGTCGCACGGTTACTTGGCAGCTTAAGCCGAACGTGCGCTGGTCAGATGGTCAGCCGTTTACAGCGGAAGATGTCGCATTTACCTACAGTTTTGTCACCGATCCGAGCGTTGCCGCCGTTACCGAGCAGTACTACGAGGGCATCGAAAAAGTAGAGGCCATCGATCCGCTCACAGTCAAAATTACCTTCGAGCAGCCAAATCCGTCTTGGGCGCTGCCGTTTACAGGTAAAAACGGCATGATCATCCCCAAGCACATCTTCGCTCAAGCTAAAGGCATCAATGCCCGCAGCGCCCCGGCTAACTTGCAGCCAGTAGGCACTGGCCCCTATCGCTTTATTGCCGTCGTCGAAGGTCGCTGGACGTTTTCCGCGAATGAGCAATATCGAGAAGGCAATCCGGCATTTAGCCTGGTAGAGCTAGAAGGCGGCGTGACACCGTATGTCGCCGCGCGCCGAGTACTGCGAGATGGCGATGCAGATTTTGCCCACAATTTGCAGCTCAGCATTGAAGATCGAGTCGCGCTATCTAAATCGGGCGAAGGTCGGGTTATGGCGACTTTTGGTTCTTCGGTAGAGCGAATAATGCTAAATGTCACCGATCCCAATAGAGCAACGGCAGACGGAGAACGATCCAGCGTTGAAAATCCTCATCCCTTTTTGAGCGATTTAAAAGTGCGGCAGGCGATTGACTATGCAATTGATCGCGACGCTATTGCCAATCAGGTCTATGGCAATGCGGGCCAGCGCACCAATCAACTACTGCCTTTCCCGGAGATATATGCTCAGCCTAATCTGTACTACTTACATTCACCTACAAAAGCAGCGGCGCTCTTAGATGAAGCTGGCTGGAAAGATACGAACGGCGATAGCATTCGAGATAAAAATGGGGTGGAGATGCGGGTGGTGTTTCAAACGCCAGTAAACCCAGTGCGACAGCAAACGCAAGAGATGATTAAAGCTGACCTTAAGACCGTAGGCATTGAAGTTGAAATCCGCCGGGTGATTGTGGATGATTTCTTTTCGGCAGATCCGGCCCAGACTCGCAGCCTCAATCACTTTTATGCAGATATGCAGGAGTACAATGCGGGTAGTGACACGCCAGACCCGGCCATTTACATGAGCTGGTGGCTATGTGATGAAATTTCTTCACTAAAAAATCAGTGGCAAAAAACCAACAATTCCCGCTACTGCAACGAAGCCTACGATAAAACCTGGGAGCAGGCTAGCAAAGAGCTAGATCCCAAAAAGCGGGCGCTGCTATTTCAGCAAATGAACACGATTTTAATTCAGGATGTGGCTGTGATTCCGCTGGTGCGGCGAGCTGAGACAAATGGATTGAGCGATCGCCTGATCGGCGTAGACCCAACCCCTTGGGATACCAGCACTTGGGATATCGGCACCTGGGCTTCTAATCAAGTACCTGCTACTGATGTAAATCCAACAGATTCTGAGCAAACTGAATCAGCAAAATAGGAGAAAGAGAAAGCTGATAGTACTAAAAGGTAGTACGAAAAGATAGCACTAAAAAATGTCCTAGCTAACTTCAACGTCAATTACAGGGCCTTCTTCAGTCTCAGTAGTGGCATTGTTAATATCTCCAACTTTATCTTTCTTCAGCTTATCCATCAGTAAAGAAGAGAGTTCAGTCACGAGCAATGTCGCTAATATACCGTCATCGATCCAACCAATGACTGGAAAAACGTCCGGCGAAATATCGAGCGGACTTAAGAGATAAGCAGCGGTTCCAAAAATGATTAGCCAGCGGTATTTGGGATGGCGCAGTGCGCCGCGATACCAGCTATAGAACGACTCAACTACGTTGTTCATAATGGGAATGTCCTTTAGGGAGATAGCATGGACTGTAATTTCAATATCGCTAGTTTAACGATTGAAAGCGAGTGTAGATATCCCTCCATAGTGTGTTCTGATCACAGTGTGTTCTGCTGAAGCCAAGCTTTATCGCTTGCGCCAGGGCCAATGCATGGACAGTTTTGTCCCCATTTCTGTTTTGGCTGAAAAGATCAGATAGCCTATCAATAAAGCAACGCTGCCAAAGAACATCGCCTCCTCACTCATGCGGGCACCTCGACTTTTTCTGTCCCGGCTAGCCCAAAGGCTGAATGCACAACTCTTAAGGCTTCGATGCCTTGAGTTTGCTCCACTACGCAGCTAATTTTAATTTCAGAGGTGGCAATCATTTGAATATTGATGCCTGCTGCTGCGAGTGATTCAAACATGGCGGCAGCGATGCCGGGGCGGTGAATCATACCGAGGCCGACGACGCTGACTTTTGCGATGGCCAAATTCACCGACACCTCTCCATAGCCCAGTTCTGCTGCCGCTGCTTGCAGCACATCGCGCGCTAGGGTAGCTTCTGCTTCACCGACCGTACAGGCAATGTCTCTAGTCATTTGGCTGTGATGAAGGCGGCTGCGCTGAGACTGAATGATCATATCGACGCTGATGCCCCGATCCGCCAGGATTTGAAAAATGCGGGCCGCTAGTCCGGGTTTATCAGGCACATGGCGAATCGCTAGCTGGGCCTGCTTAAGATCTAGGGCCGCGCCGCGTACAGAGGGTAGATTCTCAGGCGTTGATTGATCCTGATTGAGTCGAGCCGGGGAGTTGGTGATTTGAAAGTGTTGGCAGAGAGTGGCAATAGCGCGATCGCAATCTTCTCCTGCCACCGTACAGCTTACCTTTACCTCCGAAGTCGAAATCATCTGAATATTTACCCCAGCCGCCGCCAGCGCCGAAAACATCCCCGCCGCTACCCCAGGCCGACCGATCATGCCCGCCCCAGCAATACTGAGCTTGGCAATATTATTAGCAGTTTGCACCTCAGCTTCATCAGTTGCAGCGAGCTTTGAGCGTAATGTCGGCGCAATATGCTCAGAAACGCTAGCCGCTTGCGCCAATGAGCGGCTGTGCACCGTAAAAGCAATATCATTAGAATTGCCCTCATGAATGGACTGAATGATCAAATCCACATTCAGCGCCTGAGCGGCCAATTCACCGAATAACTTGGCCGCCACCCCAGGTTGATCCGGCACCCGCAGCAGCGCAATTTTGGCCTGATCGGTGTCAAATTCCACCGCATCTACCGGATTACCCAACTCTAGCAATTCTAAGGGACGAGGCTGTGGCTCAGGTGCAATTACCCGCGTTCCGGGCTGATCTGTCCAGCTAGATCGCACCACCAACATCACGCCGTAGTTACGGGCAATTTCTACCGCCCGAGGATGCAGCACACTGGCCCCTAAGCTAGCTAGCTCCAGCATTTCATCACAGGTAATTTCATCCATGAGCTGCGCCTCCGGTACCAAGCGCGGATCGGAGGTCAAAATACCCGGCACATCGGTATAAATCTCACAGCGCTCAGCCTGCATAGCCGCTGCCAAAGCCACTGCCGAAGTATCCGATCCACCCCGGCCTAAGGTCGTAATTTCTCCGGTGAGCCCTGAGTCATCGCTCTGCTCTACGCTGCCGCTCGTACCCTGAAAACCCGCGACAACAATGACTTTACCTTCTTCTAAATGGCGCGTCAGCCGCTGAGTTTTAATTTCCAAAATTCGTGCGCGCGTGTGCTCAGCCTCGGTGACGATGCCAACCTGCGCCCCAGTCAGCGAAATTGCCGCCTGCCCGCGCTCATGCAGAGCCATACTCAGCAGCGCGATTGTCACCTGCTCACCGGTCGAAAGCAGCATATCCATCTCCCTGCGGCTAGGATTGCTCGAAATGTCATGTGCCAGCTGCACTAAGCTATCGGTGCTTTTGCCCATTGCTGACACCACCACAATCACCGAATGGCCCGCCTGCGCAGTCGCTTGAATCCGCTTAGCCACCGCCTGAATTCGCTCAACGCTACCGACTGAGGTACCGCCAAACTTTTGCACAATCAGCCCCATGCTTTTCTCTCCCCCGTTTAAAGCCCCGTTTAAAGCCCTGTTTAACGTTACCTTTGCGCTTTCTAACTTTACAATTTCTTCGCTGCATAAGATACCAGCTCCGCCTAGTAAAAGTGGTATCGGTGGTATCTATAGACAGTTTCTTGAATACTGTGAGTGCCCATCCGCACAAACCTATGGGGCTATATTCACACTACTCATGCTGTGGTTTCAGGCTTTTAAGCTACAAGCTTACGATGGCTGTAATCCTGCAAATTCGTTGCCTGAATCTCGAATGAAATGACCCTGATATGAAAGCGCTGGCTCAATGGAGACAACTGTCGTTCTCGTAACAGAGTTTGGGTTGAATCACCTACAAATATCCGTTTTTGCAAGGGAAATCTGGGAACGTACAAGAATCAAATTATACGGGCCGCTGAGGCTAGATAAAGGAGCATTCGTTGATGTCTGTTTTAGGGGTAATCTTGCTGCTGCCAATCGCAGCCATTGTGGGAATAGGTCTATTTGTTTGGAAAAGCTATAACCGGCTAGTCACGCTCCGAAACCGTTATCAAAACTCTTATTCACAGATTGACGTGCAGTTGCAGCGACGCTATGACCTCATTCCAAACCTAGTCGAAACGGCCAAGGGCTATATGGCCCATGAGCGCGAAACGCTAGAAGCCGTGGTTACAGCCCGTAACCACGCGATGAGTGCCTCTCGATCAGCAGCAGCAGCGCCGGGCGACCCCCAAGCGATGCAGCAAGCGATGACGGCTGAGGCCGGTCTTACCGGGATGCTGGGCCGACTCATGGTAGTGAGCGAGGCCTATCCTGACCTCAAAGCCGACCAATCTATGCAGACGGTGATGGAGGAACTCCGCACGAGCGAAAACAAAATCTCTTTTGCGCGGCAAGCCTTTAATGATGGGGTCACGCTTTACAACACCAGCCGTGAAGTATTTCCTAACAATTTAGTCGCAACTACGTTTAATTTCTCTTTTGCTGAGCTGTGGCAGGAAATGACATCGGAAGCGAGACAGACGCCTAGAGTGTCTTTTTCGTAAGTAGCCCTGAGTAAATGGCCGTAAGTAAACAAAAGAGAACGTAACGGTCGATGAAAAACTTTTTTGAGCAGCAGGATGAGGCGCGGCGTACAACGGCCTATCTCGTTTTTTTATTTGGCTGTGCAATCGCCTTTACCATTTTAGCGATGTACGCTGCCTCCATATTGATTATCATTCAGGGTGACCCAGTACAAAGCCTTTGGCAACCCGGCTGGCTAGGAATCATTGCCTTAACCATCTGTCTGATTGTCGCTTTTGGCACGTTTCGTAAGATGTTTGCGTTGCGAGGCGGTGGTCGAGTTGTTGCTCAGAACTTAGGCGGTCAGCTCGTCAAGCAAGATACCTCTAATCCTCAGGAGCGCGAGCTGCTAAACGTGGTTGAGGAGATGGCGATCGCAGCAGGCATTGCCGTGCCAGAAGTGTACCTGCTACCTGAAATGAGCATCAATGCCTTCGCAGCTGGGCCCACCCCCAACAGCGCTGTTATCGGCGTGACTAAAGGCAGCATTACTCTGCTCAATCGCGACCAGCTACAGGGCGTGATCGGCCATGAATTTAGCCATATTGTAAATGGCGACATGGCGCTTAATCTGAAGCTGATGGGTTTAGTGCACGGCCTGTTATTCATCCATTTGATTGGCCGCGAGTTTCTGTTTGGTCGGCATCACCGCTCTGTTTCTTCAAATCGTGATAGCAATCGTGGGGCTTGGCTAGCCTTTGCTTGCTCAATGATGGTGATTGGGGCAATTGGCTGGATTTTTGGTCAACTGATTAAAAGCGCCGTTTCTCGCCAGCGAGAGTTTTTAGCCGATGCGTCTGCGGTGCAGTTTACGCGCAACCCGGCAGGAATTGCCGATGCCTTGAGGTGCATTGCTCAGCAATCTCAGCGATCGCAGATGTCTTCTGGCGAAGCAGAAGCCGCAAGCCACCTGTTTTTCAACAACGTTTCTGCCCTGAGTTCGTTTGTCAGTGCTTTTTCAACCCATCCACCGCTCGCTGAGCGCATTCGCCGGTTAGGCGGCAGTTCTGCTGCGATGGCAGTGGCCTCACCCACCCAAATTCAGGGTATTAGCACTGCGCTCAATCAGCACAGCAACGCGGAGGCCGTTTCTGGCTTAGCAGCCACCGATGCTGAAGTATACAGCAACCCAGAGCGATCCCAATCGGCTTACAGTCTATCGCCTGATGCGCTGATTGCCGGGATTGGGACAGTGACCCCAGCTCATCTCCAGCAGGCACAGTCTCTTTTAAGCCATGTGCCCCCAGGTCTTTTGGAAACGGTGCGCTCTCAGCCCGGTGCTGTCGCGGTGGTTTATGGTTTGTTGTTGGATGCAAATGCGGAAGTGCGATCGCGCCAAAAACAAATCGTTGCTGACAGCTCACAAAAAGTGTATGTCCTGTTGGAGAATATAGAACCGCTGATCGCGCAAATTCCCGTGCGATCGCGCCTGCCGCTGCTTGAACTGTGTATTCCGACGCTGAAGCAACTCAAGCCTGAAATAGCTGCTCAGTTCTTCAATCGAGTAAAAGCTTTGGTCAAAGCAGACGGAAAGCTGTCTCTGAGTGAATTTGCGCTTCAAGCTGTACTGCAATATCGCCTAGCGCCCCACTTCCAACCCGAGCAGTCATCGGCTGACAGTGGCTCTGGCCCCATCGACATTTGGCCCGACGGCCTATTACTGATATCAGCACTTGCAAAGGTCGGTCAGAGCGAACCTGCTCAAATAGACTATGCCTTTCGCAATGGCATTCAACAGCTACCGGGCGCTGCCAAGAAACCGGTGCCATCCAAACTGCCGTCCTGCACTTTGTACGATCTGGGTAACGCTCTTCGTCGGCTAAAAGAAACGGAATCAAAGGTAAAACAGTCAATTGCACAAGCCTGCGCCCACACCGTTTTGATAGATGGATGTACCACCGATCAAGAAGCCGAACTTCTGCGGGCTATTCTCATTGCATTGGGCTGTCCGGTTCCCCCTTTCATTGATCGGTTGCCCATTCAGTCATAGCAGATTTAATCTGATACAACCGCGTGAGATTGTCATACTTTCTCTAGGTCTTAGGCTTTAATTTCAGTAGTTTCGGTAGTAGCTGTCTATTTCCAGTCAGCAGCGTGACTTCAGATAAGTAGCCTTGGAGAGATATCGACATTGAAGACGCTAAGCAGCGGGGGGCGCATGAGCCATCTTGATTTCATCAAGTTCAGCTTGAAATAGCGAGATGCCGTT
>JBGTIK010000053.1:0-37464 GCA_041745715.1 Phormidesmis sp.
TGAGCTGATTTTACTCGATGTGATGATGCCCGGTATTGACGGCTTTGAAACCTGTCGTCGGCTGAAAGAGAACCCCGATACCTACGATATTCCGGTCATTTTTATGACCGCACTTTCGGATAGTAACAATAAGATAAAAGGGCTATCGTTAGGCGCAGTTGACTACATCACTAAACCTTTTCAGTACGAGGAAGTATTAGCTAGAGTCAGAATTCATTTGAGCTTGCAGAATCTAACTAGAACCCTGCAAGCTCAAAATGTTCTGCTCAAAGAAGAAATCAACCTGAGAGAGCAAGCTGAAATTAAGCTGCTAGAGGCTAATAATGCCTTAGCGAATCTCAATCAGCAGCTTGAAGGCCGAGTTAACGAGCGCACTAGAGATTTATCTGAAACGCTGCATCACCTGAAGCAGACTCAAATGAAGCTGGTTCAGCAAGAAAAAATGTCAGCTTTGGGGCAGCTAGTGGCAGGGGTTGCCCATGAAATTAACAATCCGGTGAATTTTATTCACGGCAATATTTCTCATGTCAGTGAGTACACGAGCGACTTATTAAATTTGGTTCGCCTATACCGGCAGCATTACCCACAGCCGGATCCTGAGATTCGAGATGAGCTGAACAATATTGATGTTGATTTTTTGGCAGATGATCTGCCCAAGGTAATGGGCTCGATGGAGATGGGCACTGATCGCATTCGCGATATTGTGCTGAGCTTGCGGATTTTTTCTCGCTTGGACGAGGCAGAAGTTAAAGACGTTGATCTCCATAGCGGCATTGACAGTACATTGCTGATTTTGAATAGTCGGTTGAAAAGTGATGGCAATCGTCCTGTCATTAAGGTGGTTAAAGCGTACGGTGATTTGCCCAAAATCAAGTGCTATCCGGGACAGCTTAATCAAGTTTTTATGAATATTTTGGGTAACGCCATTGATGCCTTAGAGGGCAAAGTTGCTGGCAACACAGCATGGCAGCCTGAGATTTTTGTTAAAACTGAGCTGATAGGCGAGGATCAAATCAGTGTGCACTTTATTGATAATGGGCCGGGAGTTCCGGCAGCTCTGAAAGAGAAGATATTTGACCCGTTTTTTACAACGAAACCAGTCGGCAAAGGAACGGGGCTAGGAATGTCGATTAGCCATGAAATCGTGTCTGAGAAGCATCATGGCACGCTTACCTGCGTGCCTGCTGAGCCTGAAGGGACTCGCTTTACGATCACGATTCCGATTGATCATCCCGCTTGGCTAGACTAAAGTTGGCTTCCATCAGAACCCTGTATTATTTTCAGACAGGCTGCTGAGTGAGGTAGCGAGATATCGCTCTTAGCCTGATTGGAATAGTTAGGGAAAGCAGGTTATGAAAGCTGCCATTATTGGTTGCGGCTATGTAGGCAAGACGGTTGCTGAATATTGGCAACGTCAGGGGCTGAGTGTGCTAGTGACCACAACACAGCATGAACGGGTTAGTGAGCTAGCCGCTGTTGCGGATCAAGTTGTTGTGCTGATGGGAACAGAAGCCGGAAAGCTGCAAGTGGCTTTGGCAGATTGTGATGTAGTGCTGCTGTGCGTAGGCTCGAAACGGGGGGCTAGCTACGCGGATACTTATTTAGGGACGGTTCGGACGCTGGCACAGGTGTTGCCTGATACGGCGGTGCGGCAGGTGATCTATACCAGTACTTGTTCGGTGTATGGTCAGCATGACGGGGCTTGGGTGAGTGAACTGATGCTGCCGAAGCCGCTGACGGAAAATGGGCGAGTAATTGAGCAAACTGAGCAGGTGTTATTAGCGATGGCGACGCCTGAGCGGCAGGTTTGCATTTTGCGCTTGGGTGGCATTTATGGGCCGGGGCGATCGCTCCAAAAAATTTACAGCCGGGCGGCGGGCACCACTCGCCTTGGCAGCGGTGAAGAAGCGGCTAATTGGGTGCATCTCAATGATATTGTCGGGGGGATTGATTGGGCTAGGCAGCGACATCTAGCGGGCGTTTATAACTTGGTGCAAGATGAAGTGCCGACGGTGCGATCGCTGATTACGAGAGTGTGCGATCGCTATCAGCTGGCTCCGGTATTGTGGGATGAGCAGATGGTGAGCGATCGCCCCAAAAATGTGCGAATTTCAAACGCCAAAATCAAAAGTACGGGCTACGAATTTGTTCATCCTCAGTTTTGGCTAGCGTCAGAGTTTGATCCTGAGTTAGGCACTGAATCGGATGCGGGCTCTGAGACTAAGCTGGCATAATCCTGCTCAGAATTGATCGCCACTCGCCACTCGCTGGCCGAATTGAGTTCGCTAATAATCTCTGGATGGGCTGCTTTGAGGCTAGCAACAACGGTATTGAGCTGCGCTTCTGAACAGGCTGCTACCAGCGCTCCGAGCACTTCTGCGGCATTGGCAGCGCCTTGACCCAAAAACGGGCTCAATCCCCACACGTCTTCGACCCAGTCTTTAGCGTCTGCGCTTTCAAACATAAAGTCGTAGAGCAGTTTTTGGGCGGTTTTGCGGCTCACGGTCATAAAATTTGCTGTCCTTTTGCGGGTCTTTTAATTGTCTTTTGCGGATCTTTTAATGGTCTTTTAATGGTCTTTCAGTCGGCTACTGTCTCTAGCCTAGCAACTCGTAGGGAGATAGAATTCCCTCAAGTCATGTTGCCTTACGATTTTAACGATCTTAAGCTAGATAATATTTGCAATACCCTTCGTCAAGATATTAAGAACGCACTGGCGTTTGGGGCTGATGATGTTTTGTTGGAGTCTGTATCGGCAAAGAGTCCGATGCAAGAGAATCTAAAAAAGGAGAATCTGGAGAAAGAGAATTTGTTGAAGCAGAACTAGAAATTGCCAATGACCAGCGGCTAGCAATCGGCATTCGCCAGCCCATGCCAAAAGCGCGATCAGTCACCTTTAGCACCGGTGCAGACTGTCTTCTTTTAAATTCCGCGCGAGTCACAAGCTGAATGACTCGCTGCACCACAGCGGCTGAATGACCAGCGGCCACAATGTCATCAGCAGACTGTTGCTGTTGTATCAATCGCTCCAAAATATTGTCCAAAGCGTCGTAATCTGGCAAAGAATCCTGATCGCGCTGGTCGGGTTTGAGTTCGGCGCTAGGGGGCTTGGTGAGAATGTGCTGGGGAATGACTTCATGGTCGCGATTGAGCCAGTGGCAGAGTGCGTAAACGCGAGTTTTAGGAACATCAGCAATCACTGCGAGGCCGCCATTCATATCACCATAAAGGGTGCAGTAGCCAACGGCCATTTCTGATTTGTTGCCAGTGGTGAGCAGCAGGTGGCCAAATTTGTTAGAAACGGCCATGAGCAAATTGCCGCGAATGCGCGACTGTAAATTTTCTTCGGTGATGCCATCTTCTGTCCCTGCGAATAGGCTGCTTAAGGTACTGTCGTAGCTAGCCATCAGCGGGCCGATGGGAATAGTTTGGGTGGCAATGCCTAGGTTGTTGGCAAGCTGCTCGGCGTCGCTGATGGAGTGATCGGAGCTGTAGGGAGACGGCATCAGAATGCCTAGTACGTTTTGAGGGCCGAGGGCTTGAGATGCTAGAGCACTGACAGCCGCCGAATCCACCCCCCCGCTGAGCCCAATCACTACTTTTGTAAAGCCACACTTACGCGCATAGTCTTGAACGCCTAGCACCAGCGCCGACCAAATTTCCGCATTGGGATTGTCTAGCAGCGGTCTGATCGCTGCGGCCTGTAGATCTTTTGTCGCTGGATCAAACGTGACCATCTGTAAATCTGTTTCAAATGCGGCGGCTCTGCTCATGATCTGACCTGCCTGGTTAAAAGCAACGCTTTGCCCATCAAAAATCAAATCATCATTACCCCCCACCTGATTGACATAGACAATCGGGCACTGCTGTTGCTTCGCCTCATGGGCGATCATCCGCTCTCTGAGGGCTTGTTTACCACAAACAAACGGCGAGGCCGATAGATTGAGAACGAGATCGACGCCTTTTTCGACTAACTCTTGAATGGGGTTAATGGGGTAGGCGCGCTTGCCCCAGAACGATTCGTTGTTCCAAAGGTCTTCGCAGATGGTGACGCCGATATGGAGGCTAGTGCCGCTAGTGGTATACATAAAGCTGTTGGCGGTAGTGCCTGATTCAAAATAGCGATCTTCATCAAACACATCATAAGTAGGTAATAGACGCTTATGAAAGATCTCTTTGATTTTACCCGCTTGCAGCAGAGCCATGCTGTTAAAGATTGGTTTTTCGCCTTGACTAGCCGCAGGATTGTGCTCTGCTATGCCAATCAAAGCGCTCAAGGCGGAGGGCATGGCTTTGGCAAGTTCGATACTCTGTTGCTTCATTTGTTGAATGAAGCTAGGCCGCATGAGTAAATCACGAGGGGGATAGCCGCATAGAGATAGTTCTGGGGTCAAAAACAAATCCGCGCCCAGATCAGCGGCTTGGTGCGCCATAGCCAGAATGCGCTCGGCGTTGCCGGTGAGGTCGCCGACGGTGGGATTGAGCTGGGCGATCGCAATTTTCATAGGACAGTAATATCTTATAGGAGGTGAGAATGTATGTAAGCAATGAATAAAAGCAACAGATCTCAAAAATGCTCTAAAGAAACACCATTGGCTTATCTTTGAGGGGCTGAAAGGCTTCTGCATCAAACCGATACAGGCTAGCAGGCCGACCCGCTCCACGAGAGGTTTTGACTTTGGTATCTTCTAAAATGCCGAGCTTAAGCAAGCGCGTGCGAAAGTTAGAATAATCCGAAAAGTCTTCTCCTAATACGGTGGCATAGAGCTGATAAACGTCGCTGAGCGTAAAGGTTTCTGGCAGCACATCAAAAGCGACTGGGCTATATTCGAGTTTGCTGCGCAGGCGCTTGTAGCCGTAGGTGAGAATTTGATTGTGATCAAACGCTAGCTTCGGCACTTGGCTCAGCGGGTACCAAGCAATGCCTCTGACGCCATCGGCAATCAGCGCCGTGTCTTCATAGCGCACTAGGGCAAAGTAGCTGACTGATAGATAGCGGATGTTATACACATCTTCAGCTTCGCGCGGATCGCGGTGAGGCCCCCCAAAGGTGAAGAGCTGCTCTAAGTAGAGATTATTGACTCGAATTTTTTCGGTGAGAACGCGATCGGCAGCGGCTTCTAGCGATTCACCTACGCGCACGAGTGTTCCTGGCAGGCTCCAGTAGCCGCTGTAGGGTTTTTCATGGCGCATCACCAGCAGCACCAGCAAGCGATTTTGCTCCGTATCGACTGAAAAAATGACAGTATCGACCCCTACTTTAAAATCGGCGAGATCGGTGACGGCGGGTAACCTCTTGAGTGGCCGATATCCTGGTTTATCTGCCGGTTTATCTGCCGGTTTGGTCATGGATTTGGACATGGGTTTGACCATTGGCTTTATCGGAATGTGGAGGTTTGAACTTGAGGGGTTTGCAGGCATGGGTAGAGGTGACGAGCCCTGATATAGTCGCGAATGACGGGCGGTAAGTCGTCGGGGACTTGGCTGCATTCGGCGGTGCGATAACGGCTAGAAGCGATGTTGTACTGAGTGGGAGGGTGAGCGATAGTGACGGTGGCCTGCTGCTGCAAGGCTGAGAGCGCAGGGCCATCAATGCTGTAGCCTGGTCTGGGGAAAACCAGAATATCGGCTTGGGCAAAAATCGCCGGGGCTTGATACCACTGGGGCAACTGGGCAACTAAATCAGCACCCACGACTAGGGTGAATTTGGCCTTGGGCCAGATTTGGCGGGCGCGGGCAATGGAATGGATGCTGTAGCGATCGCTCAAGCTCTGATACACACTCACTCGATCTGAATTTACCAACGTTCGGGTGAGCAACCGCAGCATTTCAGCGCGATCGCCTAATGGCGACTGCTTGGGCTTGTAAGGGTTTTCAGCGGCCCAGACAGCGACTTGATCGAACTCCGCAGCCAACCAATTCAGAATGCTCTGGTGACCAACGTGCGGCGGATCGGCGCTGGTGCCAAAGAGGGCGACGCGGATGGGTTTATTCCAGGGAGGCATGAGCATTTTTTTGCTGAGTGTGGGCGGTGAGTTGGGTGAGGCCGTGAGAAAGGTTGACGGGGTAGGGCTGCGGATTTTGGAGGCGGCGCACGGGGTCAGGCAGAGTGCTGACAGCGGCGGTGGTTTTTTGGGCAATGTCGGCGAGGCTGACGGGATCGCTGATGCGCCGTCCTTGGTGCATGACGCGATGAAGGAGCGGTTGTTCTCCGGGGAGTGCGCCTTCGATAGCAAGCGCGAGGCGATCGCCGACACTTTGCCGATCGCCGTTTTGATCCACTTCATAGCGGCGGAAAATTTGCTTGCGCCCTGGGTAGGTCGCTTTACCGCTGGATTCTTTCATGACGGGGGTGCCGTCGATATCGACGAGCTTATAGACCCCGTTGACTGGGTTGCCTGTGACGAGCTTAGTGCCGAGGCCGTAGCCGTCGATGCTGGCATTGCCTTGGCGCAGCGTTTCGATGGCGTATTCATCAAGATCGCCGCTGGCGAAGATGGGGATGTGCGGGAGATGCGATCGCACCTGCTGAGAAACCACCGCCAAATCGCCCGAATCAATCCTGACCCCGCCCAGCGGCATCCCCGCATCGACCCGTTCCGCTAGCCGTTTCGCCGCTGCAACGGTATTGTAAGTGTCAATTAATAAAGGCGCACCTGGGAAATAGCGGTGAAAAGCCTCAAACCCATCGTCTTCGCTGCCTTCTAGAGCTGAAATGGCCATCACCAACGCATGAGCCATCGTCCCCACCGGCTGACGGCCTAACTTCAGCGCCGCCAGCACATTAGACGTCGCATCTAGCCCACCGGCTAGCGCTGCTCTAGCTGCCCACAGTGACGCTTGGGGGCTGAACGCCCGTCTCGTTCCAAATTCATACAGCTTAGCGGTTGGCCCCGCCGCCTGCCGCAGCCTAGCCGCGCGAGTGGCAATGAGCGTTTGGTAGTTCAAAGTATTCAGCAAATAAGTCTCGGCGATTTGGGCCTGCCACAGTGGCGCTTCAATTCGCAGCAGCGGCTCATTTGCAAAAATCGGCGTCCCTTCAGGCACCGCCCACACATCGCCCTCAAAGCGAAACTCTTCCAGCAGGCCCCAAAATCGATTGGGCGCATCGGCAAAAATCTCCGTTTTCTGCAACCGCAAAATCTGCTCTGGGCTAAAGCTCAAATTCTCTAAGTATTCCAGCCCTTGCTCTAGCCCCATCGCCACTAAATAGCCATAGCCTTCAGGCAGTCTGCGCGTAAATAATTCAAAGCTTGCAGGCCGCTGATGCAATCCTTCGCCGACATAGCAAGCCGACATCGTGAGCTGGTATAGATCCGTCAGCAGGCCGTATTCATCCGGCTCCACCACAAGCGCAGTCTGAGCTAAGCCATTCGTTGCCTTCTCAAATGGCTGTCTATCTGCCCGATTTATTTGTCCCTGCGGCTGTCCTTTCCTAGTCGGAACCAGCCCGCTAGCCGCTGTCTTCGCAAAACCACTTTTCATAAAAGACTACACTTTCGTAAAAAACATGAGCTGAACCGAACTCAAGCAGGTTCTAACGATCTTCCAATTTATGGTTAATATAACCATAATTGTGCGGTTTATGTCATCGGTCTATTAATAAATTCTTCAATATTTATCAGATAAATGATCGTAAATTTACCGCTAATTCATTCAAGATTCGATTTCTATCGATCAAAATATATTGCCTTTAAAGGGGGTTTTTAGTGACCAAATCCTTTTAGAATTAGCGGTTTAGCCGATATTAGTGAAAAGGCGATCGCTTAAAAATATCAGAGAATTTAGATTTATTTCATGAAATACTTAATATAACTTTTCTATTTGGTGAATAAGACTAAAACTAGCAGCTGTAAGCGCAAAGCTTGACGCCCTGAACCGCTCAGCTGGAAAAACCGAAGCTAAAATCTCAAGTACTGTAAAGATGGCTTGATGCCCTTTCACATTCAGAACCTTATGAAACCCGCTATAAATAGCCCATCGGCTGAACCGACTTGGATGATCATTGTGCGCTTACTGCGCTGGGATAAGCCATCGGGGCGGTTGATTTTGATGGTACCGGCTTTATGGGCGGCTTTCCTGGCAGCGAGAGGATTGCCTGATCTGCCTTTAATTGGGGTGATTGTGCTAGGTACTTTGGCCACGAGCGGCGGCGGCTGTGTGGTCAATGATCTTTGGGATCGCGATATCGATAACAAAGTAGAGCGCACCCGCAACCGTCCGTTAGCGGCAAAATCGCTGTCGGTAAAAGTCGGCATAGGGGTGGCACTGGTCGCATTTTTTTGTGCTTGGGGGCTGTCTTTTTATCTGACGCCATTGAGCTTTTGGCTCTGCGTAGCGGCGGTGCCGGTAATTGTGCTCTATCCCTTGGCAAAGCGGGTCTTTCCCATTCCTCAGCTAGTGCTTTCGATTGCCTGGGGCTTTGCTGTACTGATTAGCTGGAGCGCAGTCACCGGAGCGCTGGAACTTTCTACTTGGCTGCTGTGGGCGGCAACGGTGCTGTGGACGCTGGGCTTTGATACGGTATACGCGATTCCGGATCGCGACTTTGATCGTCAACTCGGCATCAATTCCAGTGCGCTATTTTTTGGCCACATGGCTCCGCAGGCCGTCGGGATCTTTTTTGCGGGGACGGTGCTGATGTTAGCTGTACTGGGCATCACCATGCCGTTAGGTTTTTTTTATTGGCTTTCGCTCGCTACCGCTACCTATCTTTGGTACCGGCAATACCGCCAGCTTGCATGCAGCCCCAAGTCTCCCAAAGTCTTCGGGCACATCTTTCGCCAAAACGTCACTATCGGCTTCATTTTGCTGGCTGGCATGGCCCTTTCTCTCATCTTTAATCTGTAGCTTTCAGCAATTCATCTACAAACTGATAGATGCCACAGCTTAGCTTAATCGATGCTTCATCAGGCCCATGATCAAGCGGCTTGCAGCCTCTGTCTGAAGATCTCCAATGAGTTTTATAGCGCTGTATGCTAGTTGTAAGGTACCTAGAGAGAATCTATGCAAACGTCTCGGCAACGGCTTGTCATTCAGATTGCCCGACTGTTTCCAGAGGGATTGTTCTACAAGCAAACGTCTGAAAAAGTCATCGCCTTAACTATTGACGATATGCCCACGCCGAATGAGGCGGATGATGCGTCGTCTCAGATGATTTTGGATGCGATCGCAACCCATAACCAAAGCCTTGAAAAGGTAAGCGATTCTTCACAGTCTTTACAAGAGAGGCGACGCCAACAGGCGCGCGCTACCTTTTTTATTATTAGCAGCCATCTGAGTGACCACAGCACCATCATAGATCGCATGACTGAACAGGGGCATGAAATTGCTAACCACGGAACGGCAGATGAAACGACGGCGCTACTAAAGTCAGAAGTCTTTACAACGCAGTTCAAAGAGGCTCACCAGCATATTACGCAGCGAATTGCAGATTCTTCGCGACATCCTCTACGCTGGTATCGCCCGGGGCGAGGGCTATACAACAAAGCCATGCTGAGAACGCTACAGCTCATGCCCAGTTATGTTCCACGGTTTGCACTCGCCTCAATGCTTCCGGTCGATACCTTTAGACACACTCACGATGCGGCCTTTACCGCCTGGTATGCAAGGCAACACTTCTTCCCAGGCTCCATTTTAGTATTGCACGGGGGCTCGATTGAGCGCTGCCAGCAGACGGCCAGAGCTTTACCGCTGATTCTAGCCGAACTTCATCAGCGGGGCTACAGAGTCGTCACGCTCAGTGAGCTATGGGACGGGGTGTAAAGCAAGCTGTCACCTTTGCCACGCTGTCACCTTTACAGCGTCATCGGGGCGACGGGTTCAATATCGGGATTAAAGCCGCCGATTTGAGTGGTTTGCAGTATCCAGGCGGCTCCTCCCTGGTCGAGAAAGGCTTCGGTGACTTCATCGCTAGTCAATCGCGGCAATAGCGATCGCCAGCTAATTAGGCTGCGAATCAGGGTTTGAATGGGATTATCTTCCAACGTGTTGCCTAATACGTCAGCGCGATTTTTCCAGTCGGCGCGGGCCATTCCCCAGGGCAGGAGCAACTGCTTCAAGTCCTCAGCTAGCTGTTCTAACTCATCTAGTCTCTGCGCTTGATCTGCATGTTGTTGTTTCCATTCCTCAACGTTTGGACTTTCGCGAATTGAGCGGGCAATGTATCGCATTGCTGCATACAGAGCCTGATTGGCATCTTGAACGCAATTGTTGGCAGGCCCGACAAAAGTAGCGCCTGTGCCGTCGCCAATGCGATAGCGAGCGGCCATAATTTCTAGCTCGTACATAAGGCGATCTAAAGGCGATCGCAGCCACCCTTCCCCTTGATAATTGTCGGTAAACTCATCTAGCTTAATGAGGGTATCGGCTACCGGGCGCAATCCTAAAAAGCCGAAAGTGCGATCGCCCATGTAGCGCGACCAGTGCAATCTACCCGAAATCAGCCCCTCAGGGTTTTGAGTGTAAATTTGATGATAAATGATTTCAAATCGCAGCTCGCCCGTTAACGGTTCACGAACAACTTCAGCCGTGCCATAGGCAAAATGACCAAAATAAAGCGGTGCTTTAGCGGCAGGCTCAGCCTTGTTACCCCCTACGCCACCATAAACGTGAATCAGTAAAGCCCGTTGACCTTCAGCCCAAGGTGTTGGCTTTATTTGCAAGCCTGGGCTTAGCAAAACAGAACTGGTTGTCCCTTTCTTTTCCGTCAAATGCTGCCAAGTCTTTTCTTTGAAATACTTTTTAGCAGCTTTCTTTTCGGTCACGATGAGATCGGGTTCGGCTTTTAGCAGGGCGCGGGGCGCTAGCGCCTGAACAACAAAACTTCCTGACTCATCTTGAGTCCCGTAGATATACCATCCTGTTACATTAACAGCAGATCTTTCAATGCCTTTAACCGTCGAAGGATGCGTGTTGTTGTTATTGATGGGCACCTGAGGCACTTTGACGATTTCTTTTGGGCCGTCAAATTGCCCTGAAATCGGGTTGTAATGAATGACCTTAAACAAATCATCGCTAAGCTTCAGTGCGTCAGCCGATGAATCAGCTAGTGAATCAGCAAATTTTACTAGCCCGTAGTAAAGCCCCGTGATTTGTACCGGCTCGCGCCTGATATACAAAACGTGTGAAGCCGGTCTTTTGCTTGGTAGAGACGAATTGGCCGATGTTACGTTCTGCTCAGGATCGATCTGTTCTTCCTGCGAGACGACTATCACTGAGCGCGGCAGCATAACCATCACATCGTCTACAGGATGAGCGCCGGCGAGCGATTCTAACGGATTTACCCTTCGCCAATGGTTGAGCCGGGTCGGATGAATTTTACCTTTTCTAACGCTCGCTTCGGCCTGAGAACTGAAGTTTACGTCTTTAGTCACGGCTCTAACGTATGACTGTGTTTCAAGTTCATCGCTGAGCCTGAGCGTGACAATTTGCCCAACCAAATGTGGGAAGTCGTCCGGGGCATGGTGAACTTCAAACAAAACGTCGTGAGTGGTTTGCCGGTGGTTTTTAGTCGGCAAAATCAACCGCCCCATCCAAGGCGCGATCGCCCGATAGTGTTTTGACGGGGCAGCGCGATGAATCAGATAAGTCTCTGGTCGGTTGGCCGCGATCGCCCGATACCGCTCATAATTGCTCAACTTAGAGGGTAATTCCTCATTCCCATCAAGGCGCTGACTGTCCGTATCGCCCTGTAAAACAGCCATTACCAGATCAACAGTTTGCTGCAAATGCGTGCGACCGTCCGGCAACCGTTGATTAGGGTCCAGGATGCCTCCTGGTAATTGATGTGCTACTGGGCCGAGAGAAATCCGGCTGATTTTGCCCATTCGCTTCGCCCGATTCCAGTAAGACAAAAAGAAAACAGCCCAGCGTTTTGGAAACATAACTGAGCCGATACGCTCAACAGTATCTCTATCACCATGTAAGTGATAGAGATGTTCAAGCTTTAAAAAATTAATACTGCCACTCATCACCCCGCCTAAAGAAATCACGTCAATGGGTGCGCTCAACGCTGCTCGCAAGAAGGGAGCCGCCGCCACCGCCATTTGTCCACCACCGCTAAAACCGATCAGCGTAATCGGCACGCTACTGCCTAGCCGGTAGCCGCGCTGTAGCAACGATTGGTACATCACCCGGGCAATGCCCAAATTGTAAATAGGGCCGTAGCGCTTATCAGCGGAAACAGCAACCACCCAAATATTGCGAATATTAATAAAATAGCCAACTATACTGGCAGGATTTTTGACTCTCAACGCTTCAACCCGACGCCAGAGAAACGCTAAAGGACGGTTCTTAGTGAGGGGTCGGTTTCGCACCGAGTAAGGCATCACGCTTTCTATCAGCACAAAGTCTTTTGGAAAAACCGGGGCGATCGCATCAAGGAACGTTTGCACCTCCGGCATATGCTGGAGTTCAGATTGGTTAATACCATCGAGATAGACCACATAGCGAGCCACCGCCTTTGAAGTTGCCGTAGAACTTGCTAAAGAAGACGCGGCCCGCGCGCTTAGAACTGGCGCTAAGTCAGCCGAAAGCTCTGAAACATCGCGGCTATACCAGCCTGCCCACCATTCAAGCGCTTCTAGAGGCGCTAGTAGTGCGGTCGTCACTAACGCGATAATACCAACCCAGGCTAGGTCAAAGACAAGCTGGAAAGTGATATTTAAGCGGGTGTGCCAGGCGAACCACCAGTCGCGAATAGGAGAAAGCAAAATGACTGCAAGCAGCGTGCTAGTCGCGATTACCAAAACGCTGAAAGAACCTCTTGAAATACTGAGCCACCGGTATCGAGAGAACCTTGCTTGCTTTTTAGATCTCCTTTTGGGTTCTAAGGGGCCTACTAGGTTTTCAGTGGCGGCTGAAATCTGAAGCTTTTGAAAAAAGACTCTGAGTTTTTCGCGCCGGGTAATCAGCTCTACGCCTGCTACTTTAGAGGCAATCCAGTGACCTAAGCGAACCACTGGCCGTCCTAGTGTTCTTTGCAGCACCCAAAGCATCACCCAGCCTAAAGCAACGGTGCTAAAAGCTTGCCATACGGTAGCGCCGCTTACCGCCACAAAGCCGACGACTATCGCTAGCAGTTGCCATAACGACAATACCGACAAAACGGGCTGACCAAAGTAGGGCATTGCTCCAAAAGCGCTGAAAATAAGCGGCACATAGCCAAATCCTAACGTTCGCGCTAATACCGCAAAAGAGACTTTGGCGGTAAAGGGGGCAAAGCTAATGAGCCAAGTGCTAAGAATAAGAAACAAATAGCCGAACGCAAACAAGATGGCGCTAATAAACAAGCTGAAAAAGAAGCGGGTAGGCTTAAGTCGATTGGCAAACAGAATTGCGCTATGAGCGATCGCTTGCGAAAGACCCGCCGAGAGCACCACCAGCAAAGCAACTATCGAACCATGAGGGAGCGCATTGAGTTGCCTAAAAGCGTCAGCATTGAGTGCCAGCACCCAACCCAACAGCTCCCAAAATCGGGTGATGGCAGTTCCAGTCATAAGGGTTCAGCACGGGTGCGTTGGTTGTGTATTGGTACTCTAAATAATAGCCGATCACGAGGATAGCATTATCATCCAAATACCATCGCCCAAAAGGCTAACGCCAACCCAAACGCCAAGTCGCAAACGGCCAAGTCGCAAACGCCAAGTTGCTATAGTGGCTCACCTCTACCAGGACTCCGGCTAGGCACACACAGCTGACATACTTTAAGATCAGCTCTAGCAACAATTGCTAAAGTTGCTGCTAAAGCTAGGGTTACTCATCCTAACCTGTCGATAGTAGTTGTTCTGGGGTCAATGATTTTCTTGCCGATGCCGGGAAAGTGAATGGCGAGACAGATTTTGTTGCCTGCACCGAAAATGTGGGTGACTTTGCCTGCGCCAAAGGCTTTGTGGTTCACTGATGCGCCGACGCTCCAGTCATCTTCGTGGGTGCCGGGAGCGTTGAGGTTGGGCTGAGGGTTTTTGAGGTTGGCTTTGCGAGTGGTGGTCGTCCATCTGTCCGGGAGGGCGCTAGGGACAGTGGTCATGATGTAGTCGCGAGGAAGTTCGCTCAGAAAAATTGAAGGCGTGGAGACTTCGCGCATGTTACCGTAGGTGCGGCGCTCACGGGCGTGGGAGATAAACAACCGATCTTGAGCGCGGGTGATGCCGACATAGCAAAGGCGGCGTTCTTCTTCGATGGCGGCGGCGTCTTCGAGTGAGCGGAAGCTGGGAAACAAGCCTTGTTCTAGGCCGACTAAAAAGACGACAGGAAACTCCAAGCCCTTGGAGGCATGGAGGGTCATGAGGGTGACTTGGTTGTTTTCATCGTTGTTGTTTTCGTTGTCGGAGTTGAGTGCGGCATTAGCTAAAAAAGTAGCCAGCGTAGCATCTTTATTCTCTTCTTCAAACTGCACGACGCCGCGATAGAGTTCTTCAACGTTTTCAAAGCGATTGTCGTCTTCGTTTTCTTTGCTTTTAAGATCGGCAAGGTAACCGGTGCTTTCTAACACTTCTTGCACTATTTCAGAAGGCGAAGCCGTTTCTACGCGCTCTTGCCAACTGCTGACCATTCTAGAAAACGCGATCGCTCGCTTACTTGCCCGGCCCGCCAGCGTTTTTAAAGACGTCTCATCTTTAATAATGTCCCACAGCGGCACCTCTAATTCGGCAGCAGCTTTATCCAAATTATCGAGCGTTGTTTTACCAATGCCGCGCCGAGGCACATTGATAATTCGTTTGAGGCTAACGCTATCGGCAGGATTCACCGCTAAGCGCAAATAGGCCAATACATCTTTAATCTCACGGCGCTCATAGAACCGCAAGCCGCCGACTACTTTGTACGGAATCCCAAAGCGCGTTAGCACTTCTTCCATCGCTCTAGATTGAATGTTGGTTCGGTAGAGAACGGCAAAATCTTTCCAATTTAGTTCCGGATTTTTGAGCTCTAAGTTGCGAATTTGGCCAATCACATATTCGGCTTCCATCGCTTCATTGTCAGCCCGATGACAGAAAATCGCATCGCCTGTCCCGCGCGTTGCCCGCAGCACTTTTTCAATCCGCTCGGTGTTGTTTTCAATCAGATGGTTGGCAACATCGAGAATGTTGGAAGTAGAGCGATAGTTCTCTTCTAGTTTGACGAGAGTTTCGGTGTCGTCATCGGATTTGCCATCGCCAAACTCTGTCTGAAAGCCCATCAGAATCGTGAAATCAGCGGCGCGAAAAGAATAAATGCTCTGGTCGGCATCACCCACTACAAAGACAGAGCGATTTTGCCAATCGTCAAATTTTTGGTTGCCAGAGCCATTGGTGGTAAGGAGCTGAATCAAGTCATATTGAGTGCGATTAGTGTCTTGATATTCATCGACGAGGACGTGGCGAAAGCGACGGTGCCAATAGTCTAAAACCTGAGTGTTTTGGCGAAATAGCTGCACAGGTAGCCGGATCAAATCGTCAAAGTCGAGGGCGTTATTGGCAGCAAGTCCTTTTTGGTAGTAGCGGTAGACTTCAGCGATCGCTCTGCCTTTAAACGTCTGATTCGCCTCTTCGTACTCATTCGGATCGAGCCCTTGGTTTTTGGTATTGCTAATTGCAAAGCGCACCGAGCGCGGGTTGAACTTACGATCATCCAGGTTCATTTGACCAATGACAATGCTCTTAATCAAGCTCTGCACATCAGACTCATCAAAAATCGAGAAATTACGCGTCCAGCTTTGGCCATCGGGGCTTTGATACTTTTCAATATCAAAGCGTAGAATGCGTGAGCACAGCGAGTGAAACGTACCGACCCAAAGCTCTTTGAGAAAGTTTTTGTAGACGTAAGAGCGAAGCTGCACCTGTTCATATTCGGGCAGCAAATGTAGCGGCTTGCTGTGCCTCGATAGCGCTTCTTGTTCAGCAAAGAGCCGTTCAATTCGTTCTTTCATCTCACGGGCGGCTTTATTGGTGAAGGTCACGGCCAAAATGTTGCCCGGATCGACTCGACGGTTGAGAATGAGATTAGCAATGCGCGCAGTGAGGGCCCGAGTTTTGCCTGATCCAGCCCCCGCCACTACCAGCAAAGGCCCACAAAAGTGTTCGACGGCCTGACGCTGTGAGGGGTTGAGCTGACTGATAAAATCTGCGGTAGTCACCATAAAATCGAAAGGATAGAGCTGAAAAGGATGGAGCTGAAAAGCGAACAAAACGGCGGCGATTGAACCTATTCAGTATGGCACTTGATACCAAAGCCGACCGATTGAAATCCGTAACTTAACGGCAATCATCAAGATAATTTTCATTTTACGCCTGCGATTGTGCTTCTGTCCCTGTGATCTCACCTGTGACTTCACTCATGTCTTCATCGGATGATCTGCCACTGATTGAGCCGCCTGCGATCGCTCACCCCATCTACCTGCGCCATCACCACTGGATGAGTCAAGCGCTAGCACTCGCCCACGCTGCTGGCCAATCTGGCGAAGTGCCCGTCGCCGCCATTGTAGTCGGGGCTGACAATCAAATCATTGCCCAAGCCGCCAATCGCAAAGATCGAGACGCTGACCCGACTGCCCATGCCGAGGTGCTGGCTCTGCGCGCAGCCGGTCAGCAGTTGGGCAATTGGCACTTAAATGACTGTACGCTATATGTCACCCTAGAGCCTTGCATGATGTGCGCGGGGGCAATTGTGCAGTCGCGACTAGGCGAATTAGTGTACGGCGCAGATGATCCTAAGGCCGGAGCGATTCGCTCGGTGCTGAACTTGCCGGATGGCCCCTGCTCGAATCATCGGCTGCTAGTGACCGGAGGAATTCTAGAAGAGCCTTGTCGGACGCTGTTGCAAGGGTGGTTTCGGCAGCGGCGGTGAGATGTCTGCGAGGTGCCTCCTTCGTTGGAAGATCAAGCTCAACAGAGGAGCTTACGGCCTCGCTCAGCCAAAAGGTTAGGGAATATTGATGTAGTAAATATGACCTGAAACGGGTGGCGAGATCTAAGTATTATCTGGCTGTGATCTAGCCTTATTTCTAGGAAGTGGTTGTGGGCGGTAGGCTACAGACCAAAGGCAAAAGTGTCATTTTAAACATCTTTAGAAGCCGCTGACCCCTTATGGTTATCTCTACTGCTGCGATTAGCTGTGTGATCTAAAGTGTTTATAGGGCTCCGTAGATCTAGATTGACGCCTCAAACCTTATTCTTTTAAGTGCATTTATCTCATCAGCTATGCTCATAAACTCTTTTGCTAATATGGCATTTCCTGCCGATTCGTCACCTGATTCATCGCCTGATCATCCGGATGACTGGGCGAATCATCGCTGTCCGGCAATGCGATCGCGCCTATCCCCCTGGCTAACACCGCTCATGTATTTTTTGGGTAGAAAAGTAGTGCTGCCCGCCTATTTCAGCCGCATCGAAGTCATCGGTCAAGAAAATATCCCTAGGCAAGGGCCGGTTATCCTCGCGCCCACGCATCAGTCCTACTGGGATTCACTGCTAATTGGCTTAATTGGCAGGCGCTCCGGTCGATATCTCCGGTTTATGGTGACTGCCGATGAATGCTTGGGCGTTCAAAGCTGGTTTATTAAAAGGCTAGGCGGCTTTCCGGTACATGTTCGTAAGCCTTCGATTAAAACGCTGCGGCATGGTATCCAGCTTTTGCAGGCGAAAGAGATGCTGGTGATTTATCCAGAGGGCAATATTTTTCGCGATCGCATCAACCCGCTCAAGCCCGGTCTAGCCCGCATTGCTCTCAGAGCCGAACAAAGTCGCCCTCATCTCAACGCCAAAATCGTCCCGATCAGCCTGGAATACAGCGATCAATATCCTCGCTGGCGCGGCGAAGTAACGGTTCGCATTGGCACACCGATGTCAGTATCGCGCTATAAAGCAGGCGCTTGTAAAGAGCAATCTCAAAAGCTGACCGCAGATCTTCAGACTGAGCTGGTAGCCTTGGCTTCACCTTGAGAAACCCAGACAATACAGGTCTAAGAAAGCTGCAAGACGGCTAGGACTTCTGAGGGAATCGTACTCACTTCAGATGCCCAGAATTAAGTCCCATCCCTTCAGTTGACCGACCTGTTCTGGGACATGATCGATCACTTGCAGTCGCCAGCGGCCCTTGACCTCGGTGTTGAGCAGGCGGCGGAGCGCTGGTGTGCTGACCAGCGAATAGGTTCTTTGCAGGCGCGTTTGACGGCCTAATGTGCGGCCTTGAATCAGTACCGAATCGCCTTTGGGGCTGTGAAGCGTAAAGCTGAGATCGCTGAGGAAGTCGTGTTCGGCCTGGATATAGAGTTTGATGTCTTGCAGCGGGCCTTGGCCGGTGATGTCTACACTGCTGAAAAGACCTCTAGGGTCATTGTCTGGAATGGTAACTGCGCTGCGATTGCTAGCAGTCAGGGTGCTGTGTAGGGCGCGATCGCGCAAAGCACTTTCCTGAGCTGCCTTCACCGCCTGATAGGCATTCACCTTGCCGTAGCCAAACCAAAAAGAATGCCCGCCGCTGTCGTAGGTGCCATACTGCTGACCAAGCTGCGGATCGGGGTCTTTATCCACAATTTTGTCGGTGGTGCCCTGCAATAGATGCTTGACCTCACGCGCTGTTAAATCAGGATTCGCTGAAAGCATCAGGCCCACTAACCCCGCGACTAAGGGGCAGGCGCTAGAGGTGCCACCAAAGCCAGTGTAATTATCTGAGGTATAGCCATCAGGGCCAGTGCGATCGCTCGTCAGCACCGCGCGCCCTTTCAGCGCTGTGCGAATTTGCGGGCCAGTATCAAACGTACCTGCCGACAGCGACATATTAGGCGGCGCATTATTGCTCGGAGCCGCCACTGAAACATGCCGCCCCCAGTTGCTGTAAGCCGCCTTCTGGTTCAAGCTAGTGCAGGCCGCTACCGTAATCACATCCGGATGAATTGCAAAGCCGCTAAGCCAACTGGTCACGCCTTTAATCAGGTTCTGCGCCCAGCCCGATTCTTCCACCTTGCCTTCTACCGGGCGATTGCCATTACCTGCCGAAAATAAAACCACACAGCCCTTGCCATTGCGCCCCTGCGTCGCTGCCCGATTAATCGCCTGACTAATTCGCCGAGATAATGGGAAATACACCGCCGCAGGCGACCAGCTACAGGAAATCACATCCGCCCCCTGCCGCACTGCCCAGTCAAATAAATCCTCAATCGAGGCATCATCCAAAAAGCCGGTGGTTTGAAGCGGCATCAAGCTACAGCCTGGCGCAAGACCGACAATCCCTTGCCCGGTTTCTTCAGCAAGGGCCACACCAGCCACTGCCGTTCCGTGGTTTTCGTTACCGGAAGGCGTTGGCAAATCGTCTTTGCCTTTAAAGTCGCGCGGGGCCACAATTTTGCCTGCACCCTGAAGGTCAGGATGGGCAAGATCAAAGCCGTCATCGGTAATGGCAATCACGATAGAGCGGCTGCCGCGCGTAATGTCCCAGGCTTTTTCGGCAGAAACGTGAGAATTTGCGGCCAGATCGCCGCTGCCGCCGCGATGGTAAAGGTGCCATTGCTCCGAATAGCGGCTGTCTGTCGGGCGATACAGCGGTGCGGTGGCCAAAATAATGTTGGGTTCAGCCAGCAGCACGCCAGGGTAGCGGGTAAGCTGATTGGCAATTTTTAAGGGGTTTTCGCGGGCAGCGGGGCCAACAAAAAAGCAGTAAGTATTGCCGTTGCCGGTAAGAGCATGGCTGCGAATGATGCCGAAAGTGCGGGCGATCGCTTCAATTTCGGCAATTCTCAGCGAGTCAACAAACTGCACCGTCAGCTGATTGGCCAAGTACACATAAGTCCCTGGACTCACCGCCAACTCATACACATGGCTGGCATACAACACCGCTGGCAAAGGTCTGAGCTGCTCTAGCGCAGCTTCTACCT
This sequence comes from Phormidesmis sp., assembly GCA_041745715.1. GTDB lineage: Bacteria > Cyanobacteriota > Cyanobacteriia > Phormidesmidales > Phormidesmidaceae > Phormidesmis. The sequence goes on from JBGTIK010000053.1 coordinate 19,850, forward strand.
GCTCCGGGCTCATTTGCCACTCAATGATAACTGGGCTAGTATCTACGGCTTGAGGGCTGATATTGCGCGAAGTCTGTGGCTGCCACTGCTCAATTAAAACAGGCAAGGCACTGGCATCATTGAGACACAAACTCAACCGACTATCGACTTTGTGCAAGCGCAACTCTTCGCCACCGCGCTGTAAAATCACCCCCTCGCTACCCGGCAAGACGCCTTTGCCCGTAGGTTGTTCGATTGGATTCATGGCTCTAACGCCTCATTACGCTATGACAACGCTCGCAAACAGTGATTATCTCATAACGACAGCGGCGCGCGCCGCCGTGACCGGTAGGGCTCTGATCGTTTTTTACTTAGACACTGCCCACTAACAGCCCCACTAAGTCCCACTAAGTTAGGAGTGCTATCAGTGGGGTTGCTTCCAGTTAGCCAAGAGTCACATTAATTTGGGACAATGGCACAGGCAATGCCCTACTCTAGGTTAAATTACTTAAGCAAGCTGTTTTCTCAGCCGTTTTTCAGCCATGGTTTTCATCGTTAAAGCTTTGCTATCTGGCTCGTTACCCAGCGTATTTTCTCGTTCAAGCGCCCTAACGAGCGCTTTAGCAGGTACGCTCATCGGTGGGATGGCAATGCCGTTAGCAGCACTCGCCCAAACCACTACCACAGACCAACCGCCTGCAACTGCGCCCGCCGCTACCCGCGCGATTGAGCAGTCATCTAGCCCCATTGGCATCGCCGCCGGACAATCGCTGATGGGCGAAGCTGAAAGTGCAATAGCTGCCGAAGACTACACCCTCGCTGCCGAAAAGCTAGTCGCCGCCCGCAAAGCGCTCAACGATGTTTCTACTTACTATCAAAATCTTGCCAGCGTCTTTGTCGGCGTCGATAGTCGAGTCAACAGCGGCCTGCGAGATCTCGCCCTACAGTCCGCTCAAGTGCGCGATCAGGCCGCCTATCAGCTAGCGGTGGTTTACCGCGCCCAGAGTCGGCCTGATCTAGCCGTGCCTTTACTGGTCGAAGTAATTCAAAGCCAGCAGCCTACCCGAGAGCTGGGCCAACAGGCATACCAGCAGCTTTATGAGTTAGGCTTTGTTGCTATGCCTTACGATGCGCCCGGTTCGTAAAAGCCGTCACCACAAAAGCCCATAAGAGCACAGCCAAAAAGCACAGCCAAAACACAGCAAGAAAGAGGGATTGCGTCATAATAATTGAGCGCAGCAGTCCAATTCTTATAACCTACCTCTTATGACCTACGCAGATAATAAGCTTTCTATAAGGAGATGCTGATGATTAGCCCCGACCAATTAGAAGCGATGATCAAAGCTGGCCTGCCCGATGCAACCGTGATTGCAGAAGATATGAAGGGCACAGGCGATCACTATCAAGTCGCCGTTGTCTCATCTGCTTTTGAGGGATTAAGCCTAGTCAAGCGCCATCAGCTAGTATACAAAGCCGTTAATGCAGCGATGTCTAGTGACGCCATTCACGCACTTTCGCTCGATACCAGCACGCCTGATGAGGTTGCTAGCTAGCACTCCTTAATCCTGAATAAAGGATAAATGCACTATTTAAGTTAACAAATTAATTACTCTACTCATTACGCTCAAGCGCTTGCAGAGACGCCTCAGCGCTATTGGCGATCTTTCTATTACACTGGTAGGGTCGTAATTTTCTCAGGATTTGTGATGTCTCCAGAAACCAAAGCTAAAATTGACAGCTTAATTGAGCAAAATAAGATTTTGGTATTCATGAAGGGAACCAAGCTGATGCCCCAGTGTGGGTTCTCAAATAACGTGGTGCAGATCTTAAATATGCTCGGTACGCCATACGAAACTATTGACGTTTTGGCCGATCCAGAAATTCGTCAGGGCATTAAGGAATACTCTAGCTGGCCTACCATTCCTCAGATTTATATTAACGGTGAATTTGTCGGCGGCTCTGATATTTTGATTAAGATGTATCAAGAGGGCAATCTGCAAGAAACCGTTGCGCTTGCGCTTGCCTAGTGGCTCTGCTGCGGCCCGCAGTTTATCTAGAAACTAGCTCATCTAGAAACTAGCGGCGATCGCGCTAAACACTTGCTGACTACTCAACAGCTGTTAAATATTCTCCCCATCAAAAGTCTGTTGTCTGGCCAATCTTGCTAGACTGACAGGCTTTTTTGATTGCGTTTTTTTGTGTACATGGCCAACTCTATGCACTAACAATGGCTATGCGCCAGTCATGGCAGTTGCGGCTGTAGGCCAGCGATCGCTCAGGGCAACTGCTGCTAATAGTAGTCCGTCTCGACCTGTGGCTGAGCCACCACAAAGTTAGAGGTATCGCGTAAAAACCGCAGAGATTCTTGCTCCAATTGATTGATTAGATATGACTCAACGGCACCTGAATGACGCATGGAGGTGATGTAGCCTTCTAGGTATAGCCTGAGTTCATCGGGGCGGTAGCCTTTGTTCCAGTAGTCTACCAGGACATCTGTTATCCGCTGATAGTAACGAATAACTCTGGCGTCTTGAAGCATTTGTCTGAGAGCCTCACTCAACTCGCAAAGGGATTAGGAAAAAACTGCAAAAAGATTTTGAATAAGCGGAAACGACTGGCATAGGGACTAACAGCGTTAAGTAAAGGTTAACTGACTCATTTTCGCAGAAAAACGAGTGAAATCAGTTTTGGGTAAGTCTTTGGTTAGGTTGCTGACACTATTAACAATATGAGAATGGCTTACTTTCTCATAATTGTTACTTTACATTTTATCAGGTAAAACAAACTCAACCCAGCGAAGGGTACCAAATAAGAAAGCTGCGGCTCGATATTTTTTCCCGTAACTTCGATTACAGAAGTCGGCAAATAGCTCTGTTAAGCTTTGCACATAAAATACTTGTTGCCAGTGGCACTGAGCTGCCCTATATAACTCTGTGAGCGCCATTATTGATACCCACATTCAAGTGATTGAGAGCAATTTAAATTTGCGATCGCTGCTCAGTTGGAATTTGCAGCAAGCGGGCTACAAGGTGCAGCAGTGCGCTGATATGATTTCGGCTAGAGATATTTTTCAGTCGCAGCAGCCGGGAATTGTGGTACTAGAAGCTGAATTTGCCAGCGGCCAAGGGCTCCAGCTCTGTCACTGGCTCCAGCGCCAGGGACACCCGTTGATTTTGATGCTATCGGCCCGCACGACTGAAATAGATGTGGTCGCAGGGCTCAAAGCGGGCGCTGATGACTACTTAAAAAAGCCTTTTGGGATGCAGGAGTTTTTGGCTAGAGTCCATTCGCTAGCGCGTCGCAGCCGCCACACAACAACGCCTTTGGCGATTGACTGCGGTGACTTGCATATCGACTTGGTGCAAAGGCGGGTGCGTTACATGGGTGAATTTGTTGATTTGACGCCACAAGAGTTTAGCTTGCTATATGTACTCACCCAAGCTGAAGGTGAGCCGCTCAGCCGCATCGATTTGCTGCGCCGAGCTTGGCCCGATGCAATTGACAATCCGCGCACGGTCGATACGCATGTGCTGTCGCTGCGCAAAAAAATTGAGCCAGATCCCCGCCATCCTGATCTGATCCAGACGGTGAGAAATGTGGGCTACCGCATTTGTATAGGGGCGGTCGGTCAACAGGTCGATCAACAGGTCGGCCAGAAGGTAGAGACAATGGCGATCGCCGCTCACAGCAAACTGGCCTAGCACGGCATCTCTAGGACTATTTTCCAGCTGTTTTTTGGGCCATCAACCTACGACCATTCCGCCTCTGCCTGTTGTTCAGCGATCCCCAAATCCTGATGAATTTGTGCCCAATTGACGTTAATTGCGGGCATATCGGCGATTAGCTTACCCTCTGATAAATGCAGCAGTCGGTTGGTATAGCGGGCTGCTAACTCAAGCTGATGGTTAGCCATGATAATCGTGATTTGGCCTTGCCTAGCTAACTTTGCCAGATGGGTCAGCAAAAATTCGCTGTAGCCGACATCTTGAGAAGACGTGGGTTCATCTAGTAGCAGCACTTTGGGTCGAGAAATTAGCGTCCGGGCTATAGCCACCCGCTGCCTTTGACCGAGCGTAAGATTCATTGAAGTGCGATCTAGCCAATCGGTGGGGATATTAAGCTGCTCAATACCCATCGCAACCGCCGCTGTAATTGCGGTGGGCGCTAGCTTCTGCAACCGCAGGGGATAGGCTAGTGCCTCACGCACGCTCATCCCTAATAATCGACTCTCTTGATGGACTAACGCCACCTGTCGCCGCAGGCTCACGACTGGCAATTGGCGAATATCTTGCCCTTCAAACTCAATGGTGCCGCTACTCGCCTCACTCAATCGGTTCAACAACCTCAGCAAGCTGGTTTTGCCCGCACCGGAAGGCCCAACTAAGGCAATAAAGTCTCCAGTTTCTACCGCAAAATTCAAATTCTTTAAAATCTCAACGATGCCAGTCGTTGCCCGCATCGTGACCTTATCAACCTTTAAAACGGCCATAGCAGCGCGGCCGAGGAGAGTAAAGCCAGTGCAGACGGGGCCAGTAAGCCGGATTGAAAAGGTGATTGAGAGGGTGATTGAGACTGGGCGATCGCCCAAATATCCACTAGTAGCAGCAGCGCCGTCAGCCCTAGCAAAATCACATACATCCAAGGCTGAGCCAAGGGCTTCACATCACGGGTATCCAGATCAGTTTTGGCCGCGACATAGCGCACCAACCGCGCAAACCCTACCACTCGCACCGGCAGCAGATAGGCTCGATCTTGCTGTTTGCTCACAAAGTAATACACAATTCCGCCCTGCCCGGTCGATCTTGGCTTCAGCGCCGTAATCTCCTCCCAAGCCAAAGCCCAGCCTCGCCGCCCTAACGCCTGCATCCAAACCGGATAAGTCACCGCAATGCCAGCTTCATTCACCTCCACCCGCTCACTCAGAATGCCATAGAGTAAAATTGCGCCAGCTACTATCCCAATCCAGAGCCAAGTAGGCGGCACTGCTGATCGAGTCACTGCTGCCAAAAAAGGCAGCGGCACCACCAAGGCCACATACAAAGACATCAGGGTGAGCTGAATTAAAGGAGAGATTTTGAACCGGTCTGAATCGGGGAACGTTTCAGACGGCTTCTCAGATAAAAGATCATTCAAAGTCATAGCGTTCTCTCCCGCCATCAGATGTTTTACCAACGGCTTTACCAGTATTACCCGTAAGCTAAGTTCCTTACATCATAAGTACTTACGGCAAATACTTTTGCACTACGTTCCAGCCGGTTGCGGTAACGCCCACAAAAGCGACTAGCAAAATTCCATTCAGCGTTAAATGCACCTTTCTAGCCCAAGGCTGCTGCGGGCTAATGCGGCTAGCACTCCAAGCCGACATGAGCGTTAGCACCACCACCCCTACTCCCACGGGCAGGTGCACCGAATGCCCCAAATGGCCGTACTCACCCAACGTGCCCACGATGCCAATACTCAGCAGTAGTAAAACGAGCAGTACCAAAATCCCCCCAATCGTGTAGTGCGCAGGCCGCAGCCAAAGCGGACGAGGCTTTTGATCGGAGTGATCTTGCGTCCGGAAATAGAGCAACGCGCCCCCGCTTACGGCCAGCAAGCTGTAGGCCATCAGTGAAAGGCCCATAGACCAAGCGGCCATGCGCCACAGCCAAATAAAGGAAGGAAGATCCACGGCAATTACCCCACGCTTTAATCCAAAAAACTCCCTCAATCAATCAGGATTAGGAGCTTCCAATTAGAAATTAATGATTCTGTATCTATCAGGGATAGCATTTTTACGGCTCAAATAAAAATCTCCACAGCGCCATAGCTTAGGCATCTGTAGAGATTTGTCCAAAAATTTTTATGGAGATTAAGATGACTTATTGACGCCAGATAGGCTGTTTCGTCCGGTCAAGGCATTGGAAAGCGCTCGATTCAATCGGCGATCAATCCGCGATCGCTGTCAGTGCACCCGACGCGCTACTCATCGCATTTTTGCTGCTAGCACCGTCATCACCGTCATCACCAGAATCAACTAGATCGCCATCCGAGCCGACCATCAGCCTTATACAGGGCACCGTATCTGACAAAATGGCACTCGCCATCATCCCCGTATGAATTTCTAACATTGCCGTTGCAACCGCTTCAAACATCAGCCGCTGCCCCGGAAACACGACTCGCTCAAAATACCAATCTGGTACGTTGGTCACCCGTGCAATTTGAATTTTACTCGTGGCGTTGACATAGCAGCACAAGATAGTGCTGGCATCGTCCGAAGGGAGAGGGTCCAAGATTTGAGCCATGGCGGTAGGACAGGAAGAAACAGCTAGCAACACTTCACACTCACAAAAGCTAACACCTGAAAATTACAGCAACTGTAAAAACGAATACAAGCCATCAGCGCGATCGCTCCGGCCATGCAGTTAAGACATCAAAGCTATGCTTATAGACGCTGCTGAGGCCAGCACCCTCTGCTGTAGCTTGCCCCTAACCCGTCAAATCAAATCGTTTACTGGTATAGGTTTGTTGACATAGCAGACATTCTGTAGTCAGGAAAATTCTCAACTCTATGATTGTCGTTTCTGGGGGCTTCGTCTGCCGAAAAATTTATGAAACAATTAATTTCAAGAATCATATAACGCTACAAAGCGTTATAAAACTTCGTTTCTTAGGCATCCCTGGACAGCCTTCCGGCACTGAAGCTTGAGACAAAAATTCGCTCAAAATCTGCTCACTGATTTTGTCAGCCGCCTAAGACGCCAGCCAACACGCTAAGATGACAATGCTATCGTGAAGTTATATGAAAAAACTGAGACATCTGTCCGCTGTTGCCGTGATCGCTTGACTTTCGCCACTAACACCTTGTCTTCGCTACTAATACCCTGCTTTCGCCGCTATGAATGATCGCATTCTTTATGTCCGCCTTCCCTGCAACCCAATTTTTCCGATTGGGGTTGTGTACTTAGCCGATTATGTGCACAAGCTTTTCCCTGGGGTAGAGCAGCAGATTTTTGACATGGGCACGGTGCCGCCGCTGGATTTCACGCGATCGCTCGATCAGCGGATCGACAGCTTTCAGCCGACCCTGCTGGTATTTTCGTGGCGCGACATTCAAATTTACGCCCCGGTCGGTGGACGTGGCGGCAACCCCTTGCAAAATGCCTTTGAATTTGCCTACGCGCCCAATCCACTCGTGAAAATCCGAGGTGCAGTCGGCGGCGCGCGCATGACCGCAAACTACCTGGCTGAGCTGCGGCGCAATGAAAAATTGATCAAGCGAGGGCTCAAGCGGGCGCAGCAGCATCAGCCTGATGCCAAAGTAGTGGTCGGTGGCGGCGCAGTTAGCGTCTTTTATGAGCAAATGCCGCAAATGTTGCCCAAGGGCGCAATTGTCTCAGTGGGTGAAGGCGAAACGCTATTAGAGAAGATCTTGAAAGGCGAAGACTTTTCGGCTGAGCGCTGTTATGTAGTCGGAGAGACGCCGCGCGATCGCTTGATTCATGAATGGCCCACCCCAATTGAAAAAACCGCTTGCGACTACGACTATATCGAAGCGATGTGGCCTGAGTTTGAGTATTATTTGCAGGCCGAAGACTTTTACATTGGCGTGCAAACCAAACGCGGCTGTCCGCATAACTGCTGCTACTGCATTTACACTGTCGTCGAAGGCAAGCAGGTACGGATTAATCCTGCTGACGAAGTGGTTAAAGAAATGCGTCAGCTTTATGAGCGAGGCATCCGTAAGTTTTGGTTTACCGACGCTCAGTTTATTCCCGCTAAGCGCTACATAAACGATGCCATTGAGCTGCTCGAAAAAATTCAAGCTTCTGGCATGACTGATATTAATTGGGCGGCCTATATTCGAGCCGATAACCTGACCCCTCGGCTTTGTGAGCTGATGGTCGCCACCGGCATGAATTACTTTGAAATCGGGATTACTAGCGGTTCGCAAGAGCTCGTGCGCAAAATGCGGATGGGCTACAACCTCAAAACGGTGCTGCAAAACTGTCGTGACTTGAAGGCGGCTGGGTTTAATGAATTTGTCTCGGTGAATTACTCTTTTAATGTGATTGATGAGCGTGACGAGACCATTCGCCAAACCATCGCCTATCACCGTGAATTAGAAAATATCTTTGGCGCAAACAAAGTAGAGCCAGCGATTTTCTTCATCGGTTTGCAGCCTCATACACATTTAGAGGAGTACGCCTTCGAACACAATATTCTCAAGCGAGGCTATAACCCACTGGCAATTTATTTGCCCTGGGTAGCGCTGAAGCTATTGTGGAATCCTGGAGAACTGGGTGCTTTCTTTGGCAATGTGTGCTTGCAGGCAATGGCCGAAAACCCAAATGATTTTGGGCGCACAGTGATGGCTATTCTGGAGAGGCAGCTGGGCAGGTCACCTCTGTCAGAAGCGCTGAGTGCACCCGTAAAGGGAGGCTCCCGTGTCTTGGCTAAGGTATCATGAGAGAAGTTTTAACTTAAAAGTCGCAGATTTTCGATTCTTATCGTTTTATGATCACTCTTTAGTAATTTCTTAAAAAACAGCATGTTGGCGGGCTCTATTCTTCAAAGACTGGTTAGCGATCACGCTAACTCACCCAATTCTCAATCGGATACCTCAGGTCGTACACCGCTCAATTTTGGGGTGTACTACAAAAACACCTTAGTGGCACTCTGCCATGCCTTAGAAGATGCGGTTCTAGCCACCAAAACATCGCCGCTGATGGTGACTGCTTTTCAGCAAGGAAAGTGGTATTTGCAAGAGGCAGATCGCTATGGTGAAATTGCTGAAACTGCTGACAAAATTGTGATCATTGCGGCTTCTGGGGCTGGATTTCAAGATCATCCGACGGGCCAAAAAGAAAATGTCACGCTAGTAGAGCTAGCCGAAGGCGATCCGGTTGCGCAAGAATGGCACCTGATGATCATGGGCTCTACCTATAGCGCGATGGTGCTTTGCCAAGAGCTAACCGATGAAGAATATGGCCCTAATGGCCCGCCAGAAAATGATCTAGAGCGCAAATTCTATGGGTTCTGGACGTTTGATCCGGCGCTGGTAGGAAAAACAATTGCGATCGCTGCTGACCACATCGGTCAGTATGCTCCCGACGTGCAGGCTGACTTAGTAGATAGGCTGGCTCAGGTAGATGCCAAAGCCAAAACCAAAACGGGTGAAGTGAGCAACGTGGTGATGCGGGTGGTGGAGTATTTGCAGGAGAGCGATCGCCCCATTACCCCTACAGAGACCTTCAAGTTTGCCGATGCCTTAGGCCAAAACTTAGTCTCGAATGAGCTGCAAGCTTACCTACGAATGGCTCAACTTGCTGATTTGGCTGATCCGACGAATCCGCTAGCTGCCGCCGAAGTCGCCTCTATTTCTGAGATGATGGGCCAGTTTTTAGATTTGCCCGTGTGGCAGATGCAGCGGCTGAGGCTAGCGAGTTTACTGCACCGGATTGCCCCCGCTCAGTTAGAAGACGTTGCTGAAGGTGAAAAGGAAGGCGATAGCTGCCCGCTCAATCCTGGGGTACAGACGCTGCGGATATTGCCTCGACTGCGGGCGATCGCACAAATTATCTCCCATCAGCACGAAAGCTGGGACGGCAGCGGCCAACCAGCGGGCCTGCACGGCGATCAAATCCCAGTTGAGGCTCGAATTCTGAGCCTAGTTGCGGCATTTCAGCACGAGGTCGCGCGTCGCCGCCACGAAGCCAACCAAACCCCAAACCCAATCACCGAAGACGAGTGGCAGCACGTCACCGAGGCTTTTTCCGCCTGTAAAAAAGCCGAAGGTCAGCGTTGGGATCCCAAGCTAATGGAAATACTGGGCTTTTTGGTCAGCGGTTTGCAGCAAGGGCTGAGCCTGCCCACCATTCCGCTCAAGATGACGCTCAGCACGGGCCTATTAAACCCCGAAGTCACCGAGAATTGGCCTACGCTAGTAGTTGCCGAGCCCGCCCAATCCAATTGAGCCCACTCAAATTCAGGCCGCTCAAGTTAAATTTTTCACCCCACTAAGTCTTTCAACTGCTTACCTTCGCCCCTGCCAATTTTGATGAGTGATTCTATTGATCTTGACGCCATTCGTACTGGCACGCTCAAAAAGCTTTCCGGCGCAAAGCTAGACGATGTTGATCTGGCAGGCTGCAACCTTTCAGGGGCTCAATTAGCCGGTGCTAACCTAGCGGGCGGTGACTTAAGCCAAGCCAATTTGAGCCGAGCTCATCTCGAAGGCAGCAATCTAGTAGGTGCTAACCTAGCTGGCGCTGATGTCCGCGCTAACCTATGGGGAGCCAACCTTATGCAGTGCGATCTGACGGGCGCTGACCTACGCGGCGCTAACCTACGCGGCGCTAACCTGATGGGTGCAAAGCTAACCGGTGCTAGCCTGACCGGCGCTTTTTTGAGCGGCGCTAGCTTGATGAATGCCAATCTTAAAGGCGCAGACATTCGCGGCGCTGATCTCCGTGGCGCTAACCTCAGTGACAGCAACCTACGCAGCGCCGATCTTTCTCGCTGCGACTTGCAAGGCGCAACGCTCACTGAAGCTAATCTCGAAGAAGCTAACTTGCAGGAAGCTAACTTTACGGGAGCTTCTTTAGCAAGGGCTAACTTACTTTGCGCAGATCTACAAGGAACGCTCACTGTAGGCACTGACCTTACTGGCGCTTGTATAACCGGTACGATTTTGGATCGTAACGAACAATCTTCGGCTGTTTGAATAAATAGAAGATTATCAAAAAAAGGGATTCTTGAATCTTTACGATACGGTTAATACTTCGCTTTAAAAGAATCTCTAAGCTATAATAAAGCTATACAAAAACGTTGAATCCTCAATAGTTCTAGCGATATCACAACCGCAGAATAGCAACCCTAATTAGAAGGATTTCGGCTAAGACGAAAGATATATTTTTCACTTCGCCAAGCGTTTTAGGATGCTTTAAAGTCTATGTTTTGATGGTTTAGTGAGTCACTTGATGATTCGCGTTGGTGAATACACCAAGTCGAGTAGGTTGCTGTCGGGAAAAGCCTCAAGAAATCGTGCCCAAGTCAGGCATTTAAGGAAAGCGTCTAAATCCTCGCAAAAATCAATAAAGGAGGTTTCAATCAATGATGAAACTATCAGTTTCCAATACCCCTTCTAATGCCAGTCAAGTTTCGAGTGAATTTACTAAAAGGCTAGCAAGCACTGCCATCTCGGCTATAGTTTCGCTGAGCACAGTGACTGGTGTTGCCGGCATCATCGGCTTCGGATCAACAGCTCTTGGCACATTACCTGCCCAAGCCGAAAGCCCGGTCGAAGATTCGAACCAAGGGTCGATTGAAAGTTCATCAGTTGATAGACCTGCTGAGATCACCACGCAAATTACGCCGCAAATTACGCCGCAAATGGCCCAGCTGCTAGAAACAGGTGTTTGCCAAGGCTGCGACTTAACCGGCGCGGATCTCACGGGGGCACATCTCATTGGTGTGGACTTACGCGGCGCTAACTTAACCAATGCTCAAATGGCTCAAGCTAACTTAGAAGGCGCAGATCTCGCGGGCGCAACGCTAGTTAATACCAACTTGAGCGGCGCTTACCTTACCAACTCAATCCTGGATGGCGCGCTCGTCAGCAACGTAGATTTTTCGGGAGCGACCTTGGTGCATACCAGTCTCGAAAATGCGAAAGTCGATAATGTGAACTTAGCTGACGCCACCGTGCTAAATACACCCATCAGCATTGGTGGCAGCTACGACGAGTAGCTGTTACGAATAGATACGACGAGCCGTATGGATAATTCTCTGAGTACCTATGCCATTTTGAACCAAGCTCGACCGCTGCGCGTTAGTGACGGTCGAGCTGTTTCTTGTTTTGATGGCTGTGACGCTTCGAAGCGCACCTTGGTTTTGTTATGGCCACAGCTAGGTGATTTTGATTCGTTGGAATATGCCTGGTGGGTGAAGCGTGATCGCGCCAAACTGGCCGCCGCCGAAATTCAGGCACGGGCTGTAGGCATCGGCGATCGCGCTGCCGGAGAAGCTTTTTGCACCTATACCGGCTTCCCGCCCGAACACCTCTATGTCGATCCGAGTGCTAGCCTGCATCAGGCCCTGAACCTTTACAAAGGGCTTAGGGTTACGCTTCCGGGCCTTAGCCCACAGCAAACCGGCTATCTAAACCTGCTGCTCATGTGCACGGGCATTGGCAGTCCTGGGACGTTGAAAGAAGTTTTTAGGGGTTACAAGGGCGATCGCACTGCCCCCCAGCTCATTGCTGATGATGAAGTGGTCAAAGCGGATCCCTTGCCCGCCCTGACTGGAGAAATCTTCAAAAAAGCTGGCGGCAAAGGCTTCCAGCGGCCCTTTGAGCTAGCCACGCTGAGGCTGCGCAATATGGCAGAAGTGCTCAGCCACTGGCAAACCTACGTGCCCAACGCTGCTTACCTGCCTCAACGCGGTGCCACATTTTTGCTCAGAGGCGATCAGATTATCTACGAATGGCACGACCAGAACATTCTAGGCTTTGCCGAAAACATGAGCGATCCAATCACGACCTTACTTGCCGTGCAAACCGCCACTCAAACCGTCACGACGACCCCGACAAAATAATTTACAATGATTAACGGTTACTACTCTCGCTAGACGTATTAACGAACCACTTTGTAAGCGCGCCTTAAAAAGGCAGTGTGCCGACGGTTTCCCAACTCAACTAAAAGAATTCCCATGAAAGATCTGACCCGCTACCGCAATATTGGTATCTTTGCCCACGTCGATGCGGGCAAAACCACCACCACTGAAAGAATTTTAAAGCTCACCGGCAAAATTCACAAAATCGGTGAAGTTCATGATGGTGCGGCAACCACAGACTTCATGGATCAAGAGCAAGAGCGCGGCATCACCATTCAATCAGCCGCCACGAGCTGCTTTTGGAAAGATCACCAGCTCAATATCATCGACACCCCCGGACACGTAGACTTCACCATCGAAGTGTACCGTTCACTCAAAGTGCTAGACGGCGGCATCGGCGTCTTCTGTGCTTCCGGTGGTGTAGAGCCTCAATCTGAAACCAACTGGCGCTACGCTAACGACTCTAAAGTCGCTCGCATCATCTACGTCAACAAGCTAGATCGCACTGGCGGAGACTTTTTCCGCGTGATCAAGCAGGTAGAAGAAATCTTGGTCGCTAAGCCACTGGTGATGGTGTTGCCGATTGGGATTGAAGACGAATTCAAAGGCGTCGTTGACCTGCTCACTGAGAAAGCCTGGATTTGGGATGAGTCGGGCGATCCAATGAATTATGAAATCACCGACGTGCCTGAAGACATGAAAGGTCAGGTCGCTGAATACCGGGAAATGCTGATTGAAGGCGCAGTTGAAGTCGATGACGAGGTTATGGAGAAATACCTCGAAGGCGAAGAAATCGACATTGAGACTATCAAGCGCTGCATTCGCAAAGGCACCCGTGAGCTAGCGTTCTTTCCCACGTTCTGCGGATCGTCATTTAAGAATAAGGGCGTCCAAAACGTGCTGGATGCGGTGGTCGATTACCTACCTAACCCCACCGAAGTGCCGCCCCAGCCTGAAGTTGATCTGGAAGGGAACGAAACCGGCAAATTTGCCAAAGTCACCCCAGATGCGCCCTTACGAGCGCTGGCGTTCAAGATCATGGATGATCGCTACGGCGCGCTCACCTTTACTCGTATCTACTCAGGTACGCTCAACAAAGGCGACACTGTGCTTAATACCTTTACGGGTAAAAGCGAGCGCATTGGTCGCTTAGTGGAAATGCACGCGAACTCACGCGAGGAAATTGATACTGCTCAAGCGGGTGACATCGTGGCGATTGTCGGCATGAAAAACGTGCAGACCGGCCATACCCTCTGTGATCCCAAAAATCCGGCTACGCTTGAGCCGATGGTGTTCCCTGATCCGGTAATTTCAATTGCGATTGAACCTAAAGACAAAGGCGGCTCTGAAAAGATGGGTCTGGCTTTGAGCAAAATGGTGCAAGAAGATCCGTCTTTCTATGTTGAAACGGATCAAGAAAGCGGTGAGGTGATCATCAAGGGCATGGGCGAGCTTCACCTGGATATTAAGGTGGATATTCTCAAGCGTACTCACGGCGTTGCGGTCGAAGTCGGTAAGCCTCAAGTGGCTTACCGCGAGTCAATTACGAAGGTGCTTAATGATACCTACGTGCACAAAAAGCAGTCGGGTGGTTCGGGTCAGTTTGCCAAAATTGACTACACCATTGAGCCGGGTGAAAAAGGTGTGGGCTTCGAGTTCGAGTCTAAAGTAACCGGTGGTAACGTGCCGCGTGAGTTTTGGCCTGCGGTAGAAAAAGGCTTTGCCAATAGCATGGATAAAGGGCCTTTGGCGGGCTACCCGATGGTGGACGTGAAGGTGACTTTGACCGATGGCGGCTTCCACGCGGTCGATTCGAGTGCGATCGCCTTCGAGATCGCTGCCAAATCTGCCTACCGTCAGTCTTTTCCTAAAGCTGGCCCGCAGATTCTAGAGCCAATTATGAACGTAGATGTGTTCACCCCTGACGATCACATGGGCGATGTGATTGGCGATCTCAACCGTCGTCGCGGCATGATCAAGTCTCAAAGCTCAAACCCAATGGGTGTGCGCATCAAAGCTGATGTCCCCTTGAGCGAAATGTTTGGCTACATTGGCGACTTGCGCACCATGACTTCCGGTCGTGGGCAGTTCTCAATGGAATTTGGCAACTACTCACCTTGTCCTAAGAACGTTGCTGAAGAAGTGATCAAAGAGGCTAAAGAGCGTCAGGAAGCTGCGAAAAAGTAAGCTCATCAAACACACTTAGGCGTGGTTAATTGTCTAACTAACTTTGAGGTTACGATTTAGAACCAAACGCACTCTCTGACAAAAATTAGAGGGTGCGTTTTGCATAGAGCCCAATCTGAACGCTCTACTACGTTTTAACGATGATTGTTCAGCCGTGATTGTTAGCCATAATTGTTTAGCGATGATTTATTTATGGATCTAAAAGCCTTACCCACCGATATTTTACTCAGTGAGTCCAAGACTGTTTTGGGTCACCTCAAGATGGATCGCAGCCTATATCCTGGCACCTATGTTGATATCGATGGTCACACCTACCAAATTCTCGTGCGCCGCCATCAGTATCAGCTCAAGCTAGGCCGCTATCACCTTCACAAAGCGATTGTTCATGTCAAAAAGACCGTTGTGCCTGAAGAGCGATCGCTCCTAAACGGCACTTGGGTCATCGGCGATACCACCTGCACCTACAACGCCCGCTCCGAAATCATTCGCTGCGCCGTCAGTCCCATCGGCCCCTGCCAAAGTTGCATCCACTACAGCCCAATCTCAAGTCACTCGGCCATTAAGACTCAGCCGCCCCAAGGCCATTGATTTATCCTTAAAATACGGACAGTTCTTTTCGGCCATACTCACAGCACCTGCTGAAGGGCTCATACATGGTACAAACACCTCTTAAGCCAATGACGCTAGAGGCTTTCCTCACACTTCCAGAAACCAAGCCTGCTAGCGAATATTTCGATGGCAAAATTATCCAAAAGCCGATGCCACAAGGAGAACATAGCAGCATTCAAGTTGAGTTAGCGCCTGCTATCAATGCAGTTTTGAAATCTCAAAAAGTTGCTTCAGCATTTACAGAGCTGCGCTGTACGTTTGACGGCAGCTCTATCGTGCCTGATATTGTTGTGTTTGTATGGGCCCGAATTCCTCGTCAGGATAACGGTCGCATTGCGAATGCTTTTACCACTGCGCCAGACTGGATTATTGAAATCCTGTCACCCGGGCAAAGCCATACAAAAGTTGCTAAAAAAATTTTGCGCTGCTTAGATCAAGGTAGCGTCATGGGATGGCTTATCGACCCAGCTGAAGATGCTGTACTTGTGTATTCAAAAGAACAGGGAGCCAGCGTTTACGATTTGACCGATAATGCACCGGAGACAACGCTGCCGGTGCCTGACTTTGCTCAAGGTTTTGAATTGACGATAGGGGAGCTGTTTGGTTGGCTAATGGGGTAAAGCTCATTTATTACCAAGTCATTAGTTGATTTATCCTTGAAATACGGACAGTTCTTTTTTTGGCGTTGCTGAATAGCGGTATGATTTTTCCCAGATTTGAACGAGCTTTCAAATAGTCCAGAATTCAATTCATACTCTAAATCAGCAACGCCCTTTTTTAGGGCTAAGGCCATATTCACAGTATTCGCTGAAGGGCTCCTATATGGTACAAACACCCACTAAGCCAGTAACACTAGAGGCTTTTCTGGCACTTCCAGAGACAAAGCCCGCTAGCGAATATTTCGATGGCAAAATTACTCAAAAACCAATGCCACAAGGAGAACACAGCAGAATTCAATTAAAGCTGGCTGCTGCGATTGAGACAGCGCTTAGTGCTCAGAAAGTTGCTTCAGCCTTTACAGAGCTGCGCTGTACGTTTGACGGCAGCTCTATCGTGCCTGATATTGCTGTGTTTGTATGGGGCCGAATTCCTCGTCAGGATAACGGTCGCATTGCGAATGCTTTTACCACTGCGCCAGACTGGATTATTGAAATCCTATCACCTGGGCAAAGTCATACAAAGGTCGCTAAAAAGATTTTGCGCTGCTTAGATCAAGGTAGCGTCATGGGATGGATTATCGACCCGGCTGAAGATGCTGTACTTGTGTATTCAAAAGAGAGGGGAGCGAGCGTTTACGATTTGACAGACAATGCGCCAGAGACAACGCTACCGGTGCCTAACTTTGCTCAAGATTTTGAATTGACGATAGGGGAGCTGTTTGGTTGGCTGATGGCGTAGGCACAAGCGCTACTGAGCAGGTTCTGGCAGTGGACTTTCGTCTGAGGGTAGGCTGGGATTATCGGGATTAGCGGGGATGATGTTAGCGAACGCCTCTGCAAACCGCTCTCCAATCGTTTTATAGCTATCCACCGTAAAGTAAAGCCCATCCATCGCCAAATCATCTGTCGTGATCATCACCCCGTTTGGAATTTGGATACTTGCCTGCTGCGCTTGTACGAGTGCCCAGTTAGGCAGTCCTTCTAAATCCTTAGGCTGAACCAGCTGAGCATAGACCAGCGGCAGATCAGGATCGCCAATATCAGTGCGAAAGTTGTAGGCAAACGTCGCAAATTTTTCAGCCCAAACTTCCGCTTGAGGGTTCAATGTCGGATATTTCTGCGGGTCAATCGTATCGGCCTCGCCCTGAAAAAATAAAATACCGCTGACAGTTCCCATTTGAGAAGCTGCCCGAACGCGTTTCACACAAGAGCCGTAGAGAGTTTGATCGTTTAAACTCTTTTGCCAGTCGGTAATCGAAGAACCCTCTTTAGCACAAGGAATCAAACCAATGATCTGATTGCTATCTTGAGCGACTAGCGTTTTTGCAAAAGAAAGCGCAGGGCCAAACCCGGCATTAGGATCTTCAGAAACTCGATCAATTTGATTCGCGGCACTATCAATCGGTTCGCTAGCAACAGTCCAGCGATAGTTATTCCCAAACGTAAAAACCCACATTCCGCCCTTTGAAGTGTCACACTCAGGTATTAATGATAGAGCCCTGTTTTGGAAAGACTTTCATGGCTTAGCAGTTCAAATGAACTAAGTCATAAAAATTCTCAATTAAGGTTAACTATTGAGAACCATGC
>JBGTIK010000054.1:0-5919 GCA_041745715.1 Phormidesmis sp.
CTGAGGGCTTGAACGATGGGGCCGGAGTGGACGCGCGATCGCCGCTCTTCTAAGCTTGCAGTTTGGCTTAAGGGCAAGTAAGTGTGCTCAAACTGCTGACGGTAGCTGCCGTAGGCCCAAGGCGTTGACACCGAAAGGCTGGTGTATTTGGCGAGGACAGCGCAAAGCTTGGCCGAATTTGGAATCGGGTTAATTTTTTCGCCTCTGCCCGTGGCGATCGCACAGCCGCCTGCCAAGCAAAACGGCACATCCGAACCCAGCTCTGCGCCTACCTCCTGAAGCTCAATGCGAGTTAGGCCCAAATTCCACATCACATCTAGACCGAATAGAGTAGCCGCCGCATTGGCCGAACCGCCCGCTAGCCCAGCACCTACCGGAATTTTTTTCTCAATTGTGATTTCGACCCCGCCGCAGCAATTAGTCCGATGCGGAAACCGCTTTTGCAGTAATGCCGCCGCCCGATAAGCCAGGTTGGTATGGTCAGTAGGCACCTGTGGATGATCGCAGTTGATCTGAATTACTGAAGCTGCTAGCGGCCTAAGCGTAATCCGATCTGCTAGGGCGACGCTTTGCATCACCATGACTAGCTCATGAAAGCCATCGGGCCGAGCCCCAATGACTTCAAGGTAAAGATTGATTTTGGCGTTGGCCATGAGAGTGAGCATTCTTTAATCCTGATCTAATCCTGATCCTGCTGATCGGGCGTCTGCATCGGGCTTTCTAGTTCATCTACTACGTCACCTAGGGCATCACTTAGGGCTACCCAGTCGGCGACGCCTAAGCCCTCAGCGCGAATTTGCGGATTGAGTGAGAGCCTTTCTAGCACGGTGGTCAGCGCCTCGCGATCAATTACGCTTTGTAGATTATTGCGCAGCATTTTTCGCTTTTGAGAAAAGCCGACTTTGACGAGCTGGCTGAGGCGCGTGGGATTTTTAGCGGCGGTCGGATACGGCCTTGGGCGCAGGCGAATCACGGCTGATTCTACCTTTGGGGGGGGCTTGAAGGCCGTTGGCGGCACGACGCAAATTTCTTCGCACTCAGCGAGGTATTGGGCGCGAATGCTCAAGGCTCCGTTGGCGCGGGTGCCCGGTTCGGCGCAGAGGCGGTCGCTGATTTCTTTTTGCACGAGCAGCACAATACTGTCATACGGGTGAGGGTTGGGGTTGCAAATAGTGCCTAGCAGCTTTTCTAAAATGGGGGCCGTGATGTAGTAAGGAATGTTAGCGATCACCTTATTTGGCCTTGCCAGCTCAAAGTCAATTAGCGCTTGATCAAAATCCAGTTTCAAAAAGTCGGCCTCAATCAGCCGAAACTGCCCAGCGGCCACAAAGGCAATAAACTGCTCACTGAGCTGCAAGCACAGATCGCGGTCAATTTCGACCGCGAGCACATGGGCCTTGGCATCCAGCAACCGCTGGGTTAACACTCCTTGTCCGGGGCCAATTTCAAGCACGCGATCGGTTGCGCTCAAGCTGCCCGCTGCCACAATTTGATTGAGAATGTGATCGTCATGCAGCCAGTGCTGACCAAAGCGTTTGCGGGCGCTGGGACTAGTTTTGCGGCTGCTAGCGTTACGGCTAGGCGGATGGTTAGATTTTTGCTGCGTTTCAGAAGCCAAGGGCTCAATCGTCCTTATAGTTAGCTAAAGGTAGTATAGAGCGATCGCCTCATGGAAAAGCCTCCTGTTTTGAGTTCCGACTCTGCCAGTTCAGATGCTGGCCTAGATAATGATAAAAAAATAGCCCCGACCCCGCTGCGCTGCTTTACCGGCGCGCTGATGGCCAGTGTTTTCTCGCTGTTAGGCTACCGGCTCACCCTCGCCATTGCGACTAGCTTTGCGAATAAGCCAATTACCTCTACCAATCCAGCCGTAGTCAACATTTCCGCTGCCGTACGAACCTTGGTTACTGGCATGGCCGCCTTGGCTACAGGCATCTTTGGCATTGCCGCTTTAGGACTCGCGGCGTTAGGGGTGCAGCTACTCGTGAAAAGATTTCAAGCAACCGATAAAGACCTGTAACTTAAGGTATTCTGGCGACAATTCCGAATTTGAGCGATAAATCTTAAGAACATGGCACAAATTTTTATCTCAGCCGGTCACGGTGGCCTAGAAAACGGCGTCCGCGATCCGGGCGCACAAGTTAGAGGTACTAGCGAGGCCCAAGAGATGATCTCTCTGCGAGATTTGGTGGTGCCTGAGCTGCGATCGCGCGGCTATGACGTGATTTCGGTGCCCGATGACTTAAGCCAAAGCCAAAGCATTGCTTGGATTAATGCCCGCGCTCAAGTCGGCGCGATCGCCCTCGAAATTCACGCCGAAAAGTTCAGTAACCCAGCCACGCGCGGGGCCACGGTTTACTACATTTTCAATAATCGCGATCGCCGCGATCAGGCCGAACTTCTTCTCCTTGCTTTGCTCAAAGAAGTCCCTCAGCTCCCCAGCCGGGGCGTCAAAGCCGACACCTCAGCCGGTACAGGCAGCTTAGCCTTTTGCCGCCAAACCGTGCCGCCCGCTTTACTCATAGAAATCGCCTACCTCACCAACGACCAGGATTTTGCCCTGCTCACCGAACGGCGGCGCAGCTTTGCTATTGGCCTCGCGAATGGCCTTGCTGCCTGGAGCCGAGCCATCACTGGCAGCAGCCCAACGCCCGCCGAAACCGCCGCACCTGACTATCCCACCATTAATATCGAAATCAACAACGGCCCCTACGGCGAAAAAGGCATCATTATCAGCGGCAACGCATACATTCCCATCGATCTAGCCGACCGCTTAGGCATCGATCTCACCCGCAGCGACGAAATCCGTCGGGTTCGCTATCGCGGCGCGGTCTATATTAAGGCTGTGGATCTCAAACCTTTCAGCGTGGGCATTGGCTGGGACGCCGCCACCCGCACACTGAAAATTACCCCCGCTTCGGCGCTGAGTATTTGCCCCGGCACGATTGATCTGATCATGAGCCACGGCAGCGCTACCGAATACAACCTCACCACCTTTTTGCGCAATGAGAATGACAAAGCCTTAGAAAGCTTCTCCGACCTGCCCAAAATTTATCGAGAAGAAGCCACCATTGAAGGCGTAGATTACGACATTGCTTTTTGCCAAATGTGCGTCGAAACCGACTTTTTGCGCTTTCCGGGTCTAGTGCGCCCTGCCCAGAACAACTTCGCGCAGCTAGCCGATGGTGCGGGCAACTTGGCCAGCTTTAGCAGCGCCCGCATTGGCGTCAGGGCCCAAATTCAGCACCTCAAAGCCTACGCCAGCACCGAACCGCTGGCTCGCGAAAAAGTCGATCCGCGTTTTGATTTTGTTAAACGCGGCGTGGCTCCCTTGGTCGGGCAGCTCAGCAACCTATGGGCAGCCGATCCACTGTATGGCGAAAAGATTATGGCCCGCTTGGAAGATCTGTACAGGCGATCAGGCTTGCTGCAAGCGCCCCGATAAGGATTTGAGCGGGGTTTGAGTTGGAGCGATCGCACCGCCGCAAGGTCAACTCACAAACTGACACTAAGTTTCTTTATACGCTTTCAAATTTCAGAGAAAGTTGGGAAAGCTGACAGATATCCCAATTTAATTTGATATCTTAATTCCGAATTATCGTCTCCCTTAGTCCAGCTATCAGTCCAGCTATTTGGCCGCACTTACATGTCTACCATGTCTACGCAAACCACTTCTTTACAAACCGCTGCCTTCGCCAAAAACTGGTTTTTGGGTTTGACGCTTGCACCGTCTGTCCCTTCTGAGCTGAAGCTCAGCCCTCGTTCGAGCTCCTTACACTTCCCCTTACACAGGGGCCTACGCTGGTTTGGCGGCTTATTGGTGTGGCTAGCGCTCGCGCTCCCCGCCCAAGCAGCCGTAGAATTGCGAGTCGCCATCTCTCAAGGGGCTAGCGCAGTCACTGTCGGCAGTTCCACCACTGGCCTGATTCGCGACGGCAGCGGTAAACCGCTCTATCAGCTTCCTGAACTGCAAAGCATCAGCGTCAAGGCCGACGCCAATCACGTCGATCTCACCAACGGTAGCCAAACCCTGTCAGAATCAAGCGCCTTTTGGCTAGAGCCCTCGGCTGATGGCGTCGTTTGGATTGGTGACAAGTGGTATCGCGGTCGGGTACTGGTCACGCTAGAGGGCGGCAAGCTAACGGCGATTAACTACGTCGATTTAGAAAAATATCTCTACAGCGTCGTTGGCAGTGAAATGCCCACTAGCTGGCCTCAAGCTGCTTTGCAGTCTCAAGCCGTAGCGGCTCGTTCTTACGCGCTCTACAAGCGGGCCCGCTCCAGAAATCCGCTGTACGAAGTCGATGCCACCACTACTTACCAAGCCTACAAAGGACTCGCACAAGAAAGCCCCAGCACCATCAGCGCCGTCGTTAGCACCAAAAATCAGGTCGTCACCTACAACGGTCAGGTGATTGAAGCAATTTTCCACTCTTCTTCTGGTGGCCATACCGAAAACGCGGGTGAGGTGTGGAGCAGCGATGTGCCTTACCTGCGCGGAGTAGAAGACTATGACCAAAGTGCGCCGGTCTATAGCTGGGAGCAGACCTTTAGCCTCAGTGACTTTAGCAGCAAAGTCAGCGCAGTCGGTACAGTGCGCAGCATTGGCACCCCTCGGCTCACCACTCAAGGAAGGGTGAATTCAATTAGCATTACGGGCGATCGCGGCACCCAAACCTTCAAAGGCAGCGACATCCGCACCGCCCTACAGCTCCGCAGCACCCGCTTCACCATCCGCCTCAATGCTAATGCAGTCACCGTCACTGGCTTTGGCTTTGGTCACGGCGTCGGCCTGAGTCAGTGGGGCGCACGCAGCCTCGCCGAACGGGGCTGGACCTACGAACAAATCTTGCAGCACTACTATCAAAGCACTGTCGTCGCTTTATTTGATAACTAACAGCTAACGATAGCGCTGACATGGAATTGTTGAATAGCGGGTATGCTCTTTCACAGGTTTGATACGAGTCTTCAGATAGTCCAGAATTCAATTCCTACTCAGAATTAGCAACGCCTTTTTTGAGTGATTCAGAAATGGACAACCTGTCTAGTTTTTGGAAGCCCACCATAGTACATCTCGAACTTGATAGAGCAGTTTATGTAGACTGAGAGAACATAGAAAATCAAGGTACGGACTTCATTTATGGCACTCATATCACACGCTAACCTCCCGTGTAGGATTCTGGAAATTATACGGAAAGTTTCGGGACAATCATCCTATACAGGATAGATATACAGAAAGTTTCCGTATAATAAATTGTCAGCTTGCCTAGATTCTCTGTTGAGTACGCTTCTCCCTATCCTTTCCTGAACCAATAAACAGGTCTAATCATGATTGACATATTTCTATTCGAGCAACAGTTTCAACGGTTTAGAGGTCATGTCATTAAAGAGAGCGGTATGGATGTGACATCGTTTAGCTCAAATCCTTACACAGAGGGACAAGAGAGCTACAAATATGATTTATATCGTGATGCTAAAAAGTTATTAAAACTTGAAACCTGGAATGAATCTGATATTGGATCTGGAAAAATTGCCTGTTCTGTCATTGAAGCAATTGAGCTGCCCAACAACAACCTAGTTCAATGGCAGTCAAGATATGGTGATGAAAAAAGACCACATAATGCTCTACTTGTTGCGTTAGAAAGTCAGTTAAATATTGAAGCCTTTGACTCAGCATTTTACTCTTTATATAGAAAGTCCAATGACCTCAATGTTTTTGGTGATTTAGTTAATTTATTTGGTCGAAAGTATGCGTTGATTGCGTATCTTCTATTTCTCAAGCCCACATTCCGCCCTTTGAAGTGTCACACTCAGGTATTAATGATAGAGCCCTGTTTTGGAAAGACTTTCATGGCTTAGCAGTTCAAATGAACTAAGTCATAAAAATTCTCAATTAAGGTTAACTATTGAGAACCATGC
>JBGTIK010000055.1:0-7519 GCA_041745715.1 Phormidesmis sp.
GATCAATAGCTACTAGGGAAGGCTCAGAAACTTAGGATTTCATCGCTAGCTCTGCATTGACATTTCGTTAAAAAATATTTTCTCAGCACAGCTTTTGAATCTTTTGCTTAAGTTTCTTGCAGCCCTTTGTGAGTCCCTATAAGCAGCCCAAAGCAGACTGCTCACCCGTTTATACACCTGTCAAACTGATGGGCTCTATTCCATCAATTCTGAGCAAGTCGTTCTGTATCGGATGATACTTTTAATCGTTGAGGGGGCATTCTAGCTGCTTATTCTCGAATAGGTTTTAGAAAAAGTTTACAAAGCGACTTACTTTTGGAGCGATTAGAGGGCATTTGTGTCGTTTTTGCAACATCAATTTTTATTGATTCAATCAGGCATTTGAAGGAAGCGATCGCCTAATTCCTCTTTTTGATTTCTGCGTATTGCTAAACAGTTACTACACCGTTTTTTAGTCAATCTTGAGCATTTAATAAGGTAGTTATTTAAATGAGACATTGATCTAATCAGGTATTAATCATATGTTTTAAATATTGTCTAGCGCCTAGTTTTTCTAGCTGCGTTTGTTTGTCATTGACCATTTTTTTGAGCTGTTCGCGGTAGCTGAGCACTTTTTCAAGCAGATCTGGACTATGAGCGCCTAGCATTTGAACCGCTAGCAATCCGGCATTGTGAGCATTGCCAATGGCCACGGTGGCGACTGGGATGCCGCTCGGCATTTGCACAATTGAATACAGCGAATCTACGCCTGAAAGCGTGCTGGTTTTAATCGGTACGCCAATCACCGGCAAAGGTGAAAGCGCAGCGACCATGCCCGGTAAATGAGCGGCCCCGCCTGCACCTGCAATAATTACCTTAAGCCCTCGGCTGTGAGCTGTTTCGGCGTAGGTGATCATCGTCTGCGGGGTGCGGTGAGCCGATACAATAGCAACTTCGTAGGCGATTTCAAAGTCGTCGCAGATGGCGATCGCACCCATCATCGTCGGCAGATCAGAGTCACTGCCCATAATGATCCCAACCTCAATTTGCGGATTAATCTGCCGATTAGTCTGGCCCTCTGCGGATGAAGGAGTCATAGCTTCAACTTTGCCCTTGAGTGTGCTCTAGAATTATCCCCCTAAAATTTGCCCCTAAAATTATTCATGCTTGATCGCACTACTTTGATCAATGTTCGGCTGAGCCAACCCTTTTCAAGCGCTTTAGGCAGCTCAGATCTCTGTCAAATCGTTATTCAATCTGGGCGGGTGCATTCTATAGAACCGATGACGGCTGATGCAGGCATTGCTGCAAATTCAACGGTGCTAAATATCAGCGGTGATTCAGTTTCTTTAGGCGCAATCGATCTGCAAATTAATGGCGCGCTGGGTTTAGCTTTCCCTGATCTGCGATCGCAGCATTTTGAGCAGTTGCAGCGCATTTGTGACTGGCTTTGGCAGCAGGGCATTGATGGCTTTTGCCCAACGCTGGTGACGACTTCGCCAGAGAATTTTAGAGGGGCTTTGGGTGCGATCGCCAAATTCCAACAGCAGCAGCGCCAGCCCAACAGCGCTAAAATCTTGGGCGTTCACTTAGAAGGGCCGTTTCTTAACCGAGCCAAACGCGGCGCTCATCCTGAAGATTTTTTACAGCCGCTCACCCTCGAAAATATCAAAACCCTCATGGGCGAGTTTACTGATATTGTGCGCATTGTCACCTTAGCGCCAGAATGTGAAATTGCTTCAGACGGCAACTGTGTAGATTCCAGCCCAGTGATTAAATGGTTGACTAACTGCAACATTGTCGTTAGCTTAGGCCACTCTCTCGCGAGTAGTGTGCAGGCGACTCGCGCTTTTGATCAGGGTGCGACGATGATCACCCATGCCTTCAATGCGATGCCAGGGCTCCACCATCGGGAACCAGGTTTACTGGGCGCGGCACTTATAGATGATCGCGTATTCTGTGGCTTTATCGCCGATGGTCAGCACATTTGCCCAACCATGCTCAACCTGATCCTAAGTTCAAATCGAGGCCACTCAGAAGCTAGTCGGAGCGGTTTATTTTTGGTTAGCGACGCGCTTTCTCCGCTCGGTCTACCCGATGGCGTTTACCCGTGGGATGCTCGGCAAATCGAAGTTGCCCATGGCACTGCGCGGCTAGCAGATGGAACACTTTCAGGAACGACTTTGCCACTGATTGAGGGGGCTCAAAATTTGGTGAAATGGGGGCTGTGTAGTGGAGATGAAGCGATTTCTCTCGTCACCAAAGCCCCTCGCCAAGCCATCAGCTTGCCAGATCTCAGCGTAGGGACTCCTGCCAATCTCCTGCGCTGGCATCAAACCCCCAATGACGGCCTCACTTGGCAGCGCCTCAATCTCTAACGGATCTGACTGCTATAGCCCTCAGATCCCTCTAACTCAGTTCGTTTTCGGCCCGAAGTATTCAGCACTGAAGCTACCATGCAGGCCATAAGGCACATGATGCTTGAGATTGAGCTTGGCAACTGGGCCAGCAGCAATATCTTGAGCATTAAAAATAGCCAACTCTGTTCGACCAGATGCTGCCGTCAGCGTGCTAGCCGCTGCCGCGTTATACAGCCATAGCAATACCCAACCATCATTTTCCACCTCACTACCGGGCCGAGCTACAAACAAAGGCTCCCCGCCAAAGCCATGCGGAGCCGCACTCCAAAACTGCGTTTCACCTGTTTTCATATCGCGCTTCAGCAAACTTTGCAAGGGCGCGTTGAGCGTCGGATCATGTGCCACCCCTAAATACAGATAGCGATAATCTCGACCGACTTTTTGCGGATTCAGCGCTGGAAACTCACAGTAGCGCTCAATCGGCACCTCCTTACCCACTTTCCCCGTCGCCAAATTCACGGTAAATCGCCATAGTTGACTCGCCGGTACGTGGTCAAAATCCACCTCGCTATAGTCTGTAGCATCGCCTATTGTCGGAAAATCTTCATAGCAAATCGAATCCAAAATTAGCTTGCCATCCTGCTCATAAGCATTGGCATGGTGAAACACAAAACAAGGCTCTGTCTCAAAAAATCGCACTTCATCGCGTCCATTACGCGGAATCACCACAATTTTAGTGGGCTGCTTCGCATTGAATTGAATGCATTCTGCGGCACCCTTGAAACCTGCGATAAACGGCAATGGATTAAAGCTCACCGGATTTTGCACAAAAATGCAGTAGTTAGGCGTAATCGCAAAGTCGTGTAAAAAGGCAAATCCAGCAATGCTATGGCGATGCTGATGTGCTAACTGACCATCAGGAGTGAATTCAAACAGACTAATCGTGCTCGAAAGACCGGCTTTTACGCCGAAGTTGACCAGTCGAGGTGCGCCCTCGTAATCTGGGTCAATTTTAGGATGAGCGGCAAACGCATCTCCTGGCTTGAGCAATCCGTCTAGATAATCTATGCCAATGGTTTCTAGCGTCTGTGGGTCAAGCCGATGGGGCTCTGCGGCTTCCCAAAGCGCCATTAGCTTATCGCCCCAATAAATGATGTGGGTATTAGCAATATTTTTTAGCTTCAGATCAAAGGCATTTGCTAACCAGCCACCCGGCTTTTGAGTGCCAAAAACGCCTCGGTACTCCGGTTTGCCGCTTTTTTTCTCAGCCACGTAGCCCTCTGTGCGCACAAAACGATTGCGATAAAAGGCTTTGCCATCCGCAAAAGCAATTGAGCTAATCATGCCATCGCCATCGAACGGATGGCGCAGCCGGTAGCCGTTAATATCCGTTAGCCCAGGGCCATTACGGAACACCGTGCCCGATAGATCAGCCGGGATTTCACCTTCGATGTCATCTATCCAGTAGGCAAATTCTTCGAGCTGAGATTCGTAGCCTTTTTTCCAGTCTTCGCGGGTGTAGCTAGCTGAATTAACCGTTGATGAACTCTCGGTGGATTGATTAGCAGTCGGTTGAAGGGTTTGCATGGCTGAAAAGGTAAGTGGCTAAGCGAAGGTTTGCAAATATTGTCGAGAAAAGGCTGGTCGAAATCTCGTAAACTAACGCCCATCAATCAGAGCGTCACGTCTAAGGGAACAGCGGCATCGTCACTGATTTTGGGAGTCGCTAACGCAAGGTGAGGCTTTGGGTTAGAAGTTTCTAATTCAAGGCTGCCTCTAGAGGCAGTCTCGACGGCTGAAGCGTCCGGCAACAACGTTAGTAGTGGTAATGGCAGCAGCGTTGAGAGATTGGTAATTAGTACTAGTAGCCACAGATTGCTAAAGTCCGTCTCGGTGACCTTGAGCCAATAGGTCAGCAGTGCGCCGAGTTCGTGAGAGAGCAGTCCCGACAGGTTGACTACTGACATCAGCAGCGCGAATAAAGTGGCTTCTACACCGGGTGGGCACAGCCGCGCGGAAAGTACCAGCACTGGCATAAAAGCAATTTGTCCAGCAACAGTGAGGATTAGGCTATCGCCCAAGCTAAACCACTGATCGTCGATACCGAGAGTACGGTTGGCATGAGTGACTAGCAGTAGGGTAGTCATGCCTAAAGCTGCCGAAAGTACAGTAGACCAGCCAAAAATGCTGCGAAAAGAGACTTCTTTGAGGAAGCGCTGAAAAATCCAGATGCCAACTAGCGAAGCGAAGCTAGTTACCAGCCGCACTCTGCCTAAAAACTCAGGCTCAAAGCCTAGCTCGTTGGTTGAAAAGAAGAAGAAAGCTGAATCAGCCGTGGGCGTCGCCTGCCATAAAAAGAGAAATAAAGCGGGCATCCAAATCGCTTTTTGAGAGACTGCGCCTTTGAGTAGCCTGACCTGATGGAGAACAACCTTGAGGTTGGATTTTTCGCTCACCGGGTCTTCCGCAATCAGCCACGCCACGCTACAAACCACTAGCGGGAAAGTAGCCGTAATGCCAAAAATGATCTGGGGGCTGGTTTGCTCTAGCAGCAGTCCACCGAGATAAGCGGTGATCAGCCCGCCGACGGCTGAAGCGCCCCAAGCGAGTGACTGCAAGGTGCCTGCATCGCCTTGATTTTCGTCGCGGGCCCGCTCGACAACGAGCGAATCGACGATCACATCAGCGACAGCCACTGATAGAGACGAGAGTAAAATTGCGGCGGTGGCTTTGAGGGCCGTATCGACGACGGTGGCCATTGCTAGCCAAGCGATCGCACCCAACACCCCCGAAATAATTAAATAAGGCCGCCTACGATAGCGAAAAATCGGTAGCCCATCTGACATAAAGCCAAACACAGGCTTAATCGTCCAAGGTAGCGCGGCTATTCCCATCAGCGCCGATACTTCCGCTGGAGACAGGGCGATATCATCTTTGAGAAAAAAGCTCACTGCTAAACGAGCTAATCCCAAAACCCCCTGAACGAAGTACACCATTAAAATGGCGCTCAGCTCCAATGTCAGCGGCTGACCCAGCAAAACTCGGCGTTCGGTAAAGCTTTTGAGAGTCTGTCCGACTGAGCCTGAATTTGCGCTTGAATCTGAACGATGAGCGGAGGTGAACACCTTCATATTAAGATTTGTAATTCCAGCCCTATCATAACCGGCTTCACAGCTTTGTTCAGAAAACTCTCTCTATTGGCTTACGGACAATTCGCCTACGGACGATTAGCTGATTGACCCGCAATTCCAAATTCCAGACTACGGACATTCAAAAAAACCTGAGCTACCGTTAGCTTCTGAATCATGGTCGGATTCAAGTAGCAGGTCTGAATGGCTGAAACCCAGTAACTTCGTTTCTCGTTGAGGCAAAATGCATGTCTGCAAGTTGGAATAAGGCTAAAGTTCAGCGGCGGCTGACAACCTTTTTTCTCTGACTAACCCAGATCTCTGATGTCAAAAGCCGATGTCATGGCCTGCTTGGAGTTTGCGGCTAACCGCGAACATCGTTTAGTTGCGTCGGTGAGTGCCGCTTGAAACTGCTTTTTGATCAGAATCTCAGCCGGAAGCTGGTTAATCGACTGGCTGATGTCTTTCCTGATTCGAGCCATGTTCAATTCCATGACTTAGCTGAAGAAACAAATACCAAGATTTGGGAGTTTGCTAAGCTCAACGACTTCTGCATAGTGACGCAAGATGTAGATTTTCCGGAGAGAAGTCGGCTTTACGGTTCACCGCCCAAAGTGGTTTAGTTGCGATGTGGCAATGCAATGACTCATCAAGTCGAGTCATTGATCCGTTCTGGAGCCAGCAGTTCAAGAACTGTTAACCGATTCCGAGTTGCATTGTTTGGGACTTCACTAGCGTTCGTTCAAAAACTGACGGTTGCGATCACGCAGTGTACCAATGTGTTTTAAATGACCGTTTTGAGACAGTCAGCAGAAACAGCGAATCGATAGATTTTATTGGCTTTATTTTTGCATCAAGACTTGTATCATAATCAAAAATTCAAAAATAGAGACGTCTTACGGGTTTTGACACAATGAAGTCGCATTGCTCAGTTGCATACGCTTGAGAGCAATACGGTCAATGAAATAAACCAAAAGTGCGCCTTCAAGTACAATCCAATAGCCGTCATGTATGGCTAAGTTATTCCCTCGTTTTACCTGAATGGACGATTCTGTAGATTCCATTAATGCAGAAGCCTTGAGAATCCTCACTTTGCTGAATGAAATGCCGTTTGATGCTTGTTGCCCGTTGACTAGAGAATTTTCTGAACTACCGCCGAGCCCAGGTATCTACGCTGTGAAACATAAGACGCAAGGCATCCTTTACATCGGTAAGTCAGGTAGTGTTAAAGGTCGATTCAAAGGTGGTCATAAAGCACTAGGTTGGGCATTCATGGATCGACTGAACCCAGGCGATGTGAGAATAGCGGTCGTCACGCTGACGCTGCAATGGATTCGGTTATCATTGCAATTGGAGCAGATCATCATCCGACAGCTATTACCCCCTTACAACGTGCGGGTTAATTAGGAGGACTAGGTTCATGACCTCACAAGA
Organism: Phormidesmis sp.; assembly: GCA_041745715.1. Taxonomy (GTDB): domain Bacteria; phylum Cyanobacteriota; class Cyanobacteriia; order Phormidesmidales; family Phormidesmidaceae; genus Phormidesmis. The sequence continues at coordinate 6,902 of JBGTIK010000055.1, forward strand.
CACACCGACAGACAATCGCATTCTAGAATCATTGCCGGATGATATTCGTGCAGCTATATTGACCTATGCACATGAGTCAGCGCTGACGGCTAAAGCGGTTATAGAAGGAGCGCTTTAGTACTTTCTTGAGCTAGATACCTCATTGAGTAGCGAATCGATGAGTGCCGCCAAGGAAACGAGCTTATTAGCCGCGCTGCCAACTGTTCTCCAGAGTCAGGCAATAGAGTATGCCGAGAAGACTGAAATACCCTCTGAGCTTGTCATTGAGCTGGCGATCGCACACTTCCTGGATCCTGACTCAGTGACCTTCGATGACTGCCAAGTGAAAGTGGAGCAGAACTCGATTGCATGGCTCAAGCAGTACGCTGGCGGTGAAGCTGCAACAGCGGCGTAGCGTTGCATGTTAAACAGCAACCGGCCAGTAGCATCGACTGTATCAATACTTTGATCAAGTACCTTGAGATTAACCTGCTTTTCATCCCACATTCCGCCCTTTGAAGTGTCACACTCAGGTATTAATGATAGAGCCCTGTTTTGGAAAGACTTTCATGGCTTAGCAGTTCAAATGAACTAAGTCATAAAAATTCTCAATTAAGGTTAACTATTGAGAACCATGCT
>JBGTIK010000056.1:0-9332 GCA_041745715.1 Phormidesmis sp.
ATCGTGTGACTAATTTCGATGACCGCTTGATGTTAAATGCAGCTGGACTGTGGAACTTCTACTTGGATGCGGCTTAAAAGACTGAGGAAGCCGACAAAGCCTTGTCTCATCGTTCCTTTTTATTACCCAACAAGCCTAATATTGAAATTCAAGCTGCGTTAGTCTCTGGAATATTTACCGTCTTCAGTGCGCTCATCGCGGCAGTTGCCGCTGCAATAATAGGAAACACTATCGCTGATCGGCGAAAGCTACAAGAAAAGCTCAAGATAGCTATTCGAGACATTGCTTTTCTGCTGAAAGTAGAAGAGATCCATTGCGAACATAACAAGCGCAACAATCGTCCCTCGCGCAAGAATGCTGTTCGTGATGAAGTCAGAGAAACATGTCTAGATTTTTCAGGGCAATTCACACCTGGAAGGGCACGGGCTAAGAAGCGGTTTTAACCGTGGCTACACCGCCTAACAAAACCTTATTCATATTCAGCAGCCTCTCGCCGCTCCTCAATCAACTCATCCGCTAAAGAGTAACCCGACTCCATCGACTGCTTAGGCATCGCACTGCCAAACAATGCCTGTCGGAGAAAGACTTTCTGTAAAGAACGTTCGTGTAAACTTAAAGTAGTTGACTATGAATGGATTAACAATGATTGCCCTAACAGAAAAATTCCCACAGCTTACGCCTGAAGAGTATTTTGCTTGGGAAGAAAAGCAGCTAGAAAAGCACGAGTATATCAATGGTGAAGTTTATGCGATGAGCGGTGGTAGCAAAAACCATAGCTTGATTTCTGTCAAATTTATTGCGCTGTTTTCTAATCACTTAGAAGGGGGCAGTTGCGAAACGGGTAATTCAGATCTGAGAGTCAACATCGCTGAGACAAAAGACTATACCTATCCCGACGTCAGCGTAACCTGTGACGAAAGAGATAACAACACAACTCAGTACATTACGTATCCATGCTTACTTGTTGAAGTGCTCTCAGATAGCACCGAAGCCTACGACCGGGGCGCTAAGTTTCGACTGTACCGCAACAACCCGGCTCTCAAAGACTATTTATTAGTAAGCTCTACCCGCATAGAGATCGATCTGTATCACAAAAACGACGCTGGTGAATGGATTATCATTAACTACCAGGAAGGCGACACTGTAACGCTAAAAAGCATCGATCTCAGCTTCCTAATTGAGCAAGTTTATCGCGGCCTGACGCTAATGCCCGAAGCTCAATCAACTCAATCTTTATGAACCAGATAACTGAGCCAAGAGCGCAACAAGTTCACAGAAACCTGCACCCTCTGAGGCTGAGGTTAGATAAGTAGGAGTATGTGCAAGCTGCGGCAGATAGTGCGCAACATTAGCCACCCCGACTGAATGAGGAAACTGTTCTGAATTAAACAGGCTTTCATCGTTAGGGCTATCGCCAACAGTAACAACTTCTTTTACAGAAAGTGTTGGAAATTGCTGCTGAAGCACTTTGAGCAACCCGGCAGCCTTGCTTTGCCGCTCAATTTTTAGATGGCACTGCACTGTGCTGTAGGTAAAGCCCATCGATAGCTCAGCGCAGGCAGTCTGCATCCAGCTCAGGTCAGTTGCCGTGAGTCCAGTAATATCAAACGTCCAGTCGGTGATGCGGTAGGGATTATCGACCGAAGGCTGAAGGGTTGGGTAGCGGGTTTTTAATCGTTCAAAAACAGTGGCTAGGCGATCGCGATGACTCGCCATCAGCGGAATGTCCGGCAAAATCATCGGCTCTAGGCTGGCCTTACTGATATATAAGCCGCCATTTTCAGCGATCGCCCCCACCACAGGCAAATAATTTACCAGCCCACTCACCCAGCCCGCCGAGCGCCCCGTCACTACCATCACCTCAATACCATGAGCCTTCAGCTGCTCAAACGACTGCAAAACTGCGGGCGTCAATTCTCCATGATTTGTCAGCGTCCCATCCATATCCGTCGCTACCAAGCGAATGCCACCTAGCGATATTTGGCCCAGTGCTGGCGTTAATCTTATTGGCTGCATTATCTTCACCTCAAACCAGTTACAACCTAAGTTTTGACTATCTCACTGCTTTATCTCACTGCTTTATCGAAACAGCAAACCCTGACAAAACCAAACAGACTGCATTCTATCGGCTTTGCTTAGCGGTTTGCTTAGCGGGTTACTTGGGCATCCTGGAAGGCAACCATCACGTCCGCAAGTGCCCTTATGTCAAACGGCCATTCGACACTTTTTGGGATCGTCCAAAGCCGACCAATTTGGTTGGCTCAAACGCCAGCCGCGCCAGCCGCGCCACCCAAACCGTTCAACCCCTGGATGTACACCACAGGTGGACTGTTTGTACTGCTCGTTGGCTTAGGCATTTTCTCTTATTTTCAAACCCGCAAGCTGCAAAAGCAGCTCAAATTTGAAAGCTACAAAAATAAAGAGCTGCAAAAGCGAGTCAAGCTAGCGCTGAGTTACCATTACCACGATGGAGCGCAACCCTGACTTAGTACACTCACGCGACTTTAACCTCGACTATTTGCGAATGCGGATGGAAGAAAAGCAGTTTAACTTCGCGATTATCAATCAGCTCAAAATCAAGGTCAAGCAGCGCATCGGCGAAGCTCTCAGACCTTCCCAAGCCAATCAAGGGATGGTCGGGATTGCGACAATTAATGCCCGCCCGGTCGATCAGCTTTTTGACGTTGAGTACGTCGCGCCCAACGATCCTCAAAAGCGTAAGCGCGTCCTCTTTCGTATCCAGATCCAGCTCACCAAGCTACCAGCGCGGTCTACCTCGACAACGGTCGAAGAAATTGTTGACTGCATTGAGCACTTTCTCAACCCTCCCGAAGGTGAAAGCTTCTGGCAGCCCACATTGCAGGGCCGAATCGCCAACATGAAATGGGATCAAAAGGCCAAGCCTACGCCGCTATTGATTTTAGCGCAAACCAATGAAGGCGTAAACGTAACCTTTAGAACCAAAATTCATAACAAAGCAGCCAGATGACCTCAGCTGAAATCAAGCAGGCTGAAATCAGGTGAACCTAGATTTAGATAAAGTTAGCTTACTTCAGCCAGTTCTTCAGCCGAGAGGCCACCTGAGGTCGCCGCAGCTTTCGCATGGCCTTTGTTTGAATTTGGCGCACGCGCTCTCTAGAAAGCTGAAAAATCCGCCCGACTTCTTCCAAGGTGTGAGTTTCTCCTGTCGTCAGCCCATAGCGTAAGGCAATGATCTCCTTTTCGCGATCGGTCAGGACTTCGGTAAGCACATCAGAAATTTCTTGACGCATCATCGACTCGCTGATTTGCGATTCGGGTGAAAGCGAATGGCCGTCTTCTAATAGCTCCATTAGCTCGGTATCTTCACCTTTGCCAACCCGATGATTCAGCGAAAGCGATTTTCGCTGCACCTGCTGAAGCACCCGTAACTGATCGGGTGTCATGTCGAGTTCGGCAGCGACTTCTGCTTCAGTCGGGGTGCGCTGTAGCTCTTTGCGCAGCTCACGGTGCGCTTTTTTAAGCTTGTTCAGCTTTTCTACGATGTGAATCGGTAGCCGAATAGTTCGCGCATCGTTGGCAATTGTGCGGGTAATGCCCTGCCGAATCCACCAGTAGGCATAGGTCGAGAATTTGTAGCCTTTGTCAGGGTCAAACTTTTCAGCAGCCCGGTTTAGGCCGAGTGCACCTTCTTGAATTAAATCTAGGAAAGGTACGCCGCGATTGAGATAGCGCTTAGCAATCGAAACCACTAGCCTGAGGTTGGAGCGAATCATTCGTCGCTTGGCTGCACGGGCCTTTTGGAGCCTTTGCTTGAGCTGCTGTTCGGTGCAGCCAAAGTCCGTAGCTAAATCTGAAAGGTTGGGCCGCCGACCGAGGCTTTCGCTGAGCCGCTCTGAGCACTCTTCTAGCTCAAAAATTATGCGCACTTGCCGAGCTAGCTCAATTTCTTCGTCTGGCTTAAGCAAGGGGTAACGGGCCATCTCTTTGAAGAAGGCACCTACGGCGTCATCACTAGATGATTTTCGGTAGCGTGAGGTCGCAGTGGTTTGCTCAGAATATTGAGCAGAGTAAAGAGAGTCGTCTGAGTCAAGATCTGCATCCGCATCTGAGTCATCGTCTAGTGAATCATCCGTTACCAGGAGGTTTTCTGCGGAATCTTCTGAGTCAATCTGGGGATCAAGGAATAAATCTTGGTCGGTGGTAGCCTTGTTATCGTTGAGGCCATCGCTAAGTAGAGTATTTGCCCGCTCATCGTATAAGCTAGGTGCCTTTAGGCGCTCTTCCCAACTGGCGTCGTTTTGTCCCCGCTCAGTAGCGCTGAGGGCGATCGCCTGATGAGCGACGGAAACCTTTAGCGCCGCTCCTGCGGAACGGCTGGTAGAATGGCGGCTGCTAATCGAGCTTGAAGCGCTGCTAAGGTCAGAATTATAAGGGGCTGTCATATTTAGAATCAGGTTCACATCATGACGATTTTTCGAGGACAGGCTGCTCAAAGAAAGCAATCAATAGACTTACGAGCAATAAGCTTACGGGCAATAGACTTACGGACACCCGCTAGGCTTTGATTTGGAAGACGCTAGGTTTGGCTTCGTGTTGCCTTAATCCGGCGCTATCTCGGCCTTGTTAGAATCTTCCTCTGGCCAGTTAGCTTCTTTTACCGTAATTTTTACTGGATTACAGCCTTACTATAGCAACCCTTTATTAAGAAATTGTTCACTACGATAACTTAGGTGTTACTAGCTACTGCTTATTTGCACTGTATGCAAGGCTTTCACTATTTTTATTACGATTCGTTGTTAGTTTTATGATGGCTTCTAATAGCTTATGGGTTCGATACAGCGATTTGTTATCGATGTGATTTATGTTTAATCGTACTTTTGATTTATGAGTGTGACCAAGCAAGAGCCGCTGGCTTTGTGGGCAGAAGTGCTAGTGGATTGTCCGGGCGCTCAAGGGCTATATACATATGGCATACCCGACGGTTTGATGGTGCAGCCGGGGGCAATTGTCAGCGTTCCTTTTGGATCACAGCAGGTGGGAGCGATCGCCGTTCGGCTGCTTTCAAAGTCGCCTGAAGGGCTAGTTTCAAGTGCAATAAAAACGATTGATAGCGTTATCAATGAAGCTTTTTTTACTAAAGAGTATTGGCAGCTATTAAACCGTGTCGCCCACTACTATCAGACACCTTTTGTGCGCGTTATCCGCACAGCCTTGCCGCCGGGACTGTTGTCTAAATCGCAGCGGAGAATTCGCTGCACTCAGTTTGTTGCGCAGATGACATTTACCCAGCTAGCGACTCAGTTAACGACTCAGCACTCTCTAACAAAATCTGCCTCACAGTTAATAGAAACTTTGTGCGCCTCTCCAAAGCGAGATTATAGCTGGCAGCATTTGCGTCGTCAGCTCAAGGCCTATTCAACAGCGGCGCTTAATCAAGGGCTGCAACAGCTTATCGGGATCGGCTGGATAGAAAGCTACTTGGTCCCGCCGCGATCGCCTCGCGCTCAGAAACGACAGGCGGTGGTTTTAGTTGCAACGGCTAGAGAGGCAACTAAAACCACAGACATAAAAATGGCGTTGAGCGATCGCCAGCAGACAATCTTGAACGGATTGGCGCAACACGGGGGTGAGCTGTGGCTCAATGAAGCGTTGCAATTGCTCAAAACGACGAGCAAAACGCTCCAAAAAATCGCGGCTTATGGCTATCTTGTGATTGAGCCGCGTGAGGTGCTGCGCGCTAGCAGTCATTCTACGGCTGAGCGCGATCGGCCTAAGGCGCTGACGGATGATCAGGCGCGATCGCTCCAAAGCTTGCACCGCCTCCAAGGCTACAGTGAGGTGCTCCTACATGGGGTGACGGGATCAGGGAAAACAGAGGTGTATTTGCAGGCGATCACCCCGGTGCTCAAGGCCCAAAAGTCAGCGCTGGTGCTTGTTCCCGAAATTGGCCTCACCCCTCAGCTGACCGATCGCTTTCGCAGCCGCTTTGGCGACAAAGTGTGCGTGTATCACAGCGGCCTATCCGAAGGCGAACGCTATGACACTTGGCGGCAAATGCTCACGGGCATACCGCAGGTGATCATTGGCACTCGCTCAGCGGTCTTTGCACCTTTGCCAAAGATCGGCATGATTATTTTAGATGAAGAACATGACGGCAGCTTTAAGCAGGATCAGCCCATGCCCTGCTATCACGCCAGACAGGTAGCCCGGTGGCGAGCTGAGCTAGAAAATTGCCCCTTATTACTAGGATCAGCAACGCCTTCTGTAGAAACTTGGGTGCGGTTTCAGCCCGTGATGAATGGGCCAGTAGTGTCTGATCCCCAGGCAGATAGCCCAACTTTAAACGGGCAAAATTGCGGTTTAAATAAGACTCTTCACTATCTTCACTATTTGAGCTTGCCTCAGCGAGTCCAGGCTAGGCCGCTGCCGCCGGTTGAAATTGTGGATATGCGTAAAGAGCTGCATGAAGGTAACCGGACGATTTTTAGTCGGCCCTTACAAAAATCCTTAGAAGAGATGATTCAGCAGGGTAACCAGGGCATTTTGTTTATCCATCGGCGAGGGCACAGCAGCTTTGTCTCTTGTCGCAGTTGCGGCTATGTGATGGAGTGCCCGCACTGCGATGTGTCATTGTCTTTTCATCAGCCCCACCGTGAGGCCAAAGCCAGTCTTAAGTGTCATTATTGCGGCTACGCGCAGCGCCACCCGACGGAGTGCCCTGAGTGCTCATCGCCTTATCTCAAAAATTTTGGCAGTGGCACTCAGCGCGTGGTCAATGATTTAGCGAAGTATTTACCCCAGGCTCGCTGCATTCGCTTTGATAGTGATACGACGCAAAATAAAGGATCGCATCGGGCGTTGCTGACTCAGTTTGCACAGGGAGAGGCTGATTTATTAGTCGGGACGCAAATGCTGACAAAAGGGATAGATTTGCCTCAAGTAACGCTAGTGGGTGTGATTGCCGCCGATGGGCTGTTGTTTATGCCGGATTACCGCGCCAGTGAGCGGGCTTTTCAAACGCTGACTCAGGTGGCAGGACGATCCGGGCGAGGTGATCAGCCGGGACGGGTGATTGTGCAAACCTATAGCCCCGATCACAGCGCGATTGAGGCACTGACGAAGCGCAATCAGACAGCTTATGGAGATTTTTTAAAGGTGGAGTTAAGCGATCGCGCAGACCTACACTATCCGCCCTACACGCAGCTACTGCTACTGCGCATTAGCGGCCTCGACGAAAAAGTCACGCAGCGATCAGCCGAGCATATAGCTGCCCAGATTCAGCAGCTAGAGCCAAGTCAATCGCCTGAAAGCCTGATGGGGCCAGTTCCTGCCCCTATTTTTCGAGTCGCTGGCCGCTATCGCTGGCATATTTTACTCAAGTACGCATTAGGGAGCCCACTGCCAACGCTAGATAACCTACAGCGTCAAACTCCAAAAGGCATCAGCCTAACGATTGATGTGGATCCCTTAAATCTGTCCTAGCGCCTTTCGTTGGGATGAAATTCTGATGTATTTTTTTCCATAAGGCAAAAAACAGGCAGGATTTTTGTGATTTTATGGGGTGAGTTAATTTTTGGTGTGATTTTCATTGCCTTCCCTATTGTCTTTACTCTTTTATGAATAAGTTGAGCCGGACATTGATCAATAACTTGACCGATAGATGGGCTCGGCAGCGAACCTTCCAACCGCTTGGAGGCGTCGCGATTTTTCGGTGGAAAGGCATTGCTATAGCGCTTTTAATCTTACTAATCTGGGCGATTAGCTTTTGTAGTGCCTTTGTCACCGGGGCTGAGACGATTGGCCCAATTGGCTGCGCTTTATTGATCCCGTGGGTTGCCTTTTTGTATACCGGGCTGTTTGTCACGGGCCACGACGCCATGCACGGCAGCATTGCTCCCGGACACCCTCGGTTGAACCGGAGCTTGGGCGAACTGGCGTTACTGCTCTATGGACTGATTCCTTATGACAAGCTGTGTTCAGCCCATGCCAATCACCATCGGTTTCCAGCTAGCCGCCACGACCCGGACTTTCACAATGGGCGGCACAAACATCCGATTCTGTGGTACTTCCAGTTTATGCGCAGCTATTGGACGTTGCAGCAGTCGCTAGGGATTGTGGTCATTTACAACGGGCTGTATCGGGTGATGGGCGTGCCAGAGGCGAATCTGCTATTTTTTTGGGCAATTCCGTCGCTATTAAGCTCTATGCAGCTGTTTTACTTTGGCACTTACTTGGTGCATCGGCGCTTGCCGGATACCTACAGCACCGTGCTCTGTGCTAATAGTCATTACTGGCCTCATTGGCTGTCCTTAATCACTTGTTATCACTTTGGCTATCACCGTGAGCACCACGCCTTTCCACAGGTGCCTTGGTGGTGGTTGCCTAAAGTTAAATTTAAGCCAGTTAAGTTTGAGCCGGTAACGGCTGAGATCGCTCAAGCGAGGATGCTAAACCAAAGGTGTGACAGCAGCGGCAGTGCGTTGGCGACGATCAATAGACCTTTTGTCCAGCGCGATCGCACGCGTCTAAATATGTAAAGGCTGGCTGTGATCATTAACAGAAGTTCTGTCGAGCCAGCGATCGCGCCAAAGTGATCCTCATCCCAATAGGAAACTGGGCTGATGAATCGAAAATTACTAAAGGGCAAAAAATGCCGGTGCGCGTCGTCATGATGCACCGGCAGATCTTCTAGAGCATGAAGCGCAACGCTAGCAAACAACAGCGCGATGCCGGTGCGTTTGGCCTTGAGCATGACCACCAACCCGATCAGCGCCAACGGAATCGAATGAAAGCCGTCAAACACAAGCTGCCAGGACGGTCGAAAATACTCAACGCGCCAGATTTGCCGTTCGGGAATATCGGTGCCTAGCCGCAGCCAGACATAGAATCCAAACATGCTCAAATCGGGAATAATGGCCCCCCAAATAATCAGCGGATTCCACTCAGGGCGATGCTTGCGGCCCAACAGAGCGAGGTTAACAATGGCGTGAGCAGGCGTGTTCATCAGAGCCGTTTGAGCAGCAAGTGGACAGCAGATAGACAGGTGGGGCTTGAGCAGCGCTACAGTTAAAAGTATCCCTTAATAAACTCCTTAACACCTTTGGCATGAAATTTGGATCTTCTCTCACGTTGCTGTTACTAGCGGCTTTAGGCGGCGCACTATATTTTACCAATCCTACCGAAGCCCAGTATGCTGACTATCTTTCTAGCACCATGACGACTGAAGCAAAAGTCTCTTTGTGCCAGCCAGAAGGCTTTTCTGAATGGCTCGGCAAAATCGGAGAAGCGCTCAGCGGTGCTTGCCAGAGCTTACTCTCCAGTGGAGAAACCCTTTCACAAGAACAAATTAG
>JBGTIK010000057.1:0-2082 GCA_041745715.1 Phormidesmis sp.
GACTAATTCCATCGCCGAGATATTGCCAGAATGAGAGCCCCCCAAAACCAGATTAGGCGCACCCATCAGCACCTGCAATCCCTTACTTTTAGCGGCCTTCGCAGCCACCAACGTCGTCGGGAATTCTGAAATATTGGCCCCCTCGGCTACCGCCTGCTCTACGTGTTCGACAGTAGCATCGTCGTGACTTGCCATCGCCAAATTATGCTCTGTGGCCATCTCTACCAGCATTTGCCGATTTCGATTGGCGTGTTCTTTTTGATCTTGCAATCTTTCTTTAATAAAGCGCTCTAAGTCATCCTCCTTGATCCCATGCTTGCCCATGTAATATTCGCGAAACTTATCGAGTTTGGTAAACTGCCGCTGCCCTGGCGTGTGATCCATCAGTGAAATCAGCGCTAGTAAAGGATGCTCGGCATATTGAGCAACAATCTCAGCAACCGTTTCATAGCCCAGTTCGCACCGCAGATGCAGATGGTGGTCGATGAGGAAATTCGCCGAATTCTGTTGCAGAGCCTGAATCATCGGGTCGTAGCTCGACTTGCGCAAAGAGTCGCCGGGGGTAACATCGCCAATTGCGATCGCATCACAGACCGTCGTAATTCCGGCTGCGGCCAAATCGCGATCATGGTAGGTGACCGCGGCCGATAAAGGCCAACGAATACCGGGTCGCGGAGACATGCAGCGCTCCAAATTATCGGTGTGCAGTTCAATCAATCCAGGCAAAAGATATTGCCCTTCACCATCTTGCCCTGTAGGGACGCAGCCCGGTTGAATATCGGCAATAATGCCATCTCGCACGACTAGCGTACCGAGCACTTCTTCTGTTGGGAGCTGAAGCCGATAATTTGTGTAGATTTGTTCTTGCATGAGGTCAGTGATCTGCTCAGAATAATTTTCTCAAAGGTATAAAAAGTCAGCTGTAAAAATTATAAAAATCAATCATGCAGGGCAAAGGTTAAGAAACGGTTGCAAACTCGATTTTTAACTTCCTCATCGTGAAAAATTCCCACTAATGCGCAGCCCTTGGCCTTTTTTTCGGCGATAAGCTGCATCACCACCGCTCGATTAGGAGCATCTAAAGCCGCTGTAGGTTCATCTAGCAACAGAATTGGATAGTCTACGGCAAATGCGCGGGCGATATTGACCCGCTGCTTTTCACCCCCTGAAAAAGTCGTCGGTGATAGGTGCCAAAGCCGCTGCGGCAAATTGAGAACCGCAAAGAGATCTTTTACTTTTTTCTGGGCAGCGTCTGGATCTACCCCTAGCGCTATCAGGGGCTCTGCGGCAACGTCTATGGCGGGTACCCGCGGAATCACGCGCAGAAACTGACTGACATAGCCCAAGGTATGTTGGCGAATGTCAATGAGATCGTGTGCCCCGCAGGCTGCTAAATTTTTCCACTGCTGCTGGTGCTGTACCCAAATTTCGCCACTATCTATGCGGTAGTTGGCGTAGAGCGATCGCATCAAAGTCGATTTACCCGATCCTGACGCGCCGACAAGGGCTACACATTCACCGGGCTCCACCGTCAGCGAAACACCCTCTAGCACTGGAAAATGAATGCCGCCTTGGTTATGCAGCGTAAATGCTTTGTAAATTTGGTGCGCTTGAATCAAGGCTGTAGGAGAGAGATTGAAGCTTGTGGATGGGCGCGACTGAATAGTTTGCATCGTGGTTATAGAATTGATTATTAAGATCGTCGGGTCATGACGAAAATTAAGGCATTAGAGTGGCGCTAATCAGGGATTGGGTGTATGGATGGTGCGGATCGTCTAATACCTGATCGGTAAGACCTTGTTCAACAATTTGGCCGTGGCGCATGACGATCAGCCGGTGAGCTAGCAAGCGCACAACGCCGATATCGTGAGTGACTAAAATAACGCTGAGCCCCAAGCTGCGAACAAGCTGCCGCATTAAGTCCAGCAGTTTGGCCTGGACGCACACATCCAACCCCCCGGTGGGTTCATCCATGAGCACGAGCCGAGGCCGGGTAACGAGCACTCTGGCGAGCTGAAGGCGCTGCTGCATCCCGCCGGAGAAAGTGCTGGGCAAATCGTCCATGCGATCGCTCGAAATCTC
>JBGTIK010000058.1:0-5237 GCA_041745715.1 Phormidesmis sp.
AAGAAGAGGACTTGGGGGCGATGGAGGAGGGCGGCGAGCATTTCGGCTTTCATGCGTTCACCTAGAGAGAGCTTGCGTACAGGCTGGTTAAGCTGATTTTGCAGGGAGAGCATCTCGGCGAGTTCACCGACGCGCTGACGAAATTCGGTGTCGCTAAGGCCGTAGATGGCGGCGTTGATGCGCAGCGAGTCGAGGGCGGGTAAGTCCCAAATGAGCTGTTGCTTTTGGCCCATGACCAGGGTGATTTGGTTGAGAAACTGGGGCGATCGCGCAAAGGGCCGATGTCCGGCAACGCTGACTTGACCAGCGGAAGGATGAATCAGGCCAGTGAGCATTTTGAGGGTGGTTGTTTTGCCTGCGCCGTTGGGGCCTAAAAAGCCAACGACTTCACCGGATTCAATGCTAAAAGAAACTTGCTTAACGGCTTCGATGTGGCGATAGTTGCGGCGAAAGAAGTGCCTTAGGGTAGCTTTGAGACCAGGCTCCTTGATGGCGACTGGGTAGGACTTGCTGAGCTGGTGAACGTCGATAAGGGACATGAAGGTAGGGGTTTAGGGCGCAATAAAAACAAGCTTGGCGCAGAAGCTACAGGTGAAAAAGTGAGGTAAGTTCATCACCATACTGCCTGGGTGTGGTTGAATGCTATTTCTAGAGTTGAGTTTTTTTTGGGGCTCTATTTTTAGATTTTTCCGTCTAAGGATTACTGCTAAGCGTATTGGGCCTATTGGATAATAAGCAAATATTAAAGGCTTAGTAGGGGCACTTAGTAGGGGCAGTAGTGCGCGTTCAATAAAGGGAATACCTACGAATATGGAGATGTCAGAGACTGATTTGGGCGCAATTCGGGCAGTGATTGAGCAGCAAATTCAGGCTTTTTTACAGAATGACGCGATCGCAGCTTTTGCTCAAGCGGCACCGGGGATTCAAATGCAGTTTGGCACGGCTGAAAACTTTGTGCGGATGGTTGAAGCGGCTTATCCGCCCGTGTATCGACCGCGTTCGGTGGTTTTTGAAGGGATGATGCAGGTAGATGGGTTTCCGGCTCAGCAGGTGATGATGCTCGATCAGTGCGGTGATTTGATTCGAGCGACCTATATGATGCAGCCGCAGCCCTATGGCCGCTGGAAGATTGCAGGCTGCTATTTAACGCCGCTAGACGAGGCTTGAGCTTCACTAGCGGCTGCACTCTGTAAGCTGAACCGCGAGTAGAAATGGCCAATGAGATACAGCGAACCACATAAAACTGTGGGTCGAGCCGTGGGTTGAATCGTGGGTTGAATCGTGGGATTTGCCAATGGCGCTGCCAATGGGTTCTCGGGGGTGAAAGCAGCGTTGAGCCCGGCTTCTAAATCGAGATGAGTTGTCAAGGTTTTAAGGGTAGGACAAATCTGTAAAGCCAGCTTAGCCAGATCATTCGGCTCGGCGCTGAGATGGCCCGGAACGGGGACGAGATGGAGGCGATCGCCCGCCCTGAGTAAAGCGGCAAATACGCCTTCATGATCTTTGCTGTCCAGCATTCCCATCAACCAAGTGACGGATTGATTAGGAAAGGTTTGATCGAGGTAGGTGCGGAGCGATCGCGCTGCATCGGCATTATGCGCCCCGTCAATCAGCAGCGGTTGGCCTTTTACCTGCACCATCTGCAATCGTCCGGGCCATTTTGCTTGCGCCATGCCGCTGGTAATCGCTTCATCTGTAATCTGCCAGCCTTGGGCGCGCAGGGTTTGCAACGCAGCAATCGCACAGGCCGAATTGACTCGCTGATGTTCGCCGAGCAGCGATGGCCGGTACTCAATGCCATCGTAGATGAGATTGCCCGTGACTGTCGGCTCGGCGGGTGTTACCCAGCTCAAGAGGGCGTGAATCGCCTGAGCGCGCGCACTGACGACGGCTTCAGCTTCAAGGGGCAGGGGGCCAACGATCACCACAACCCCCGGCTTTAAAATGCCTGCTTTTTCACCCGCAATGGCTGCCAGCGTATCGCCTAAGCGCTGCCAATGGTCTCGGCTAATTGATACAATCACTGTCACCAGCGGGGCCGCAAACACATTCGTAGCATCCAGTCTGCCACCCAAACCCACTTCGACAACGGCAATATCGACCTGCTGATCGGCAAAATACTGCCAAGCGGCAGCGGTAAACACCTCAAACTGAGTCGGTATCCTGTCAGCCGGCAGATCTTCCGGCTGAATCACGCTTTCTACTCGATCCAAACTAGCCTGCAAATTTGCCCAGCTAATCGGCTCACCATCTATGCAAATGCGCTCTGTCCAGTGGATTAGGTGAGGCGAGGTATATCGCCCCGTTCGGTAACCCGCAGCAGAAAGTACCGCCGCTAGATATGCACAGACCGATCCTTTCCCGTTGGTGCCCGCAACATGAATAATCGGCACCTGATGATGCGGGTTGCCCATTGCTGCCAGCAGTTTTTCGATGCGTTCTAAACCTAGATCGACACCAAATCGAGCATAGGCTTCCAGTCGAGCCTCAACGCCTTGCGCTTCAATGCACGGCGTGAGAGAACGAGGCTCGGTATTATCATCAGAAGGGTTGATGGAAGGACGCGCTGTATTCATAACAAAGCTAATAATGACCCTAACAAAGATAAGGGAGAGCAACCAAAAGCTGCTCTCCCGATCAGGTTATAGGACTGTTTAGAGCGAACTAAACGGCTTCTAGATTTTTTTCACCCGTACGGATGCGGACGATTTCATCGACATTGCTGACGAAGATTTTGCCATCACCGATTTCACCCGTGCGGGCTGCGCTGACAATTTTATCAACGACCATATCGACTTGGGTATCTTCCACCACAATTTCTAGCTTTAGCTTTTGCAAAAATTCAACGGTGTATTCAGATCCCCGATAGCGCTCGGTTTGCCCTTTTTGCCGACCAAACCCGCGCACTTCAGAAACGGTCATACCGACAATGCCCGCATTGACTAAGGCAATTTTGACCTCATCCAGTTTAAAGGGACGGATAATCGCTTCAACTCTTTTCATGGCTTCAGTTCACTCTCCCAATAGTTGTCCCAGTATCTACTGCGCTCTTTACGTTAGGCAACTTACTTTAGTAAATTCACCTTACGTAAACAAAAGGCAGCAGCATTGTAGCCGGTATCAGATCTACCAGGAGTTTGCCCCCCTAGCTCTGTATCGGCTACTACTATATGCCCTAATACCATAGGAGATTTTAGCGATCTTTTAGCGATCCTTTTAGCGATCATTCAGCAAGGGCTTCATGATCAAAAAGCCTGCCCCAAAGGCAGTGACAATAATCAGTACAATCGAGAGCACTAGCCAGACGCCGCCGATTTCTTTGTTTTCGGCTGAATCTAGCGCCGAGCTGCGATACTCACCCGAAGTTTCAGTAAACAGCTTCGGCAAGGCTGTTGGTATCGCGGGGCCTTTGCCAGAAATGGATTCAGTGCGCCTAAAAGCAGGCTGTTGGCTGGACGGGTGGCCGGATTTGGGCTGTTTGCTGGGCTGAAGAACGTTTGTGTGGGCCTGTGTGTGGCCCTGGGGGAATTGACGCTGAGCAGCGATCGCGTTGGCTGATAGGGTTGAAGGATGGGCTGTTGCCTGGGGTCTTTGTGATTCTGACCTTTGATTTTGGGATCTGTGTGTAATCGGCTTGGGCACTCGGGCCGATGGTATGGCCCGATGAGATTGGGCCGGATGAGATTGAAGCTGAGCGGCGCGGGCTTGGGCCTTGATTTGAGGCAGGGCTTCGGAAATGCTCTGGAGCTGCTGAAGATCGGTTTGAGGTTTATTCTGGCTGATGTTCTGGCCCATACTCTGGCTCATACTCTGGGCGGCATTCTCTTGAAAAGCCGCTGAAGTTTCACCGCGAACAAGCTTGGCTAAGGTATCGGGGGCGATGGCAAAGCCTTCCGAGGGAATCGCACTCGGAAAGCTATCTTTGGAAGCTTGTCTGGCAACGTCTGCGACTTGGCCCAAGCTCAAGGTCGCTTGGACGACGTTGTGAATTTCTTGCTTGAGAAATTGATTTTGCTGCAAAAGCTGTTGATTGCGGCTATTGAGCGAATCGATCACAGCTTTATTAGCCTTTAGCTCAGTCGCTAGCTCTCGATGCACAGACATCGGTACAGAGGGCGCGTAGTGGTTAGAGGCTGAGGATTCAGCAGGATGTGAAGACTTCATAGGAGGGGTGAATCGATTAGGTTCGCGGCACAAGTAGTCAAATTAGAGCAATGTCGGTGACATTCGTCAAGAAAAAAGTAGATGGCTGGCCTTTAATAATTAAATTTATTGATGTTGGCAGCTTAGTTGTACCCTATTTTGTCGCGAATCTATAGAGTATCCCAATTTTTTTTGATGAGTTTTTAGTGAACAACCCCTCTGGCGGCCAAATTTGCGCCTGATCTATTTTCCGCCTTCAAAAAGCTGAAGAGACTGAGCCAAAAGTGCGGCTTGGGTGCGATCGCGCAGTCCTAACCGGCTGAGCACATTCGTCACATGATTTTTAACGGTGCCTTCTGATAAATAGAGCTGTTCGGCAATTTCGCGATTGCTAGCCCCTTGCCCGATGCAGCTAAACACCTGCTTTTCACGCGGCGTCAGCGCCGCGACGGCGGGTGAAACCTCGACGATATAAGGATTTGAGCCCAGATCAACTCCTGTGGTAGAGCCCGCTTTAAGCTTCGTGCCAATCATTTTCTCAACAATGCCGGGGCCAAATTGGCTGTAGCCTTTAGCGACTGCGCGAATGGCTATAGCGAGTTCTTCAGAAGGCGTATCTTTTAATAAGTAGCCTTTGGCGCCGACGGCGATCGCTTCAGCAATCAGTTCATCATCATCAAAGGTAGTGAGCACCAATACTTTAATGGTGGGGTACTGCTGGCTGAGGGCCGTGGCCGTGGCAACGCCATCCATGACCGGCATTCGCATATCGAGCAAGGCGACATCGGGGAGAGCCTCCGGCAAATTCTGGGGCGGCAAACCGTTGAGCTGCTCTAAGGCAATTTTTCCGTTTTCAGCTTCACCCCAAATACTCAGCCCTTCTAACGAGAGCAGGGCGGTAAGTCCCTCGCGGATGAGCTGCTGATCTTCAACAATCAAAATTTTGAGCATGTGAACCGACATTCCGCACTTCCAATTGGCACATTGGGTATTTAAACGAAGCAATAAGAATCACAGCCATTTTTTCTAGCATGGTTCTCAATAGTTAACCTTAATTGAGAATTTTTATGACTTAGTTCATTTGAACTGCTAAG
>JBGTIK010000059.1:0-2927 GCA_041745715.1 Phormidesmis sp.
AGCAGTTCAAATGAACTAAGTCATAAAAATTCTCAATTAAGGTTAACTATTGAGAACCATGCTAGAAAAAATGGCTGTGATTCTTATTGCTTCGTTTAAATACCCAATGTGCCAATTGGAAGTGCGGAATGTCGGATTTAATGAATGGCTAGAAGTCTTTGGGTCGGCCTTGGGTCGGCCTTTGGGTCGGCGATCGCGCGCACTTTATCAAACTAAAGTCACACTAGGATCACACTCAGAACGAATTGAGGCAGTTGAGCAAATTAAAATTTGTCAAGCATGGCAGTCAGGATGCGAGCCAAAAGAGCAGAGGCGCAGGCGAGCATGAAACAGAGAGTAATAAAAGGGTAATGCGAGAATTTACGAAACTTTTTCAAGCGATTGATGCAACGACTTCTACGCTCGAAAAAGTCAGCGCTTTGCAGGTCTACTTTCAGCGTGAGCAGCCGAAAAATGCGGTGTGGGCCCTGTATTTGCTGCTGGGAAAAACGCGTAAGCGGCTGATTACCTCTAGAATGCTGCGCGAGATTTTTCTACAAATTTCGGATATTCCAGAGTGGCTGTTTGAAGAGAGCTATGCGCATGTTGGTGATTCGGCAGAAACGATTGCGCTTTTGCTGCGCGATACGCCGATTGTCCCCACCGGCGCTTCTGAAGCTGGCAGCAATACGCCGCTGCATGTGTGGATGGAAGAAATTATTCCCCAGGTAAAGCAGCTTAGCAAAACCGATGAAGGTCAGCTCAAAAATTGGGTCATCGACTGGTGGGCGAATCTGTCGGAGAGTGAGATTTTTGTGCTGAATAAGGTGCTCACGGGGGCCTTTCGGGTGGGGGTGAGTGCAAAGCTAGTCATTAAGGCGTTGGCGGCTGAGTATGGGATTACTGAAGCGGTGCTGGCACATCGGCTAATGGGCGATATTGAGCCATCTGCGAGCTTTTACGAAGCATTGGTACACCCGGATGAGGCAGACAGTCGGCCTTCTCAGCCCTATCCTTTCTTTTTGGCTGCGCCGTTAGATGTGGAAAAGTTTGAGGCGGTTTTAGCCAGTGATCTGGCCGATAGTCTGGCCGATAGTCTGGCTGATAATTTAGCTGATAAGGCGACTAATCATCTGGCAGCAAACTGGCAGGTGGAGTGGAAGTGGGATGGCATTCGTGCGCAGCTCATTCATCGGGCCGATCAGGTGTTTGTGTGGTCGCGGGGTGAGGATTTGATCACGCCTCAGTTTCCTGAGTTTGAAGCAGCTTTGAGGGCATTGCCAGTCGGGACGGTGTTAGATGGTGAAATTGTCTGCTGGGATGGGGATCGCCCTTTAGACTTCAATTATTTGCAAAAGCGGCTGGGGCGTAAGCAGGTGAGCAAAAAGCTGATGGTCGATAGTCCGGTGCACTTTTTAGCGTATGACCTGCTAGAAACTAACGGGGTAGATATTCGAGAGTGGGCCTTAATAGAGCGTCGTCGGGCCCTCACTGAACTGATTGATAGGTTTCCTCATGAGTTGATTAGCTATGCTCAGCCCTTACCGGTAGAGACGTTTGCTGATGTGGAGACGTGGCGATCGCACTCCCGTGAATACGGCGCTGAAGGACTGATGCTAAAAGCGCTAAAAAGCCCCTATTTGGTCGGGCGTAAGCGGGGCTATTGGTGGAAGCACAAGGTGGAGCCGATGACGCTAGACGCGGTGCTGATTTACGCGCAGGCGGGCAGCGGTAAGCGGGCAAATTTATTTACAGACTATACGTTTGCGCTGTGGCAAGGCGAGACGCTGGTGCCGTTTACAAAAGCTTATTCGGGCTTAGATAATGCCGAAATTGAGCGGCTAGATCGCTGGATTCGCCGTCATACGCAGGAAAAATTTGGCCCGGTGCGATCGGTAGAGCCAATGCATGTGTTTGAAATTGGCTTTGAAGGCATTGCCGAATCGAAGCGGCACAAATCAGGAATTGCAGTGCGGTTTCCGCGAATTTTGCGCTGGCGGACAGATAAGCCGGTCGCCGAGGCCGATACGCTGGAGAGTGCTTTGGCCCTTTTGGCTTCGATTAGTCAGTGAATGCTGACTTCGACTCGTTTACTGAGGCGGCTAGGGCGAGAAGGCGTGGTGAGCTGACAGATCCAATCGCCGGTTTTGCCGGTGAGGAAAGGGACGATGGTGCGATCGCTTGCTAACATGCGGGTGCGATCGCGGCAGTTATAAAGCTCTAGCGGCTGCTTAATGCCATCAATAGAAACCACAGTGCGATATTCCCAATAGCGCGCAGCGCTGCGGCGAATGTTCACTGCGCAGATTTGGTGCTCGTTAAATAACTGGCAGGCTTGCGCACTGACCGGCTGTGAAGTGAAGGTAATCAGCCAAACCGCAAACGGCAGCGCCAACAGCGACAGAACAACGGCCCACCAAACAGTGAGGAATCTATCGATGAACAAAGCTTTGAAAGAAGGCATTAAAGCGGACTTAAGAAGAAGGTTAGTTAGCGCTTTTAAGTTAGTTAGCGCTTTTAAGTTAGATAGAGTACAAATCTTTGTAAACTTTATCTTGCATTCTATCCTGCTTAGTGGGTTAGCCGCTGCCTTGGGGATTGTCTAAGCTACTTCTGAAGCATTGTGTTCTAGGCGTCAAATGCCTCATGGCCGCACTGTTAAAATTTATACCAATAAAAATTCGGGTAAAAATTCGGCCAGTCAAAATTTAGCCAGCATTCAGCCGATACATTGAGCTGATAAAAATACAGGCCAAACCAGCTAAGCCCAGATATTCAGCCCAAATATTCGCCCTCAGGCTACTGGTAACCCACATTCCGCCCTTTGAAGTGTCACACTCAGGTATTAATGATAGAGCCCTGTTTTGGAAAGACTTTCATGGCTTAGCAGTTCAAATGAACTAAGTCATAAAAATTCTCAATTAAGGTTAACTATTGAGAACCATGCT
>JBGTIK010000060.1:0-3226 GCA_041745715.1 Phormidesmis sp.
GCACAAATTGAAAAATCACCCAGCTTGGCACAGGCGAAAGCACGACAGTTTTAACCAGTTCGCCAATAGCTTTTTGCAGCGGATTTGCGGCCTCATCGGAGCGCTGTTCGCTAAAGGAACCGACGCCGTTGAGCATACAGACCCCAGCGACGGCATCCGGTCGAGTCGCGCCGGTATAAAGGCTGCTGTAGCCCCCAATAGAATTGCCTGCAACCACAGCGGGCCGCCCGATAATGTGAGTGATAAAGTCAGCAATTTGATCGCGCCACAGGTCGGGGCTATAACCACTGCTAGGCTTTGAGGAGCGACCAAAGCCGATGAGATCAAGTGCGTAGGTGTCAAAGTCAGCTTGCAATTCGGCAATATTTTTTCGCCAGTGGTCAGTTGATGCGCCAAAGCCGTGAATCAGCAGCAAGGGCGGTTTGGGCGATTGAGAAGCCGGTGCTTGAGCCTCTGAACGCTGAGAATTTGGCGCTAGCGCTTGAACGTAATGCACCCGGTAATCGCGCCACTGCCAATAGGCTCCGTTTTGAGCCGGTGGAACGGATGGCGTCATCAGAGGAACCGTTGCGATCATGAGAAAATGTGAAGAAAGGTAAAGGGCTGTTCATAGTGTATCGCGCCGATAAACTAAAGGTGGGGTTTTATAAGTGAGGCTAAATGGCGGCGCTATCTCTGAATCAACGGCGTAGTGGCGCTGCTAAAAAAAGAGGCAAAAAACGGGCTAGGGGCACTTGGTTTGAGCAGCTGATGGCAGCGATCGCGCTGATCAACCTCATTCTGGTGCTCTTCGATCTCAGCTATATCCGCTTTCGTGATCTATACCTCGATCTATTGCCCGCCCCCACCGTGTGGTACGGCGAACGCTTTAAAGGCATTGAGCCAGAGCGTACGACGGTGAAGTATTTGGCTCTAGTGGACGAACTAAAGCAGCAGCTAGCGACAGATTCGGATCTATCAGAGCCGCAGGCGCAAGCTTTGCTGTCGCAGATTAGAACCCAAAGCGAAGTAGTAATTGATGAAAATCCGTTTGCAATCGCCAACAAATCTGGCATGCTGGAGCGGATTAAGAACTTGATGCGCGATCGCATCCCCACCGAGGCGGATTCTTCTAAGCAAGCCTTTCGTACCTTTTGGAGCAGCAGCTACCTTCAATCCAACCGCGCTGATGGAGAGCTAGCCTTTTTTGACCAAGAAATTCGCCCCTTAATGGCGACCAACTACTTCCGCAGCATCAGCGAAAGCGGTAATCCGACTGACTTATTTTGGCAAATTGATCTCGCCTTCATTGCCCTATTCGCCGCCGAATTTTTAGCGCGCACCTACGTTCTTAGCCGCCGCCATGCCCGCACAACCTGGATAGATGCGATGCTGTGGCGCGTTTACGACCTGCCGTTGCTGATCGGATTTTGGCGCTGGCTCCGCATTATTCCAGTGACAATGCGGCTACACCAAGCCCGCTGGATCGACCTAGAACCCATTCGCAACCGCCTCAGCCGCGCCCTCGTCAGCCAGTTTGCCGTTGAGCTGACTGAAATTGTGCTGCTGCGCATGATTGACCAAGGCCAAAGGCTCATCCAAGACGGCGACATCACCCGCTGGCTAATGGCCGCTACAGATCGCAGCCGCTACGTCGATATCAACGGCGTAGATGAAGTCCAAACCATCGCCAAACACCTAGCTGATGTGGTCATCTATCAGGTGTTGCCTAAAATCAAGCCCGAATTAGATGCCCTCTTGCAGCACAGCGTAATCGGCGCATTGCAGCAAACCCCCGCCTATCAAGGGCTCAAATTCATGCCTGGATTTGACAGTCTCTCTGCCCAAATTTCTCATCAAGTAGTTGCAGAACTCTCTAAAACGCTAACCGAAACGCTTCAAAGCGTCTTTGCCGATGAACAAGGCGGCGTCTTAACCAGTCAGCTACTTGCCAGCTTCGGCAACCATTTGCGCCAAGAGCTGCAAACTGCTCAAACGATGGATGAAGTACGCGGCCTGCTCAACGACTTACTTGAAGAAATCAAAATTAACTATGTCGAAGGTATTTATAACGAAGACACCGATCAAATCGAAGCCTCACGCTATCGGCTGTACGGAGCCTCACATCAATCTCGTTGAAGACCTGCTTCGTTAAAGATATCCAGTAAAATTCCTAAGCGATTGCTCACCCACCAACATTACCCAAATACTCAATCACCGTTGGTGTCCTTAGTTTTTTGCCACCCTGATTTGTGATCGCTGAAAGCCTTATCATGCCGTTTCAATTGGGCCCCATTTTAGTGGGTGGCGAAAACATCCAGACACCAACCAATCACGGCTTGCGCATAGGCATTAGGCGCTTCTAGGTGAATATTGTGACCACAGGCATCGAATATTTTGAGGGAAGCGGTTTTGGGGCAGCAGGCAATCATTTCTTGATTGATTGCAACAAATTTGGGATCTAGCTCTCCTGCAAATAGGCGAATCGAATTGACTGGGTTCAGCGGTGAAGTATCTAGCTTTAGCAGCGTCTCCCAGAGAGAAGGCTGACAGCCCAAACCACAGCTACGTAAAACATCTCCTAGATTCATGGCGTTGTTGATCAGCCGCCGCTGATACATCGCTGCGTAAGTACCGGGATGATCTTTGAGGCTAGCAAATAGCGGATTGTTGTACCACTGGGTTAAAAAGTTTGCAAGTGGTGTGGTGTGTAGCTGATAGGCAAGCTCATGGTCACGGACGCGTCTATCCCATTTTTCATTTTCCGTTTTGAGGCCAGGCGAAGCGGACTCGATGATTGTGCGAATGTAGCGACCCGGAAAATAACAAGATAAATACAGCGCTATTCGTCCGCCTAGCGAATAGCCTAACAAATAAATTTCTCTCAGATTTAGGGCGTCAACAAAGTCGGAGATTACCTGAGCCATGAATAAAAAGTTATAGTCTCTGCCGCTTGTGAGCGTGTAGCCGTGCCCCGGCAGATCGGGCAAAATGCAGTAAAAGTGCTGAGATAGGGTAGGCAGAATGGCTGAGAAGTCTTGATGGCTGCCTAAAAAACCGTGTAGCAATAGTAGCGGCGGACGGGTAGGTTCTCCGGCAGTGACATAGTAGACCTCTTGCATAATTACTTTTGTGATATCCTGAAAGGCTTTAAAGAAAAGGGCCTTTGCCTACATCGTTTGGGTGCCCATAGCTAAAGTGCCGATATTAAAGGGATTTGAAAAAACCCTCTATATTAACATTAAAT
>JBGTIK010000061.1:0-39219 GCA_041745715.1 Phormidesmis sp.
GTTAGCGGCTGTTCCTATCGTCGCTAAGTAAGTCGCCGTTACAGGCCAAACCGCCCAGCCGCCCAGCCAGCCCAGATTCAACCAGCTCAGCCCAATTAGATTTAGTTGGAGGGGGCGCTGCGATAGAAGCTTCAGTAACAAACTGCTCAATAGCAGCATTGATAGAGCGCCCACGCCAATCCCGACCGGCGATGGCGAAGTCTTCCAAGGGAATCGCCACACCCCTAGCGCATCGATCATCCAAAAATTGATTGGAATCAATAGGGTGGCAGTGAGCGCCAGCATTTTAGCGGTTGCCTGGAGCCTTTCCTGCTGCTTGGCCCACACGCTCGATCCCCAAAACACCAGGGTATAGGCTAATAAAATGGCATATTGCCCAACGGCTGAAAATGATTCCCACTGACTCGCAGCCAGCACCCCTGATGAGACAACGACGAGAAAAACGCCCAGGAACAAGAGCCAAATAATGCTGATTTCTTCGAGCAGCGATCGCACTACCTGCGATATCCGACTAGCTCTTGGCGGCGTGAGTGTTTCCGGGAAGATTTCTGCTTCAGCCAAAATTGCTTCAGCCGCAGTCGGGCTGCTTGCAAATAAAGTACCGGCTCGATTGACCGTTTGATTGGCCGCTCTATTCACAAAAGGTGGTAGCGAGGAAGAAACTAGCTGATCGTCAGCCAAAGGAACAGCCAAAGGAACGGGCAAAGAAATAGCCTGACTCATGATTTGAGCCAATTCGAGCACCTGCGCTTCTGATAGCAGCCCTAGCCGAACCCAGCTATCAAGCCCCTCTAATAGACGACTTTGCTTCTCGTGAGAAGTCAAATCTAGTTTTATATTGAGCTGCATGACGATATTCCTGAACTAAAGTCAGCATAGGCAGGTTGTAGAACCAATTCGGTTACTCAAGGCCAGATTGCGGAATGTCTGCTAACAGCTGCTTTCTCTAGTCCATATCTAGCGTCAGTATTCAACGTCGATATCGGTTGAGCGACTCTCAAGATTCATCCCTATTCAGCGCTCAGTGCTTTAAACTGAGCGCTCAATTTTAAAGATTTGTTCTTCCGGCCTAGCTCCAGCGAGTTTGTCCCAATTAATTTCGGCCAAAAATTCTGCGGGTGATCGCGTCTCCACCACATCTACTCCCCATTCATCCGTTTGCAGCGCCGGTAGTGCGCCCGTAGGCGGCGTTGTTTTCATACCCCCTAGCGCCATCACACAGAAGCCCTCAGCTGCCTGATTTTTCCGGTAGTGAGCGATCGCCTCTATCACTAGCTGACCCACAGCTTGCGGTGAGTATACGCTCATCGGATAGCGCAATTCCACAATCCAATGCGGATTGTCGATTAAAGCGCACTCTACATCATCGTAAGTACTCGCTCCCTGAGTAAAAAACTGCATAAAAACTTCAGCAAATTCTTCTCGATTAAGCGGATGGACTGCACTTCCTAACAAGGCAAAATTATGAGAGAGCAGCATCCGACCCGTTTGTTGTTGATCCATAGTTTCCTTTTGAATATTGTCTTGCCAATCTTTGTTCTAGCTATATCTTAGCTGTTGTAATAATCACGAGTGCCTCTATCATTCAGGGCTTCACCCAAGCGAGATAGGGCGTGAATGTAGGCCGCTGTTCTAAAAGGCACCTCGTGCTGATGGGCAATTTGCCAAATGGTCAGCGATTCTGTGGTGATTCGCTCCAGCAGTTCTTTTTCTACCTGTTCGAGTTTCCAATAGAGCCCGCTACGATTTTGCACCCACTCAAAGTGACTCACCATCACCCCGCCCGCATTCACTAAAATATCAGGAAAAAGAGAGATTCCGTTAGCTTCTAAAATAGCGTCTGCATCAGCGCTAACGGGGCCATTGGCTACCTCAAAAATGTACTTGGCCTGAACGCTGTGCGCATTCTCGGCAGTAATTTGATTTTCGAGCGCTGCCGGAATCAAAATATCCACATCTAAAGCCAGTAGCTCTTCATTCGTGATGGTGTCATGTTCAACAATGCTGCAAACGCTGTCGTGGCAGTACACCGCCTGCATTTTGTGATGGGTTTGCTTAAACTGCTGAATATCTGGAATGTGCAGCCCATTGCGACTGTAAATACCGCCTTGGGAGTCGCTGACCGCTACCACCTTATAGCCCGCTTCAAAAAGCTGCCTAGCGATCGCACTGCCCGCATTGCCAAATCCTTGCACGGCAACGCTCAGTTGCTCAGGAGATTTATCTAGCTTTCGCATCATTGCCTGCACGACAAAAAAAGCACCTTTGCCAGTGGCAGTGTCGCGCCCAAGGCTGCCGCCCATGCTGACCGGTTTGCCAGTGATGACGGCGGGCGATCGCTTACCTTTGATAATGCTATACTGATCCATCATCCAGCCCATGATCATCGCATTGGTATATACATCAGGTGCTGGAATATCGAGATCAGGGCCAATAAAAGAGGCTATAGCATCAATATAGCCCCGGCTCAACCGCTCTAGCTCAAACTTAGACAGCGCTTTTGGATCCAGCGTAATTCCGCCCTTAGCGCCGCCAAACGGCAAATTCACCGCCGCACACTTAAACGTCATCCAAAACGCAAGCGACTGCACCTCATCTAGCGAAACATGAGGGTGAAAGCGAATCCCGCCTTTGGTCGGCCCCCGCGTATCGTCATAGCGCACCCGGTACCCTTCAAACACCCGCAGCGAACCATTGTCCATTCTCACCGGAATCGCCACCTTCAGGCTGGCTTTGGGAAATTTCAGCCGCTCAGTGGCATCTTCTGATATCGGCGCGTATTGGGCTGCTTTTTCCAGGCGACGGCTAGCATCGGTCAATAAAGTAGAGGGCATGGTGGTTTTAGTAGGTGAGCGCTGGTTCAATTTTCACCACAGATGACCCTAACATCTTTTAAACGCAACAGAGATTTAAGGTGACCTCTACAATTCTCAACAACTCAGCTTTAGGAAGGCTAGAAAGTAGTTGAAAAGAATGCTGTTGTTAGCGGAAGATGCGGGCGATCGCACAGTCAAATCCTGGCAACAAAAGTGAAGACAATCTATCTCCCATGACCAGCGTAGCTGTCAGTGTCAAACGCGCATCCTGCCTTCTATACACCTCAATCTGTTTCAATCGCCAGTTTGCAATCCAATATTCCTGAACGCCGTACAAAGAATACTGCTTGAGCTTAACTTGTTGATCTCGCTGCTCGTTTCTTTCTCCCTCAGAAAGCACCTCTACCATTAGCTCAGGTGCAACGATGAAATGTCCTGAGTCATTGAGGCCGTTAGCAAGCCGCTCTGTTGAGATCCAAATGACATCAGGAATGACCGCATCGTACTCACTAAATATTACGCCCGGCGCTTGGAAAACTCGGCCTAGCCCTGAAGCATCAGACCAACTTTCTAGCTGAGTGCTGAGCCGGTTTGCACATCCTTGGTGCCAAGCATGGGGCGCGCGGGTCACAATCAAGTCTCCATCTATGGTTTCATAGCGCTTCCAACCACCGTCATCGGGCATAGCGCTCAGATCCTGAACCGTCCAGCGAATTGATTGGGCAGCCATAATTTCAAATAGTAAGCTTGCCACTGATTATATAGGGGACTCTTACGACTCGTTATAGACGGCTGTGCATTTGCTTTCACAACCTAAAATCGATTGAGTGCCATTGCTCAGCCAGCCAGCGATAGCACCAGAGCTGACAGGTAGTTTTTCATGTTTTTCAGACAAATAACTTAATATGCTTCTAGGTGAATATTCTGGCCTTTTTGTTATGGTGCTTTCCTACGCGATTTTGGCGGCGCTGATTAATCAGCCCTGTAGTGGTTATGACTTGGTAAAACGCTTTAATAAATCGGTCGATTGTTTTTGGAGCGCTAGCCACCAGCAAATTTATAAAGCGCTGGCTCAGCTCGAAGCCGATCAGCATCTATCTTCTGAAAAAATTGAGCAGATCAACCGCCCCACCAAAAAGTTCTATACGGTCACCGATAGCGGGCGGCAGCTTTTGCAGCGGTGGATCGGTGAAATTGAAGTGATTTCGCCCATTAAATCCGATCTACTGATTAAGCTATCGGTCGGCCACACCGTACCCACCGAAACTTTGCTCCAAACCCTGCGAGGCTACTATAGCCAGCACAAAGAAAAGCTCAAAAGCTATCAAAGTATTGCCAAGCAGTATGCTCAGGCACTAGAACTCTCTCGCGAAAGTCAGTTTCAGTACTTGTCGTTACGCGCAGGCATTCGTCAGCAGCTTGCCTGGATTGCTTGGTGCGAAGAAGCTATGGGGTTTCTCGGTCAGCCGGTTGCCGTAAGAGAATGATTTCAAAGAGTAATTTCAGAGAGTAATTTCGGATAGCAATTTATAAATCCCACATTCCGCCCTTTGAAGTGTCACACTCAGGTATTAATGATAGAGCCCTGTTTTGGAAAGACTTTCATGGCTTAGCAGTTCAAATGAACTAAGTCATAAATATTCTCAATTAAGGTTAACTATTGAGAACCATGCTAGAAAAAATGGCTGTGATTCTTATTGCTTCGTTTAAATACCCAATGTGCCAATTGGAAGTGCGGAATGTCGGATAAATGCAAGCGATTCTCACAGCGATTCTCACTAGGAGGCTTGGCACTTCTCGCACAGGCCAAAAAACTCCAGCGTATGGTAAAAGATTTGAAAGTGATGAGACTCGGTAAGATGGCTTTCTAGCCCATGTACTGGGCATTCATCCATGATGGCGGAATCGCCACAGCGGACACAAGTGAGGTGATGCGTATCTTCCTTGGCAAGGCTGTACAATGATTCGCCGCTAGAAAGGGTACGTACCTGCACGACGCCTTCTAATTTGAGTGAGTCTAGGGCTCTATACACCGTCGCTAGCCCCATGCTGATCTGTTGCTGCCGCAGTTTTAGGTACAGCGCTTGCGCTGAGATAGCTTCATTGAGCTGCTTTAGCAGGTCTAAAACCTGACGTTGACTGCGGGTACGGCGGCTTTTCATTTGCCTTTAACTGACAATAAAGAATACGGTTTTTAAGGTCAGTGAAAGCTGACTTATGTCTAGCTTAAGCCAGCTCAGCCCAAACTAAAGCGGATTCAAGGGGGATTATTGCGGTAGGATCACACAGTCCTTTTCAGCGCGTTTTTATTGAAGGCGTGATTTTTGTGGCGCAGCTTTCTAAGACTTTTCTATATCACGCCAAAGTGTATGTAACGCTGCGGCCTTCTGTACTTGATCCGGCAGGGACGGCAGTGCGCGCTGGCCTTAGCCATATGGGTTATGACAATGTTTCTAAGGTACGCATCGGTAAGTACATTGAGCTGGATCTGACGGCTGAAAGTGAGGCGCTAGCTCAACAGCAGCTCGATAAGATCTGCGATCAGCTACTGGCTAATCCAGTCATTGAAAACTACCGCGTTGAAATATTTGCAGCAGCAGCGGCCTAAATCAAACAGAAACTGAGAAGGGAAAAAACCGATGAATTTTGGCGTGATTGTTTTTCCAGGAGCGAATTGCGATCTCGATATCGCCTACATCCTCCGTGACATTTTGCATCAGCCCACTCGCATGATCTGGCACGAAGATCGCGATCTCGCCGATATCGATGTGGTGGTCGTTCCGGGTGGTTTTAGCTACGGTGATTATTTGCGCTGCGGAGCGATTGCGCAGTTTTCTCCGGCGATGCAAGCCACCGCCGACCACGCCCGCCAGGGAAAATTCGTCCTCGGTATTTGCAATGGCTTTCAGGTGCTGACAGAAATGGGCCTTTTGCCCGGTGCGCTAGTCCGCAATCGAGATCTGCATTTTGTGTGCGCTCGCCTCCCTGTGCGCGTAGAGCGCACCGACCTCCCGTGGACTCAGCAATACCAACAAGGCCAAATCATCACCCTCCCCATCGCCCACGGAGAAGGCTGCTACTACGCCGAACCCGACACCCTCAAAGCCCTAGAAGACAACCATCAAGTGCTTTTCCGCTACTGCGATGCCGCTAGCAATCCCACTGGTGACTTCCCTGGCAACTCCACTGTCGCCGCTAACCCCAACGGCTCACTCAACAACATCGCCGGAATCTGCAACCGAGCCGGTAATATTCTTGGCATGATGCCCCACCCCGAACGCGCCGCCGACCCCGCCCTCGGCAACACCGACGGCCTAGCGCTATTTGAAGGACTTCTAAAATCGGCGCTAGTCACCGCTTAGTCAGCCATATCCAACTGACCTCAATCAGTTTTGAACTCTAGCTGCCCTAGCATTATCAAACTTTCCAGATCTTCCACAGCCTCCGGCAAGTATTCCGCTAGTATCCGCCGAACCTCTGCCAAACTTTTGGCATCTGCACCTCCTAGCATTCGGCTAATATCGGCTAGGTCTTGGGCTCGGCTTGCCCTGAGCTTCATTAGCACTAAGTACGGCAGTGCCACCACTGGCAGGCCATCAGGTGAATAGTTAGGCTGATTCAACGCTTGAATAACCCATGTTTCATCAGAAATCAGCACATCCAAAGCAGTGCCATCTGACAATTCCCACTGACTTCCCGGAATCCCTAACTCACCGATTTGTCGTCCGCCCGCCGCTTTGAGCTGTGCGTATATTTTCTGTGAATCCTGCGCCAGCACCAAAATATCAAGATCTAATGTCAGCCGCTCAGGCATATAAAGGCGCGTCGCCACACCACCCACAATCACGAAAGAATGCTGACTTAAAATTGAGTTGAGATTCGTCACGCCATGCACCCAGGTTCGCCGCTGCAAAAAAGCTAAGCTACTACCCGAACCAGGACGGGCCCGCTTCAGTGCCAAATCGATAAAACATCGGCGAAATTTAGATCGGGCGTTTGCTGCCACCATTCTCTGATCCCATTGCCGGACGCCGTTTTTTACCCTATATTAAGTAAAATTGAGCAAAAATGCTTCCATTGTCTAGTTCACGCGCAGACGACGAGTGACGATCGTAAGGCCGTCTTCTCGCACGATTAGGGCCGACACCCAACGACTATCGGGTGATGAGGGGGCGGAACCGATTTTGAAGAGGCCACCTGCGGACAGCAACTCTAGCGTGAGCGGACGGCCGACAAAGAAATCAGTGGCCGTTGCGCCTTCTTCAATCGCTGCGCCTAGCAAATAGCGGTTGCCCAAGGGCTCCATCACAATCGCGTCAAAATCGTAGCTTTCGCCCGGTGCCACCTGCTCTGGTAAAATCACTGATACCGTCGGCGGCATGGTGCCTGACGTTACCTGATTACGCTCAGAAAGCGTAGCTTGAGAAATAATTTTGCCGCCGCTGTAGACTTGCTGTGAGCGGATGACCGATTCTAGCTTCGTGGGCTGACCCTCAATGTCTTGGCTACCGTCAATGTAGGTGAGCGTTTCAGCGGTGTAACCACCGTTAGTCGGCTCCCAAGACTGTAGCTCAATGCGGTAGGTAAGGTTGCTGTAGCGCTCCCATAGGGTTTGAAGGGCAGCGGGCAGCGTTTCGTAGGTGAAGCCGTCTTCGTTAGTAAATTCAGGGCTATAGTTCTGCATGACGGCCTCGACATTCCGCGTGGTAGCAGCGGCTTCGATGCTGTCAATGGCGGCTGTCAGCTCAGCGGGCGCGGTGTCAGGTGCGGCGGCGGCGGCCTGACGCCCAAAACTACCGATAGCGGTGGCGATCGCAAACCCACTCGCAAACCCACAGAGCAAAGCAGCGATTTGCCGTTTTCCCGTCCGTTTCTGTGGCTGTTCCTGCGGCCCAGCTTGGCGGTAGGTCATGAGTTCGTCCTTATCTAAATCTAAAATTGTATTAGCAATTGTATTAGCCATGCGCTCGTGAATCGCACCTCAAACCAAGGTACCCTGATTTATTGTATTGGCATTTATTTTATTGAGACTAATGCTGAGCCTAGGTTGTGTTTGAAACGGTTCATTCGACCCTTTATGATTGAAGCCTCAAAGATTCAAAAAATCAAAAAAGATTCAAAGGGCAGATTGTAATGATGAGCAAAAAGCTGCTGATTGCCGCAAGTGGAACGGGCGGGCATTTGTTTCCGGCACTCGCGACGGCGCAACAGCTATCGGATTACAGTATTGAATGGCTAGGGGTGCCTGATCGCTTAGAAACGCAGCTAGTGCCTGCCCGTTACACCCTTCATACCGTCCGGATGGGAGGTGTTCAGGGTGGTTTTGGGCTCAGTACGGTGAAAACGCTGGCCAATTTTGTCAAATCGCTGGTGCAGGTGCGGCGGTTGTTAAAGCAAGGCAATTTTCAGGGCGTTTTTACGACGGGAGGCTACATTGCGGCTCCGGCGATTATTGCGGCGCGATCGCTCGGCCTCCCGGCAATTTTGCATGAGTCGAATGCACTGCCTGGAAAGGTGACTCGCTGGCTGAGCCCACGCTGTACGCTAGTGGCACTCGGCTTTGCAGAAGCGGTACCGCATTTGCCTAAGGCTAAAACGATGGTGGTGGGTACGCCAGCGCGATCGCAGTTTCTTACAGAATTTTTCACCGAAGCCCAAACCGAAGCGGGCCAAGCTGGTCTAGTCGATATCGATATTCCGGCAGATGTTCCTTTAATTGTCGTCGTTGGCGGCAGTCAGGGCGCAGTCGCTGTCAATCAGTACGTTCGAGCAGCGGCCCCGGCTTGGCTAGCAGCAGGCGCGTGGATTGTACACATTACCGGCACTAGCGATCCCGATGCTGATAGCTTCAGCCATCCTCACTATATTCATCGTCCGTTTTATGACCAGATGGCAGCGCTTTTTCAGCGGGCAACGTTTGCTGTCAGCAGAGCCGGGGCCGGAACCCTAATTGAGCTAGCAATTACAGCAACGCCTTCAATTTTGATTCCGTATCCCTTTGCCGCTGAAGATCATCAGACTTACAATGCAGCAGCTTTTAAAAATGCAGGTGCAGCTCAGATGTATCAGCAAGCCGATCTGTCGGCTGAGAAATTGCAGGCTTTGGGGTTGGAGTTGCTGCGATCGCCCGAAACCCTCAGCCAAATGGCCAATGCTGCTCTCAGCCTTGCCACCAAAGACAGCGCCGCCAAAATGGCCCAGCTGATTGATGAGCAGCTGGGGATGAATCATTAATTTGAGTTTGGAATAATTTAGAGCTAGGAGCAGCGCTGCTGGCTTTCCGCTATTTTGCGCTGAAGCAATGACGTATTGCCAAGCTGCGGGCTGCGATAGAGCCGCTCAAATTCACGCTCAAAGTGAGCCGCTACCGTCGGATTGCGAATCACTAGCAGGGTTTCATCATTTTCGCTGTTGGCTGCTTTGCTCCAATTTTGAGAGCCGATAATTACCGTGGCCTCGTCAACCACGGCAAATTTGTGATGCAGCTTATCGCCCGGGGGCAGTTGCGGAAAGCCGACTGTCGCAATGGGCTGAGCCCAAGGCTGGTTGTCTTTTTCAATTTGACAGCGCTGATCGCGAAGGGTGACGCCTAGCATGTCGAGCGCTTCGCTATAGTTGCGATACAAAAAGCCTGGATCGATTAAGACTCGCAAGGCCGTGCCAGCAGAAGCTTTAGGCTGTAGCTGATTGGCAATGAGCTGGTCAGAAAAAACAAATAAAGCTAGGTTGATGCTGCGGGTTGCTTGAGTGAGGGTGCGGGCAATCAGGCCGTTGACACTGGCTTCCCAAGGCTGGCTAGGAGAGAGCGGGGAAAACTGTAAGGTAACGCTGCTTGTAGGAAGGGTAATGTCTTGAGGGGGGCGATGAGTTTTTTTTAAGCCAAATAGGCTATTGGGGCTAGCGCCGGGGCCGTCTCCCCAAAGCTGGTTGAACTCAGCACTGAATTGCTGAGCGATCGCAGCACTATCAATTTTGAGCAAGGCGTCGGCATTACCCCGACTAGCGGGCTCAGCGCCATCGCCATGAATGCCAGAGAGCGTGAAGTTGGCCGAACCTGTGATTACCCAGTGGCTATCAATGACCATAAATTTGTGGTGCATCAGGCCGCTGCCCTTAGAGCCGTCTGCCGTGTCATCTATTAACGGAATTTGAGCGCTGCGCAAAATGTAAAGGGCGTCGGCTTGGGCAATTTCAGCTAGCGTCAGAGCGCCGTCGCCATCAGTGTCGGCGATCGCTGCCCAAGCTGCCGTTTGTTCTGCTTTAGCTGCAGCAGACGTCGGGTTAGCATACTCATTTTCCAGCACGAGACGAACGCGAATACCGCGCTGAGCACTCTGCACTAGGGCTTGAGCGACGCGAGGCAAATTGAGCGTTTGCACGGCTAAATCAATCGATTCAGTTGATTGCTTAATCGCGGTGATAATAACTTGCTCTAAATCGTCGCCATAGCGCTCGATATGACGGTAAGGGTCAGTGTAAACGCTGGCTTCGGACTGATTGAAAAAGACCTGAATGGTGGGATCTTGAGGCAAAAGGGGCAGTGCCGGGGCAAGGGTTGTTGTTGAGGCGCTGTTGATTCGCCAAAGGCTGCTGGCAAGGGTGAGGCAAAGAGCAATAGCAAAGGGCCAGAACCAGCGCCAGCGGCGAAAGCGTTGAAACATGACGCGAGGTGGATGAGGTGACAAATGGATAACAGATGGCTTTAGTTATCCCGAATAGTGGGCGCGATCGCCTCACCATCCCCATCGCGCTGAATCGCGGCTGCCCATAAAACCCTCAACAGAACCTCTCATCGAACCTTCCGTATAACCTTGGGTAGAGCCTCTATAATTGGGACATCTTTTCGACCTTTTCGCCTTATGCTCACTCCCGAACAGTTTTCTCAAGGTGCTATCTGGCTGGCCATTGGCACCGTTGTGTTTGCGGTAGTAACCGCGCTGGCCTTTTTGCTGAAGTGGGGCTTGCGCTTTCGGCTCGTCGGCGCAACTGGCTTTATGGGCGTGTTGACGGTCGGTTTTTTTGGCCTGAGCTTTCAGCCCTTAGTTCGAGCGGTAATTCCAGGAGCTTTACCCTACAGCACCGTGTTTGACTCCGGCTCATCTCAAGTGGTGATTGCGGTGCCTAATGCGATTACCGAAACAGAACTAGAAGCGACGCTGTTGCAAGCCGCTAGTAATTTGCTTAAGCCCAGTCGAATTGGCGGCGCGGGGCAGACTACCCCGACGATTAGAGCCAGAGCGATTGTCCATCAGCCCGGTGTTTCAGAGCTGGTGTATGTAGGTCAAGTAACGCCAGGAACCGATTCAGCGGATCGATCACCCGTAGTAGAGATCTATCCCAGCAAGCTGGCAAAGGCCAATCAGGCTGCGTCATAATTAAGGTTTGAACAATCAGAACATTCACTAGCGCATTCAGCGCATTTTTAGAGGGTATAGCATGGCCTCATTAGCTTTTCCGATTTTGAACATTGCGCCAGCTCAGGTGGTTCGTGGCAATGGCGTGTTGGCAAAAAGTGGGCCGCTGTTGGCAAGGTTGGGTAAAAGGCCCCTGCTCGTGGGGGGCTCTAGCGCCCTGACTGCCGCGCTGCCTTTTTTGAGTCCGCCACTGGCAGAAATGACGAGTGCGATCGCTTCTTCCTCAGCAACTCACCCTATTCAAACTCATGCCATCCAATCCTGTAGCGAAGCTACCCTCAGCGCCTTGCACGCAGCCGCCAACCGTCACAACGCTGACTGCATTATCGGCATTGGCGGTGGCAGAGCCCTCGATGCCGCCAAGCTATTAGCCCATCAACGGCAGCTTCCCATCGCCACGGTGCCGACTTCTGCCGCCACCTGTGCAGGCTGGACAGCGCTATCAAACGTCTACTCCGATACCGGGGCTTTTCTGTATGATGTGACGCTACCGCGCTGCCCAGAAATGATCGTGCTCGACTATGACCTACTAGCGAGTGCGCCGCAGCGGATGCTAGTGGCCGGAATTGGCGATGCGATTGCCAAATGGTACGAAGCCTCTATCAGCAGCGGCCATTCTACCCATACCCTAGTAATTGGCGCAGTGCAGCAGGCTAGAGTCTTACGCGATATTTTATTTCAAAAATCAGCCGCCGCCCTGCAAAATCCGGGCAGCGATGACTGGCGCGAAGTCGTCGATGCCGCCGTGCTGATGGCGGGTGTAATCGGCGGCATGGGCGGTGCACAGTGTAGGACTGTCGCCGCTCACGCGGTTCACAATGGGCTGACTCATGTCGCCGCGCATGGAACGCTGCATGGTGAAAAAGTCGCCTATGGCATTTTGGTGCAGCTCCGCTTAGAAGAAATGGGGCCAAAAAATGCGCTGGCTGCAACCGCCAGACAGCAGCTTCTAAAGTTTTACAGTGAGCTGAATTTACCTACTACGCTGTCCGATCTGGGCATGGATCAGCTAACCGTCACTCAGCTCCAGCAAGCGGCCACCGTCGCCTGCGGGGCCGGTTCAGATATTCACCATCTGCCGTTTGCAGTCACGCCCGAACAGGTGATGGCGGCGATGGTTTCAACCACCGTGCCTATTAGTGGTAGTGGTAGTGGTAGTGGTAGTGGTAGTGCCAGCAGCGACTCGGCTATAGTCACGCAGATTTTGCCATCTGAGCGATTATCTGAACAATTATCTGGGCCATCATTTAGGCAGACAGTTGCAGCTACTGACGTAAAATAAATTCTTTGAAATGCCTCAAAAGGTAGATATTTGATGACGCTAGATTGGTTAAAACCGGCTGAGCGGTTGGGTTCGCTGCCTCCATACGTGTTTGCTCGGTTAGATGAGCTTAAGGCCAATGCGCGGGCTCAAGGCGTTGATTTGATTGATTTGGGGATGGGCAATCCAGGCGGGCCGACGCCCCAGCCAGTGATAGATGCGGCACTAGCGGCGATTAGCGATCCGAGCAACCACGGCTACCCTCCGTTTGAAGGCACCGCTGGCTTTCGTAAAACTATCACTAGCTGGTACCACCGCCGCTACGGCGTCACCCTCGATCCAGACGGGGAGGCATTACCGCTGATGGGCTCAA
Source organism: Phormidesmis sp. (assembly GCA_041745715.1). GTDB lineage: Bacteria > Cyanobacteriota > Cyanobacteriia > Phormidesmidales > Phormidesmidaceae > Phormidesmis. The sequence goes on from JBGTIK010000061.1 coordinate 12,865, forward strand.
AAGAAGGACTGGGCCATTTGGCGATGGCCTACATCAATCCTGGGGATGTGGTGCTAGTGCCAACGCCTGCTTACCCGGCGCATTTTCGGGGGCCAGCTATAGCCGGAGCCGACATCCACACGATTACGCTCAAAGTCGAAAACAACTGGGTTCTAGACTTTAGCGACATCCCAAAAGACTTAGCCGAACGCGCGAAGGTGCTTTATTTTAACTACCCTAACAATCCCACTGGCTCAGTTGCCCCCCGAGAATTCTTTGAAGAAGCCGTAGCGTTTGCGCGGCGGCATCAAATATTGCTGATTCACGATCTCTGTTACGCTGAGCTGGCTTTCGATGGCTATCAGCCCACCAGCTTGCTAGAAATTCCCGGCGCAAAAGACGTGAGCGTAGAATTTCACACGCTGTCTAAAACGTACAATATGGCAGGCTGGCGAGTCGGCTTTGTAGTGGGCAATCGCCACGTCATTCAGGGCTTGCGCACCCTCAAAACCAATCTCGATTACGGCATTTTTTCGGCCCTGCAAACAGCCGCAGAAACGGCACTACAGTTGCCCGATCACTATTTAGAAGACGTTCAGCAGCGCTATCGCATTCGCCGAGATTTTTTGATTGAGGCATTGGCTACTTTAGGCTGGAAAGTAGCTAGGCCCAGCGCCGCCATGTATCTGTGGGTGGACTGTCCACCGGGGATAACGTCGGCTGAGTTTGCCTTTCTGCTGCTGCAAAAGACAGGCATTGTGGTGACGCCAGGAACTGCCTTTGGCGAAGGCGGTGAAGGCTATGTGCGCATTAGCTTAATTGCAGAGTGCGATCGCCTTGCCGAAGCCGTCGAGCGCCTCAGAAAAGCCGAAATTCGCTACCCCCATTAGATTTTTTAAATAATTTTACTGACCAATCGGCCATCTGACCGTTGACCAAGTTGTCACCACAAACACAATAATCGCCGTCAGCGCTAATAGCCCCTCTAACAGCGTACCGAGCAGTGAGCTAACCACCACGGCCAAACTCACTTTGCCTGAAAGCGCCAGTCTCTTCGAGATTTCCAGTTCTTTTCGATAGAGAAACTCACCGGTAAAAGCGCCCAGCATGGTGCCAAACAAAATACCCAACAGTGGCCCGCCGACCGGTAGGGCAGGCAGCAGACCCAGAAAGCCAATAATGAGGCCAATAATAGATCCCGCTTGGCCCCAGCTACTGGCTCCAACGCTTTTAGCACCGAGATAAGTCGCTAAATAATTGACGCCAAGGCTCAAGATTAAAGCTGCGATCGCGGTAATCAAGGCGGTGCTCGTCGTCACCGGAACTACAATCGTCCAGATTAAGATGGCGACAACAATCAGGCCAATTCCAGGCAGGACAGGAACAAAGGCTCCGATCAGACCGAGGAGCATAAGCGCGAGCAGGAAGCAGTAGAGAAGAGTGAGAGCCATGAGGAGAGGAGGTGATAAGGAGAGGGAGAGGAAAGGAAGGCTATTGGCTGAGGGCGCGGAGGAACTGTTGAAGTTCGGCTAAGAAGCCTTTTTTGCGAGGGGCCGGGGAATTGGGGGAATTGGAAGAATTAGAGGAAGCGTCTGAAGCGGCAAGATCGCCGTAGAGAATGCGCTCGACGTCTTCGCCAGAGGGGAGTTTGGGAAGATCGCAGGCCCATTCATAGGTGTCCGGGGCGGTTTCTCGCCAGATTTGCCAAGGGCCAGGGTAGCAGCGATAAATGGCGGCGTTTTCTATCGGCTTCAGGTAATAGCAGGATTCGATTTGACAGAGAAAGCGATCGCGCAACTGCCTGGCCGCATAGCCAATGCCAACGATGGCGACGTCTTCAAGCGCGGGATTGAGGAGGACAACGGGGCGATCGCCAGCCGCATTACACAGCGACTCAACGGCGGCGACTTCGATAGAAGAGGGATTGACAACCAAATACACATCGTCATCGGCTTCTACCGGTTCAGCTAGCTCGTTGAGACCCCGGATTACAAAGTCAGGATTTTCCCAATCGCGGCGAGCTAGCGCTGCGGCTCCGGCATCGGGGAAAAGAACCTTGAACTGCTGAGTGTCAAAAAGATCTAGAAATTGCTGAGCGATAGGCTGATGCTTGAGTTCAGGGATAACCATTTCTACTTGAAGGCGGGTCTTGCCAGCTTGGATAGCGGCTTGAACGGCGGTTTTGGCCTGTTCTGTGGCTTCAGGCAGGGTGTTCGGAATGGCAGAGGGCATAGCAGAGGGCATAAGAAAGGCACAGAAGAAATAAGAGGATTATACTGCGCCTTCTAAGCAGGGGACGCGGTGAGCAGCGGTGCGGGCAATGATTTGCTTGAGGGCAAGGGCGCTCCAGTCAATGTCAGCGGCGGTGGTGTGTTTGCCCAAAGTAAGGCGGATGCCGGTTTTGGCGGTGCGATCGCCATATCCCATTGCCTGCAAAATCGGGCTAGGGCTGAGCTGACCGCTGTGGCAAGCCGATCCGGCGCTGATGCCGATGCCTGCTAGGTTCATTTGGCGCACGAGGGCTTTGCCGGTGATATCGGTGTTAGGCAGGCAAAAGCTGACATGATGCGGCAGGCGGTGACGCAGATCGCCGGTTGGAGAGAGTTCTGGGGTATCGGCAAGCAGCGTAAAGAGACGATCGCGCAGCTGAATTAACCGCAAAGTTTCACTTGGCATTTCGATGGCAGCAAGCTCAGCCGCAATGCCAAAGCCGACAATATTTGGAATAGCTTGAGTACCTGAACGCAAGCCTTGTTCTTGACCGCCCCCTAAAATAATTGCCGAGGGTGAAGCCACACCGGGTTTAATATAAAGTGCGCCTGCCCCTTGAGGGCCATAGATTTTGTGACTAGATAGTGAGAGAAAATCCACTGGCAGCTGCTGCACATCTATCGGTAATCGGCCTGCAACTTGAACCGCGTCGGTGTGGAAGCGCGCGCCATGAGCTTGAACCAGCGCACCGAGTTCGGCAATCGGCTGAAGGGTGCCGACCTCGCTTTGGCCGTAAATAATTGAAACCAGAACTGTGTTGGATTGCAAGGCAGCTTGCAGCGTTTGCGGATCGACTGCGCCTTGGGCGCTTACCGGTAGCTGAGTAACTTGCCAGCCGCGGGCTTGAAGCTGTCGAGCCGGAGCAGAAATCGCCGAATGCTCAACCGCTGAGGTGATCAGGTGAAAAGGGGCGGCTAGCCGATGGGCCTGCGCCTCCACCTGATTGGCAACGCCGAGAATGGCCAAATTATTAGCTTCGCTGCCGCCTGCTGTGAAAACGATCGATTCGGCAGTAGGCGCGTTGATCAAGCTAGCGATTTGAAGGCGCGATCGCTCCAACATCGTCGCGGCCCGATTGCCCCATTGATGCAGGCTCGATGCGTTGCCCCAGTGCTGGGTCATAGCGCTTTGCATAGCCGAAATCACTTCAAGTCGCGGCGGGGTCGTCGCACTGTAGTCCAGATAAATTTGCATAGAGAAAAACTGGCTGAAAAAGGCTGAAGGAAAGTCGAAAGCGACCCGCGCCGAAAGGCTAGATACCTTCTCAGGATATCGCTCTGTGAGCCAAGCGGAGTCTAAGCGTGACCTTGTAATCCGTTTCTTGCATAGGCTGAGGCAGCGAAGCTCAGTATTTTCTTCAGGTGACGTCTATAATTAGGCTTTCTTTCTATAAAGCCTAATATTTTTACAGAGCTTTGCGTGATTTCTGCCACAGTTTTAGGGTGTCTCAGACTGGTATATATCAAAGCTAAGGGAGCGACTGCGTGGTTTGACCGTGGTTTGACCGTGAAGAGCCAGCGAATCTGTTGTTTTCAAGTTTTTCACTTGGATTGTTTTTTTAGCATGTCATTGTTTTCTGCTGCGTCTTCCCTTTCTCACCAAACGCTGGCTCATTCTTCTATATCTGACGTTTGGTCGGTAAAACCGGTAACCCCAGGAGAATATTCGTCCATAAGCTTAGGACCACTAACTGGATCGTTTGTTTTCTTGTTATCCTTTTTGTGGTCTCGAATCAGTCAATTGAAGCTGTTAGTGCACCAGCGCGATCGCCAACTTAAAAGCAAATTAGCAGCCGCTTCAGCCAGCATAAATCCGGCTATACCCACTGTGTATTTGACCTCCTCGATTCCTCAGTGCCCGCGCCTTGGATTGAATCGCGAGCAAACGCTGCGACTAGCGCTACAGCGAGAAGAATTTCGAGTGTACTACCAGCCGATTGTAGAATTGCAGACTTCCAAAATTGTGGGGTTTGAAGCCCTTGTGCGATGGCAGCACCCAGTCCAAGGGCTGCTGAAGCCAGCCGATTTTCTACCTTTGGCGGAAAAGATGGGACTGATTGCAGCGATTGATCGTTGGGTGCTAAAAACCGCCTGTCAGCAACTCAGCACTTGGCAAACGAACCTCGACCGTCAGCACTTTAATATTCGGCCTTGTCTCAGTATCAATCTGTCAGCAAATTATCTCTCTCAGCCTGGTTTAGATGCAAAGGGATTGAACAAACTTGGGCTGGTAGATTATGTGCGATCGCTGCTCACTCACTACTCAGTCGTCCCTCAGCAGATCACCTTAGAAATCACTGAAAGCGTGATGATCACCGATCCACAGCAGGCAATGGAAACACTTCGCCTGCTCAGAGAAATGGGCCTCAAGGTGAGCTTAGATGACTTTGGCACCGGCTACTCTTCGCTGAGCTATCTCCACCAGTTTCCGGTCGATGTGCTCAAAATAGATCGAGCCTTTGTGCGCCATCTGGGCAATCAGGGCAATGGCAATCACGATCACCATAGCGATCGCGGTGAGGCTTTACCGGATCGTCATCAGGTGATTGTTCAAGCCATTTTGGATTTGGCCAAAGGGCTCAACCTTTGTGTTGTCGCTGAGGGCGTTGAACAATCTTGTCAGCACTGGCAGCTCAAGCAAATGAACTGCCACTACGGGCAAGGTGATCTTTTCGGACATGCGGTCGATGCTGTGTCGGCTCAAGCGCTGTTAGCACTTAAAGACTGTTAGCGCTTGAAGTTAGCTGAAGCAAAGTTAGCTGAAGCTTTGCGATCGCCGTTTCAATCTCAGCTTCATCAATTGCCCCAAAGCCAAAAATAAACTTGCCTTGTGGCGTCTGCGCGAGTTCAACAGATGCTACTGACCCAGACGGCAGGCAATAGTGCCGCTGAGCGCTAAATAAGCTGACCCCCTGTAACCGGGCTGCTGCCATTAGCTGCTGATCGCGCCCTTGGGTCGGCAACTGCGCCATCACATGCAATCCCGCCTCATCGCCAAAAATTTTGACGCTCTCAGGTATTTTGATCTGACTCAGGGCCGTGACTAGCGATCGCCGCCGCCCGTCGTAAAGGGTGCGCATTCGTCTCACATGCTTGGCCAAATGCCCATCGCGCATAAAGGCTGTCAGCGTCCGCTGATGAATCAATGAGCTTTGGCGATCGCTCAACCACTTAGCCCGCTGAAAAATTGGCATCAAAGACGGCGGCACCACAATATAGCCAATCTGCAAACCCGGAAACATTACCTTAGAGAACGTGCCGACGTACAGCACCCGGCTGTGATTATCTAGCCCTTGCAGCGCTGGAATGGGGCGACCGCTGTAGCGAAATTCACTATCGTAATCATCTTCAATGATCAGCGCCTTTGCTTTTTCAGCCCACTGCAAAAACGCGAGCCGCCTTGAAAGCGACATCAGCACACCAGTTGGAAACTGATGAGAGGGCGTGACATAAACCAATTGCGGCGAATGTGCTTGGGTAACGCCCTTCAGCCCATTGGGCCCATCTATTTGCAAACCGTCATTGTCTACCGGCACTGGCAGCAGGGTCGCGCCACTAGCTGCAAATACCCGCCGCCCGCTTAAATAGCCAGGATTTTCAAAGGCAACCGCATCGCCTGGATTGATCAGCAGCCGCGCAATCAAACTCAGCGACTGCTGAGTCCCGCTAGTAATTAAGATCTGATCGGGGCTACACCGCACTGCCCGCACCTGAGTAATGTAGCGGGCAATTTGCTCACGCAAGGGCGCATAGCCCATCGGCTCTGAATCGTAGCTCATCCAATCAGTATCTGCTAACAGGTGCGCGCTCATCAGCCGCCGCCAGATCTGTATCGGAAACTGCTTTAAATCAGGCAATCCGTAGCGAAAGCTAAGCGGGCAGTCTGGCGGATACGAATAGTCTTGATCTGGGGTGAGGCGATCTCCATAGGCAGAGAGGTTCGTTTGAGAAGCGCTCAAATCTGCCGCTCTAGTGCCCGTATCAGCACCCGCATTCGCATCAGTCTCAATCAAAGCCTCTGGAATCTGCGCACAAACAAACGTCCCGGCTCCCAGCTGAGTTTGCAAATAACCCTCACTGATGAGCTGATCGTAACCTTGAACCACCGTCGTGCGCGAAATGCCCAGGGTCTTGGCCAACTGACGACTCGCCGGAAGCTTTTGATTGGCTTTTACCTTGCCGGTCAACACGGCAACGCGAACTTGCTCATAAATTTGCCGATGTAGCGGCACCTTCACGTCTAGAGCGAGATTCAAAAGAAGCGGCAGTTCCACAGCGTCTCAACTGTCAGGTGATCTATTACTAACAAAATTGGACTGCTCTGTTAGTCACAAATTGGCTCTTGAGGGATAGCCAACTTATCAATTAACGTAGCAGCAATTCACCTAGCAAGTTTTTCTTTAAAGCGGATGAAAACCAATCGAACTCAAATCAAAAGAGCCCCTAAGCGTGGCTGCTACGATTTTGCAACCGTTGCTCAAATTTTAGATGAAGGGCTCGTGTGCCATGTCGGCTTTGTAGTCGAGGGCCAGCCTTTTGTGATTCCAACCGCCTATGGCCGGGTAGATGACAGGCTGTACATTCACGGTGCAAGCGCCAGTCGAATGATCCAGTCACTGCTTGGGGGCATTGAGGTTTGCCTTACGGTAACTTTGCTAGATGGCTTGGTGCTAGCCCGTTCGGCCTATCATCACTCGATGAACTATCGCTCGGTGGTGATATTTGGCACCGCTCAAGCGGTGGTCGATCCTAGCGAAAAAATGACGGCGCTCAAAGCGTTTACAGAGCACGTGATGGCCGGTCGGTGGAGTGTCGTGCGATCGCCCAATGCCGCCGAACTCACAGCTACTAGCGTACTTAGCTTGCCGATCACAGAAGCCTCTGCCAAAATTCGCACCGGCCCACCGGTAGACGATCCAGCTGATTACGACTGGCCCGTTTGGGCAGGAATACTGCCACTCACTCAAATGCCGGGTTCACCTATGGCAGACCCGGCATTGGCCGCAGCAGTTGCGGTGCCTGAAAATGTGAGGTGCTATCAGCGACCCTAAAGCAAGTCTGCGTCTATGAGTCTGCGTCTAGAGGTAAATCTCTAGGGGAATCGAGCTTAGGGGCTTCGCTGTATGGACGCACATTGAGGGCGCGATCGCCTTTGCCAGGGCGATCGCGATTGTCTTCTCCAGCCCGCTGATCGGGGCTAGCACGAAACCCTTCAGATTGGGGCGGTTGAGCGTCTGGGCGACGGTTGAATCGGCCGTTAGGCTCTTCACTAAACCGTTCACTGGGCCTTCCATTGGGCCGTTCATTAGGCCATTCGTTAGGCTGCTCAGCTCGCCAGTCAGGCGGATTTTGGGCTGGGCGCATTGGCGAACGCTCTGCCGATGGATTGGCCGATGGATTGATAGGTGAATTAGCCGATGGGTTGGCAGATGAATTCATGGGCCCACGGGCTGGAGGGCGATCGCCATAGCGACCATTGCTATCGCTGTAGCGGGCTTCATCGGCGTAGCGGCCTGGCTCTTCGCTAGGCTGCAATTGACCGGCAGGCCCGCGATATTCTTCGTAAGGCTGACGGGGCTGACGAGCCCGCTCATTGGCATACTGGTCGTTGCGCCAATATTCTTCTTGAGCCGGTGCCATTCTAGGGGCACGCGCAGGCTCACGAAAGGCATTGCCCCGATCATCTAGCTCAGCGCGATACACCCGCCGAGCCGGTGGCCGCTCATTGTAGCGGGGTCTAGGAGCGCGACTATTGAGCGGTGGCTGCACTTCAGCTCTCGGCAACCGGCTACGAATGCTCTCAATCAGAAGGGCTGTGAGCATTCCGGCCATCAGCAACTGCTGAAAAGACGCCAGCAGCTCCATATCTAAATGCGCCAGCAAAAAAAGGCCCGAAATCAGCAACAGCACTGCATAGACCTTATCAGAATCTCGTTCGTAGCCCGGTCTGAACTTTTCCAAAAAGAACAGCGCCAGCGCACCCAAAATCAAAATAATGCCGATTAGCAGGGGGACGGGGGTACCGAAATTCACAACCGAATCCTCTTAAATAACAGCCGCTTGCTGTCTAAACAAAAATTGCACCGAACATACCGCATCAACCAATGCTTGCAGGCGCTAATTAGCAGCACCATAGCAGAGTTAATGATTCAACTGAGTACACCGCTGGTTTTATGGAGGTTTTCATTAGCAGGTTCTGCTAAACCAATTGCGCTAACTCAATCAGATAAAACCGCAGCTTTTAACCATTCTAACCTTGACACAGTGAGAGTGTTCAGATATGTCTCACTCCAGGCTGCCCCGAACCCTGTGATAAACCCCTCTACAAAACACGACACAAAAAACTGGAAGAGCAAAAAATTGCTCTTCCAGTTGTGAGCTAGCTGTCAGGCCAGCTATAAAGTCTTACAGCAACTCATCTCAAATGGCCTGTCTCAAATAAAGTCTGGACATTTTTTTCTGGACATTTTTTTGAGATTGAGGGTTGGGTTCTAGTTGCGAGTCACTTGGTCGCGCTGACTGATGAAAATCAAAGCGATGGTGGCAGGGACTACCAAAATCAAAAGACCTGCCAGCAGGCTAAGCATAAAATTAGTTAAAGAGGGCGTCATGGATGGTTGCCTTGGCTGAGCGCAAGGGGCGAAAGGAAATAGAGTCTATTTCCTTTCTATGATATCGACAATCGCCACCCTTGAAAAGCTGAATGCAATTAGGCCAAACGGATCAGACCGAACGTATTAAGCTAAAGCTAGAGTGCTTATAAAATTCATTTCATTTTTTACAAATGTCTAACGCTGCGATCGCTACCTGGATTTTTGGCCCGCTGCTGAGCCTTTACACCTTGTTATTTCTATTTCGAATTATTTTGACCTGGTACCCTGAAGCCGATCTCAATAAGTTTCCCTTTGCTATAGCCGCTTGGCCTACCGAGCCGTTTTTGATTCCGGTTCGCAAGCTCGTTCCCCCCATTGGCGGCGTAGATATCTCTCCGATTATCTGGGTTGGCATCGTTAGCTTTTTAAGAGAAATTTTAGTAGGTCAGCAGGGCCTGCTCCGAATGATGGGCTGAATGATGGGCTGATTCGCTAGCGAAAGCGCGATTCGCGATCGCAAGCTTTACCAAATGCAGCATCTGCTAATTCGGCAAGCTGATCACAAACTGAGCGCCCTGTCCTAGCTGCGACCTGCATTGCAATGTTCCACCATGCTTAGCAATGATCTGATAGCTCATCGCTAGTCCTAATCCAGTCCCTTGCCCAACCGGCTTCGTCGTAAAAAACGGATCGTACAGCCTGGCTTTCACCTCATCTGGCATTCCTGGGCCATTGTCGGCAATCGTAATTTGCACAGTATCCACGAATGCCTGAGCGCTCAGTGAAATTAAAGGCCGTTCAGCACCTTTTTCAGGGCCTTTCGGAGTGCCTGCTTCGAGCCAATAGCCATCAATCGCATCTAGCGCATTGCTCAAAACGCTCATCAAAACTTGATTGATTTGCCCAGGATAGCAATCCACCTGAGGCAGTTGTCCATAGTTTTTTTGAACGCTAATTTCGGGCCGGTAGTCAGTTGCCTGAAGGCGGTTATTCAGCATCAGCAAAGTATTATCAAGGCTTTCGCATAGCCTCACTGATTTGAGACCCACTTCATCTAGCCGGGAAAATTCCGCAGCGCTCCGACAATATGATTGATACGAATTGCGCCTACTGACATCGATTTCAGCAGATTCGGCAGATCTTCCACCAAAAAGTCTATATCTAGCGCTTCCATCGCTGCCTGAATAGCCGGAATATCGCTTGGACAATGCGCTTTATACAAATTCAAAACACTGAGCAAATCGGCTGTATAGCTCTCTACATGCTTTAAGTTACCTTCAATGAAATTAACCGGATTGTTAATCTCATGGGCAACACCTGCCGCTAGCTGGCCCAGACTCGCCATTTTTTCCGCTTGGGCCAACTCTAGGTGAGCTGATTGCAGCTCTTGCAGAGCTTCATCCAGTGCTGCTGCCTGCTGACGGGTTTGAATCAGTAGCTCAGCATGTTGAATCGCCACACCCAAATGCAGTGCCAGCTTGGCTACAAAATCAATGTCATCAGAGGTCCACTGGCGCGGCCCTGAACATTGATGAATGCACAGCAATCCCCACAGTTCTTGGCCTTGAAGCAGCGGTACTAGCAAATTGGCTCTGACTTGAAACTGGCTCAAAATCTCAATGTGACAGTCACTTAAGTCGGCAGCGTAAATATCATTGACGGCCTGAATACGACCATTTTGATACGCGTCTGCATAGCGATCGCCAAAACAATGATCCTTCACCCGAGCCGCTAGCGCTGAACTGAATTTAGGCAGCACAGCTTCAGCAATAAACTCTCCTTCATTCCATCCTTCCTCCGGATTCAAGCGAAGAATGCCAACGCGATCAACCGCTAGCAACTGACGAACTTCTTGAATAGTTGTCTGCAAAATTTCGGTTAAATCTAAAGATTCGCGAATCTTTGAAATGACTTTAAAGCAAGCCCTTTCTTGCTCCAAGTTAGTCGGACAGCTTTGCAGATAGCTCATTTGGACGTTAACCATAGGGATGCTTTAAAAAAGTCTTAACGATTCCCTAATATTCCCAAAGCGTCCTGGCCTATGGCAAGTTCTACCGCATCTATGGACTGCTCGATCAAGCCTTTAAGCCCAAGCTTTAGACTCTACAATCGCTTGATTTTTGGGTGATTTGCTACAGATAGGTACCAGATTCTGCTGGATTAGCGAGTGCTAATCGCACAAATGACAGTGCCAAAATAATCAGAAACAGCACCAAGCCAATCGTACAGGCATAGCTCATATCTAAGTCTTTAAAGGCTGATTCGTAAACGTAGTAAACCACAGTTTTGGAGGCGTTACGAGGACCACCTTGGGTCATGATAAAGACTTCTTCAAAAACTTTAGTAGCTGCGATCGCGCTAATCACCGCCACCAAAAAAAGGTAAGGCTTCATCAACGGCAGCGTAATATCCCAATGCCTGCGCCAACCATCCGAGCCATCAATCGCCGCCGCCTCATACAGATCAGCCGGGAGCCCTTGCAACCCCGCCAAATAAATCACCATATAGTAGCCCAGCCCTTTCCAAATCGTCACCGCCATCACGCTAAACAGCACCCAGTCAGGACTCGTTAGCCAGGGAATGACGATGGGTGCAGAAAAAGCCTGAGGCAGAAACTGACCTAAGCCAGGCAGGTTTTTCGCGGCAGCGGCTAGGCCAGACAGCATTTGGTTCAGCAACCCGTTTTCTGCATAGAGCCAGCGCCAGGCAATCCCCGCAACCACCATCGAAACCACTACCGGGGTGTAGTAGGCCACTCGAAACCAATGCATGCCTTTGAGCTTTTGGTTGACTAAAATAGCGAGCAAAAGCGGGGCGATAGCCAGCACTGGCACGACACAGGCTAAATACAGCACCGTATTTTTTAGCGTTTGCCAAAAGGTTTTATCCTTCATCAGTCGCTGAAAATTATCTAACCCCACCCACTCCGGCGGCTGCGTCAGATCGTAGCCATACTCCACAAAGCTTAAGCGAAAAGCCTGAAGCGCAGGCCAAAACACCACTAGCACCAACACCACCAGCGCCGGGGCTAAAAACAAATAAGGCGTCAGCGACGCTTTAAGGCGAATGCTCATACTGATAAAAAGCCCCGAAAATCTTCACCCAAAAAGAGGGATCTTTCCGCGTTGCGGCGGCGAGTTAGCCCTGCTAGCACCTTGCCACCCGCTTTATCCCACCGTAAAAACTGAGCCCCAACACTACGCACGTCTTCGCCTTGATTCAGCAACCGCAGCAGCGTAGAGCTGCGAAATGCTCCTGAGCCAATATTGTAAGTAAACGATACCAGCGCTGAAAACTGATTATCATTGACCGGTACGCTCAAAGCCTCATGAATCGCCTGCTCAAATCGAATCAGATCTTCTTGCAAAAATTTTTCCGCTTCTGCTTCCGAAATTCGCATCCCCGGCTTTACGCCCCGAGTCGTGCCATAGCCAATCGTCCAGATCCCAACCGCATCGCGATAGGCACTCAGGCGCAAACCTTCAAATGATTTGATGAGCAAAAGTCCGTTTGAATTGATCCGCTTAGGCCCAGCAGGCACTGACGGTGTCGGGACTTTACTCGGCTCTTCTTTGGAAGTCACAGGCGGCGCTATAGCCTCTGGCTTTGGCTGCGGTTCAGGCGCATCTTCTTGAGTAGAAATGGTCATACCACCCGGAAAATCGGTGCGGCTGAACCATGTTTTCATCCCAGAAATGTTCACCACTTGCTCTTGGGGATTGTTTTGAGAGGGATATTTAGAAATTTTTGAAATGTAATAGCCGCCTTCCATCAAATAAAACGCGGTACAGGTCTCTTTAATCCACGTTCCCATTATCTGCCATTCCTAAATAAATACACTTAATGAGTACAGCGACGACTAGTGAGCATAGCGAGGCAAGGGTGAAAGTAGAGATGATACGCACCTCCAAAGGCACGCCTATAGTGGCTCTGTATAGTCGCTATAAGTACCCCATTTTGGCGATTTTTTAATCCGGGTTTTTTGGATTACATGCAAATTCCTGGATGTTCCAAGATGTTCCAGGATGTAATGTTACCTCCGTTGAATTTGCTATCTGCCAAGATCTGCCTTCAGAGGCTTTTCAACTCGCTTACCATTGATCTGAAGCTTACAATAAAAAGAAAAAACAATTGTCTATGGCCACTCCCACCCTCTCCAACGAGATAAAAGCAGACAGCGCTGTTATGGCTCAGCCCATCGCGCCCACCGTTCGCCGATTAGCCAACGGGTTGACAATAATTGCGGAGCAAATGCCCATTGAGGCAGTCAATCTCAGCCTGTGGCTGAACATCGGCTCTAAAGTCGAATCTAATTCCATTAACGGGATGGCTCACTTTCTAGAGCACATGATATTTAAAGGCACCCCTCAAATTGGCTGTGGTGAATTTGAGCGTCTCATTGAAGAGCGAGGCGCTGTCACCAACGCAGCGACCAGTCAGGACTACACTCACTATTACATTACGACCGCACCAGCAGATTTTGAGACGCTAGCACCGCTGCAAATTGAGCTAGTGATGAATCCTAGCTTGCAAGGCGATCAATTTGACAAAGAGCGACCTGTGATTTTAGAAGAAATTCGTCGGGCGCAAGACAGTCCCCGTAGGCGCACTTTCTATCGCTCAATGGAAATGAGCTTTGAGACGCTGCCTTACCGCAGGCCCGTGTTAGGCCCAGCCAGTGTGGTTGAAGGGCTCACCGCTGAGCAAATGCGGGCGTTTCATCACACTTGGTACCAGCCGCAAAATATGACAGCGGTGGCTGTGGGCAATCTCCCGGTCGAAACATTGATCCGGGTAGTGGAAGAAAGCTTTGAGCAAGCGCTGACCCGCAGCAACCGGCAGTATGCGAATCCAGACTTGATTTCGCAGGTGCCCTCTACCCAGCCCGAACAGCCGTTCGCGGGTATCCATCGGTTTGAATATATCGATGAGGCTTTACAGCAGGCTCGCTTGGTGATGAGCTGGCGAGTGCCGGGTATGTGCGAACTAGAGCAAACCTATCCGCTAGATGTGGTCGCCTCTATTTTAAGTCGGGGCCGGACGGCGCGATTGATTGATGATTTGCTAGAGCGGCGGCAATTGGTCAATAGCATTTCGGCTAGCAATATGACGTTTGGTAACCAGGGCGTATTTTATATTTCAGCTCAGGTATCAATGGTGCATTTAGCCGCAGCGGAAGCGGCTATCATGGAGCATATTCAGCGGCTGCACGAGGCTCCAGTGACGCCTCATGAGTTGCGCCGAGTGCAGACTCAAGTGGCTAATCGCTATATTTTTGCCAGTGAAACACCGAGCGATCGCGCTGGCCTATACGGCTACTATCAGGCCATGACCGGTGATATTCGCCACGCGCTGAATTATCCTGACTGGATTCGCCAAGTCAGCGCTGATGATGTGCGCGCCGCTGTGCAGCGATACTTGCCTTTGGATGCCTATGGTGTAGTCGTCCTCAAGCCTTCCTCGCAGCCAGACACAGCGGTTGCATGAGGATGCCTGCCTGATGTCACCTCTAGCCGAAAGCTTGGCTGATCCAATCGCTGAGCACATTAGTCAACTCACCCATCAGCCCTTTCGAGTTCAGCAACAGCGCGCTATCAGCGGTGGCTGTATCAATCAAGCGGTAGCGGTGAGCGATCATCAGCGTACGTTTTTTGTGAAGTGTAATCGGGCTAGCGATCGCGCCATGTTCGAAGCAGAATTCGATGGCCTCACAGAACTGTATGCCAGCCAGACGGTGCGAATACCGCAGCCGCTGTGTCATGGGGTCGTGGGCGATGTTGCCTATTTTGTGATGGAGTATTTGGCCTTAGGTGCTAGTCTCAATGCCGCCGCATGGCCGCGTTTGGGTCAGCAGTTAGCGGCGATGCACCAAGTCACGAGCCCTCAGGGCTTTGGCTGGCACCGTAACAATACAATTGGGGCCACACCCCAGCAGAATCAATGGGGAGAGGACTGGGCTGCTTTTTGGCGCGATCGCAGGCTCGGCCCTCAGTTTGAGCTAGCCCACGACCGGGGCGGACTCTTTCCCCGTCGCGATGAGCTGATGAGCGCGATTCCTCGGCTGCTCAAAGGCCATCTGCCTCAGCCCGCTTTGCTTCATGGCGATTTATGGTCAGGCAATGCCGCCGTCACCACAGCGGGTGAACCCGTTATGTTTGATCCGGCGACTTATTACGGCGATCGCGAAACCGACCTGGCCATGACCGAGCTATTTGGCCGTTTCCCCACCGCTTTTTATCAAGCCTACGAAGCCGCCGCTCCGACAGATGCGGGCTATTCACAGCGAAAGGTACTCTATAACCTCTATCACATCCTCAACCACTTCAATCTCTTCGGCGGCAGCTATGCTAGCCAAGCCAACCGGATGATTGATCAAATCTTAGATTGCACCTCCCGTTAAACTTCGCTGCGAAGCCTCTGCCCTGGAATGAGGGCTTTACAATTGATCTTGATAAGTCTCGAAAGTTTGATATATTAGTTCTTCAGCGGCGGCATGGCCAAGTGGTAAGGCAGAGGATTGCAAATCCTTTACCCCCAGTTCGAATCTGGGTGCCGCCTTTTTGAATTCTCAGCAGATAGCCTGCGATCGCCCCTATAGAGGCTATCTGTTCAAGACTGTGGAAAGGATGACCGTAATCGTGGCGCTGGCAATTAGCGTAAAAGCTAGCTGCACTACCCATTCTCGCCTTTTGATAGGTGTCAAATTTATCGTTAGAGCGCTCTACCTGAGTCAAAAAAAGTATCAACCTCAGTTGCCAGCATGTCTAGCTTCGGCTCAATGCGGGCTAGGCGATCATCAGATTCGGGTGAAGTAGTTACAGTCATTTTGTGCTTTGTTTCGATCAGCCTATGGTATTCGCTAGATCCGCTAGGGTGTGTAGTCGTAGGGGGAAGGCGGGTAGTCGTAATAGGACGGGCGCTGCGATCGCAATTGAGCAGGTGGCAAAAAGGCTGGATCGTAATAGCGATAGGGTGCTACAGGCGGCATCGGAATTGGGGGTGGCATTGGCGCGGATCGATTTGAACGGCGCTGTGACTGCAAAATCAAGATAATTGCGCACAAAATCAGGTCGCCGCCGCCCAAAATCAACACGACAACAACCCCTGCACCTAGCCAAATGACGGATGTTGGGGGGCCTGCGGTGCGGCTACTGGGTTCGCTAGCTGCTGCAGTTTGTCTTGCAGCTCTAGATCCTCTACTGAGCGCTGGTAGGTTTGCACTTTTGCCAGTAAATCTTGGTTTTTAGTCTCTTGCGCTTTGATTTGTGCTTCTAAAGAACTTGAAAGACTAGCTTGCTTATTGAGCTGATCTTCTAGCTTTTGAGTGAGGTCACGCTGCCTTTCTAACTCGCTGCGCAGCTCAAATTCCATCTGCTGTGTGGCTTGAGTGTTTGCTTGAAGGTTGGGTGAGGTCAGGAGTGCAGTCGGGCAAATCTTTAGAAAGATTGACGTGTGGCTTGAGTGTTTGCTTGAAGGTTGGGTGAGGTGCCTTCAATCTGGGCAAGGCGATCGCCCAATTGGTTAGCACTATGACTGTCTGTACCCACCATACCGATTCTGGCGACCAGCAACACCAAAGCCGCCACACCTGTTCGTAGCACAGCCCGCTAGGTATGCAGTTGTATCGCTCATAGGTCATCTACCTCAGCGACCAGCTTCTAAACAATTACATACTGAATTTCAATGGCCAACTTTACTAAGGACTAAACTAAAGACTAATTTCAAAGGCTAATTTTCAGGAATTAAATTATTTAGAAGCAGATTTCAATCTCGATTGATTGAGCTAAGCCTCTTTTAACATCTCTAATGCTACTGCTATGGCCAATTAGCAACCAAGCTATGCATACGCCTAATACCTACTGACTTTAGGTGCGTCAAAACCATCTTAAAACCTTTGAAGTCGCGGAGATTTGCTAAAGACTATCACACTCAATTCGCAATATTCTTCCGTATCTTAAAACTGAATGCGCGCAAAGTATAACATCGTCTACGGCAACCCAAATTTAGACTCGCTAAAACATACCCGGAATCTTCAAAAAACTGCTTATCGGCCTAAAAAACAAAGGGAGGCAAGAAAATACTTTCTTCCTCCCACTCCAAGATTGTTAGGCAACTAATATCTAAAGATCGGGCTCTAGATTATTTGCCACTAAAGTTGTCAGCTGCTGATAGCTTACTGAACAACGACTTTACCTACCATGCCAGCACCACGGTGGGGCGCACAGAAGTACGTATATTCACCAGCGTCATCAAAAGTGCTGCTGTAGGATTCACCCGGTGCAAACGTGAGCTGAGAGTGAGTGAGCTTATCGGCAACGGCTTTGCCACCCGGCACGTTGTTAGCATCGAAAACGACGTTGTGGGGAGCCATTTTATTGTTTTCCCAAGTTATAGTGTCGCCCTTGGCAATCGTAATAGTGGCAGGTTGAAAAACCAGCAAACCACCATCCGAGCCCATTTTGACAACGTGATCAGCAGCCAAAGCAGGGGAAGCCAAAATGGCACAGCTACTGATGATAAGAGCAGCCATCATGAAGACAGCGCCCAATTTACGGAAAGCTTTAGCAATCAATTTCATAAAACCTCTAACGGCTAAACGTACTTAAGTTTCTTTACACTTCATGAGAATTATAGATCGCCATGTGAAAGTTTGAGTGACTTTTGAGGTTCGGATTCGACCACCTGTCATTATTGCGGAAACTCCCCTGTCCAAAAGCTTATGACAAGCTTTTGGACAGCCCACAAAGAACGGATGAACGACTGGGCTCCACACCAAAAGTTAAATGATCCGGTGCGTCAACACCTAATAGTGAAATTTATTTATAGAATTAAAAAAATTAATGGCTTAACAAGTATGCCTATGGCTATGGATATTGTACAAAAGCAAGTATTTGAGTTGAGCGATAAGGTCGATGGGCTGTATCACCTGATGGAGCAGCTCACTGAAAAAGTAACCAAAATTGCTGAGATGCAAAGCCTCTCAAATGGCGAGTTGGCTCCTGATTCGCGATCCGCTGATCTCTTTCCGGTGGCGCTGCATCGCACTATTAACCCCACTATGATGCACAAAGATATTTTAAGTGATGAGCCTCACTGGGAAGGCGATAAATCAAGTACGTCTCCGGCGGTGTCTCCTCAAATTCAGATTCAGCGTCTTACGGCGCAGCTAACGGCTGCTTACAATCGCATGGCTGCTTTGGAAGAGCAGATTCTAGCCTGTCGATTCCAGTAGCTTGGCGCACTGTTACTGAAGAGCTGTTGCCGAAGAAGATGTTCTAAAGGCAAGCACGCAGCTCTGCTTCTACGGCATGGCACAGCTGTGATTTTGTCCATTGTTGGTGTAGGTGAGCGGCGATCGCGCAGCCTCCAGCTCCCATGCCTTCTTTAATAAAGCCTCGCTCATAGGCTCGCAGTTGAAAGTAGGGAGATTGGCTAAAGTCAATCTGACTAGCTAAGTAGGGTGCGCCTATGGCTTTGGCAATTTTGACGGTATCGGCGCTAGGATCTTCTATCACCCAGCGGGTGGTGCCAACGACGACTTGTTCGCGCTGCCAGCTATAGGCTGAAATTTCTGATTGAGCAAGTGCTTGGGCTAAGGCATACACAGCTAGCATTTGCGCTCCACCTGCCAGTAATACGCCGCTTTGACGACTCGCAGCGATCGCCATTCCAGCCGCTACGATTTGCATGGGATCGCCGACGGCGGTGACTGCCGCCAATGGCAAAGCGCTCCTATCTAAAGCGCTCCTATTAATGGCTTCACTGTGTCCTTGCCAAGCGGCAATTCCCTGATCTACCAGCACCTGCTTTTGGCGATGATTACTCCGGAGATGGCTACTGCTCATGCAGCCCTGAACACGGTAGCCCAAGGCTGTGAGTACGGCTTGCGCAGTCGTCGTTCCACCGACTACACATTCGCCTATCAGCAAGTAACTTCCTCGCTTTGCTAGCTTACGCCCCCAATCTAATCCGCTTTGCAGTAGGGCTCGAACTTGATTACTGCCCATAGCTTGGCCCGTCTGGATGGGCTGAGCCATTACCTGCGGCAAAGATATGTGTGGCAGACTGAGTGGGTGGGGTAAGCCTGTACTTAGCAAGTGCATTGAAATATTTTGCTGCCTCAAAACTGCGCGGCTAATGACGGCAGGAGAGACGCCCGCTGCTAACTGTATAAGCGGATAGCGGCGACGCTTTTCGCCATTGAACAGTAATTCGGCGTCGGCTAGAGCAGTATATTGCCGAGCTTGGGGCGTTGTTCCGGCAGCAGAAATATTGGGAATAAGACCGGTTTCAGTGAAGCTGAGAATGCAGACAAATACCGGTCGATGCCCTTGGTGTTGGCTAAGCCAAGCGTCTGCGTCGCCAGCCTGAGTGCGAATCATAAAACGATACACTTATTCTTCTATAAGCACCTGTACCCAGCCAGGCGGCTCTGGCATTGAGACACCTAGTCGTTCTAGCACGAGCCAAGCGGCCAAATGGACGGTAAATAGGTACACAATGCTAGAAAAAAGCACAACCAGCACAGCCGCGATCGCAATCACCTCCATACTAGGCTGTCCCCAAGCTCCAAGCCCAATCCAGCCCCAGTTTGTAAACAATCGCATGAGCCAATCGATCATCTGAGTAATCTGGGCGATCAGATAGCCCCACAGGTCTTCACCCACTAACAGTGACAGCAGCCAAATCCGGAAAAACGTGCCGAGCGTCACCAGCAGTCCACCGGTCAGAATTGAAATTTCCCAGCGAACGCCGCGCCGCCACAAACAGCCTAACTGCACACCTAGAAAGCCATAGGGTATGACAAAGAAAATGCTGCGCGTTGGGCCTAGTAAAATAGTCAGCAGTAGCCCTGAAACAGTAGCTGACATCCAAGCAGCACGAGCATTCCACCGCAAGTACACCAGCGCTATTGGCAAAGGAAATAAAATCCGCAGCAGCGGGCCCGGTGGAAAATACGTATTGATCAGCCACATCAGGCTAGCCGCACTGGCTAAAAAAGCCGTTTCTACCAGCGGCAACGGCCCCACGGCTTGACGATGACTGCGATTTCCTGTAGCCGCTTCGGGCAACTTTATTAGGGATGCAGGTGGAATGGGGAAAAGCTGCGCCGAATGCTTGACTGCCGTAGAATCAAGTTCGCTCATAGGCCCGCTTATAGGCTCACTCACATCGTCGTCAGCAATCCATGGCGCATCGTCATCTGGCAATTTTTCTGGCCCATTTCCTGGCAGATCTTGGCTCAGGCGCGAGGTGTCATCAGGCTTCTGAGGCTCAGCGGGTTGGTCAATAGTCATAGGCAAGGGCTATACAAGCAGATTCTCAAGGGCTTCAGTATCGATGATTTTTAAGGTGTCGCGATCGCGCTCAATCAGTCCTTTCTTCTCTAACTTACTCAAAACTCGCGTAACTGTCTCGCGAGCTAGCCCACTGAGCCCACTGAGCTCCCGATGCGGCAAGTTTGGAATCTCCATGCCCTGACCAGCCACTTTACCTTGTCCGTCCGCCAGAAACAATAAAATATCAGCCACTCGCGACTGACTATCCGATTCGCGCAGCCGCAGCCGTCGATTCACCTGTCGCAACCGTTTAGCCATTAGCCGCACCAAATACAGCCCTGCTAACGGCTCCGTATTCAGCAAATTAACAAAATGCTGCGCAGGCATATTTCCAATCACGGTCGGCACTAGCGTAATCACATCCGTAGAGCGAGGAATTTCTTCCAAAGGAGCCATCTCTCCAAACACCTCTCCTTTACCTAAAATATTGAGCGTGACCTCTTTGCCCTCTAGGTTGTAAGTTCGAATTTTGACCCAACCTTCCAAAATAAAATAGACCGAGCTACCCCAATCGTTTTCCAATAAAATGACCTGATTGGCCGGATGGCAGCGAGCCACAATCTGAGCAGCGGCTTGCTCAGCAGCTTCTGGACTAAGAGCTGAAAAAAATGGCGTGATGCGGATCAGTTCGCTTGTATCGGGAAGGCGTGAATCCATTCTCCGGAGACCTGGCAAGGGACTGTAAAGCACGCTAACTCTAACACCGAAGACGTTTGTAAAACTACTGAATTTTTGCCTATATATAGCTAATACAAAGCTTTGCTATGAGCTGCTTTCGGCCAATTAAAAACCATTAATGCTAAATGAAGGATTTTTTAGATGCATTTTAGAAGTTGCCTATCCGCAGTCAGACAATATCCGGAAAAATATAGCTCAGAAATATAGTTTAAAAAATATCTACAGTTTGGGCTGTGCTTTTTTGCGCTGCTAGCTTAAACTTTGTGCACTTGCCATCAGTGCGCTTGCCCTGTATTAAAGAATCCGGGTAACTGATCGCTGGCAATGTACAGATTCGCGAACCCTCACAGCTACGCTGACTATTACAGGCACCTATTGTGACTTCTCAGAAGGATCAGATTCAATCACTCATTGCTGATATAGAGCAGATTTTAGGCGCGCCCAAGCCCCGGAAGCCGTGTATTCGAGCGAGTGAACTGGAGACTGGGCGGCAGGCTTTGGTTCAAGTCCAAAATTACCTGAAGTCGCTACAGCAAACGTTTGAGGCGCCCGGCGGCTGGGGCCCGGTCGATCCGAATGCAGGGCAGCTACCAGCACCGTCTCAACTGGCCGCGCCTTCAGATCCTATGGGTCAGCAAATGCCGCAATCTCAGCCTTACTCTAGTGGGCCTCAATCTGGTGCCAGAACAGACGCAAGAACGGGCTCTGGTAATACGGCGTTAGCAGCCGTGGCCGGAGATTCACCTGAAAATGTGCTGCAAGCCTTGCTAACAGAAATGAAGTTTTTAAAGTCTAGCGCTTTGCAGCCGCTGAGGTTAGAACTCGACGGCCTACGATCTGAGCGTGAGGCGCTGCAAAACGAGGTAAAAGCGCTATCTGTCCGGCGTCAGGCTAGCTCGGAAGCGGCTAATTTGGAAGCGGCTAATTTAGAATCTATCCGTCGAGCGGCGCTCGAAGCGAGTCAGCAAAGTGCGGTAGGCATCGATGAGACTCAGTTCAATCAGTTTCTGGTGGCGCTGATGGAGCGTCTACAGGAAAATCTGTCGATTCAGGTGAGGCAAACGCTGAACCAGTTGGAACTAGACCACGCTGAGGCTATAGCCAAACTATCTGCTGCTGCCGAAGCCGAGTCGATTCATTTGCAGCCTAGCGAACCGGTCACCGATCAAGAAGTTGCCCCTATTCAGCCTAACCGTCAGATGGAGGAGCTACACCAGCTACAGTCACGCTCCGATCAGCTGCTGGTGAATATTGACGCGACCTTGCAGCGAATGTTTGAAACGCTCCAGCGAAATATTGACAGCTATCAAATTTCGCTAAACGAAGGGCTAGATAATATGCATAGCTTGGGTCGTCAGGGTGAGGTGATTTTGCGATCGCTAGTTGATCATCTCACTCAGCAACTCGGCCCTAGCATTCCGCCAGAGCCTGCTTATGCGGCTGACTTGGAGCCGCCATCTCCCGTATCCATGCCCTCTCGGCCTCTGGCCGCGACAAATACGGTTGCATCCCTCAACGAAATCTTGCCCGCTGGCCGTAGCTACCAAAACGAAAGCACCAATAGTGAAACCAGCAGTAGCGAAAACACCGAAAGCACTATACTTCAGCCAGAAGACTTTATTCGAGCCGATGGCACCATTGATTTGGATCGAATGAATCTAGATATTGATCGCAGCGATCATGACCCTACGCTGTCGGCAGATGAGCTGATGATAGATGCAGCCACGGCAGATGCCCAAATTGCAGCAACCGAAGCTGACGATCCAGCGATAGAAGCCAAGGTCACGCCGACTGCCGATGCTGCCTACTTAGCAGGACTAACCCTAGCAGATCTGACGCTTGATGCTGCTCTTGCCGATTTAGATCTTACCGATTTAGACCTTGCCGATTTAGACTCGGAAACAGATTTTGGGCCTGAACCAGAATCTAATTCATCCGACTTAGCCGCTGAACTAACACCGCCATCACTCCCCAAATCAGAGCAAGATTTTCAGAGTGCAGAAGAAATGGAGCTGGCCGATGTTTTGCCCGATTTAGGGCCCAATTCAAAACCTGATTTGGGGTTTGATGACGATGAAATAAACGAAATTTCAAGTAGTGACAGCTTAGTTGTCGCTGAGGATTTTGAAGCAGAAGAGGTTGAGCCGGTTGTGCATTTAGCCGAAGCGCATTTGGTCGAAGACAGCTTGAGCGAAGAGAACCTTACCGAAGATAGTTTAGTTGAGGAGAATCTTACCGAAGAGAATCTTACCGAAGAGAATCTAGTTGAAAAGAATCTGAGCGAAAACAACCTGACCAAAGACGATTCAGTTGAGGAAAATATTACCGAAGCAGCAGTTGTTGAAACAGAGCCAAATCTTCAACCTGAATCTGCTTTAGTACCTGATATTCCAGATACCCACGACGAACCCAGCGAGGCCCTACCGCCCGGTATCGTAGCCCCGCTTGAAAACGCTGATGAGAGCGCTGAAGCTTTGCCCGATCAGTTGCCTAATCATTTACTCAATGAACTAGAAACAGACAGTCAGACAGCTGAGCGCATTGCTTTAGAGGCAAATGAGGCAGAGCCGGAAGTACTAGTGGCAGACTTAGAAGAAGCTGTTGTTTTTGAAGCAGAAGCGCCTCTACCGACTACACTTTCAACAGATTCACTGCCACTAGATTCATCTGCTATACCAGATAGGCCAACGGCTACAGCAGCATTGAATATGCTAGAGGCCGACCCGCCGATTGAGAATGAAGATCCTGAAGAAGAAACAGTATCGTCTGAGATCTTCGTTGATGATCCGTTAGAAGCGTCTCTAGAAACAGAAGATAACGTGGGCGAAGCGGCAGACAATGATCTGGCGGACAATAATCTGCTAGATGATCCAACTAATCTTTTGAACCCAGAAGAAGACATAGAGGTAGCGCCACCTCTGCCGCCAGCGGACTTTGATGATGACTTAGATTTTTATAGCACCAGTGCGCTCGATCAAGTAATAGATCCGGACATGTCCGAGTTTATCCCTACTGAGTCAACGGAGCCTTTTTATGACGCTTTAGAAGGCATTTTTAGCGAAATACCTGAGCTTTCTGCTGAACCCACAGGTATTTCGAGCGAAGTCAGCGATCCTGTCGGCTTGACCGATTTGGATGCGCTAGATGCACTACTAGATCCAGACAGTTCAGAATCTTCTGAATCTTTAGAATCTATAAATGAGCCAGTTGAAAGCAATGAGCTAGATGAAACGGATGAGCTGCCGCCAATAACGGCGATGCCAGTATTGGAACCGTCTGCATCAGCAACCACACTAGCTGATCCACCCGTCATTGATTCATCCGCGATTGAGTCATTTGTGGTTGAGCCGCCCGCCATCGATTCGCCCGGAATTGAGCCATTCGTAACTGAGCCGCCCACTCTAGATTTAAAGACAGACCTACAGTCTGCTCCCAAAGAGCCAGTAGATCCCTTTGTAACCGCCGAGCTAGACAGACAGCCTATCTTAGACCAAAGGGAAGATGGCCTAGCAGATCCGCAGTTAGCCGAGTGGTTCTTGGGAATTGATTTAGGAACGACGGGTTTATCAGCGGTGCTCATTAACCAGCTAGATAATCAGGTGTTTCCACTGTGCTGGAATGTAGCCGGTGACGATCAGACCAACCGCTTTCGACTGCCTGCTGTAGTCCAAATTAATCCGTCTGCTCAGGCGACTCAACCTGCTCAACCGCTGAGGAGTGCACTGAGTGGTGTTGGAGTAGTCGGACCACTGGCTTTGCAGCAAGGCGATCAGCTACTGCGCAACCTTAAGCCGTTGCTCAAGGTTGGTATTCCTCGTGAGTCATCGGGTGAACCTTTCATTCAGTGGTCTGACCATCAAGCCCTGCCTTTGAGAGATTTACAAGCGGCGCTGAGCGATTTGTTTAAAACGCTGAGTGCTGAAAAGCTAAGCTGCCGGGCCATTGATCTCAAATCGGAGGCATTGAAACGCGCCTTAGCAGATTTGAAGGGCGTAATCGTAGGCTATCCTAACAACTGGCCTGATACCTATAGCTTTAATATTCGTGAGGCAGTTTTGGCTTCAGGCATGGTGGCACGTCCTGATCAGGTGTGCTTTGTCGAAGAGGCGATCGCAGCTCTATTATCAGCACTGTCCGCACCCAACGCTGCTACCGATCAAATCAATACTCAGCAGCCTGGTCTTTACAACTGCAATTGGTCGGGCGGTACAGTCGTGATTAGCGCTGGGGCAACGCTTACCGAGTCAGCCGTCGTAACTTTGCCAGATGAACTCGATCAGCTTAGCTATCAAGACTTTGCGCTACGCAGCTTCACGTATGCTGGCGATGGACTCGATCAAGACATTATCTGTCAGCTACTACATCTACCCATCCAAGATCGGCTAGAACAGGATTCCGCAGTAACTGAATCTGCGGTCACGGAAGCTCCTACTTGGCAAAGTTTGGGCCTAGATCAGCTCAGTTTACCGCGAGTCGGTGAAGCGGATCGCCCTAAACGCCATCGGTTGCGGCAGCGTCTCAATAGTTCGGCCCTAGGCCGAGAGCTATTGGCCGCCGCGCGATCGCTCAAAGTCGCCTTACAAGAAGACAGTCAGTATGAGCTAACTCTGGGCGATCAGCAGTGGGTCATCAAGCGCAAAGACCTAGAATCCAAAATATTTGTGCCCTACATTCAGCGGATCAACCGGCAAATCAACAGTTTGCTAGCGCAGAAGAGCCTCTCTGCGCAGCTCGTCAATCAGGTCGTATGCACGGGGGGATCAGCCTCTTTATGGGCTATTGCCCGCTGGCTGCGCCAAAAATTTCCCAATGCCACTATCATTCAAGACACCTATAGCGGCGAATATTCCAATAGCTGTAGTCGAGTCGCCTACGGCCTTGCTAACTTGTGCAACTATCCTCAAATCCTCGACCAGAACCGCCATCAGTACAGCGATTACTTTTTGCTGCTAGAGCTGCTGCGAGCACTGCCCGACCAGCCATTGCCCGCAGGCGGCATCTTGCATTTGCTGGAGCAGCGTGGAATCAATACACGAGCTTGCCAGTCGCATATTTTGGCTTTAATTGAGGGACATTTGCCGCAAGGACTCGTGCCGACCGAGGGCGATCGCCCCATGATCAGCGCCCATTCTTCTGATACTGACTATCAGCGCCTCGCAGAACTTCCCTTATTCAAAAAGCAAGGCGGTCAAATTTATATTGCTGATGTAGAGCAAGGAAAGCGTTTGCACACTTACTTAGACGATCTCATCGATACCAAGTCACAAGCGCTAAAATCACCGCTAGCTGTTGAGCTAACAGCACAGTCTGTGACTTCACGCCCTTGAATCACACCCTAAAATTAACCGCCATCACCTTTTATCCGACATTCCGCACTTCCAATTGGCACATTGGGTATTTAAACGAAGCAATAAGAATCACAGCCATTTTTTCTAGCATGGTTCTCAATAGTTAACCTTAATTGAGAATTTTTATGACTTAGTTCATTTGAACTGC